>CAXSEA010000364.1:0-2006 GCA_964235675.1 uncultured Armatimonadales bacterium | reverse complement strand
GCTGTAGACTTTTCCTTCCCTCCAGGGAAGGTGGCCTGAAAGGCCGGATGGGTTCTTAGTTAGCAAACAAATGTTCGGGTATAATAGACCATAAAAGCACTGTAAACACTTCCTTCCCTTTCAGGGAAGGTGCCCGAGAGGGCGGATAGGGTTCTTATATGCCAATCGACCGCATGATCTCCGCCGAACTGCTCCCCGAGGAAGACGACTCCGAGCTCAGCCTGCGCCCGCGCCTGCTGCGCGAGTTTATCGGCCAGCCCAAGCTCAAGCGCCAGCTCGGCATGTTCATGGAAGCCGCTAGGCGTCGCTCCGAGCCGCTCGACCACGTCCTTTTGTACGGCCCGCCCGGACTCGGCAAGACCAGCACCGCCCATATCGTCGCCAACGAAATGAGCGCGTCCGTCCGTTCCACCTCCGGCCCCGCTATTGAGAAAGCCGGCGACCTGGTCGCTATCCTCACCAACCTGGAGGAAGGCACCGTGCTTTTCATTGACGAAATCCACCGCCTCAACCGCTTAGTCGAAGAGATTCTCTACCCCGCAATGGAGGATTACCAGGTGGACGTCATGATCGGCCAGGGCCCCTCGGCGCGCTCCATAAAAATCGAGCTGCCGAAGTTCACCTTGGTCGGCGCGACCACCCGCGTCGGCCTGCTTTCGTCGCCTCTGCGCGACCGCTTCGGCATCACCTTGAACTACGAGTTCTACGACGCCGACGCCCTCCAAAAAATCATCACCCGCTCGGCGCAAATCATGGCCGTGGACATCGACGAGCGCGGCGCGATGGAAATCGCCCGCCGCTCCCGAGGCACGCCCCGAATCGCCAACCGCCTCCTGCGCCGAGTCCGCGACTACGCCCAGGTGGAAGCCGACGGCGTCATCACCGACGAAGTCGCCGACGGCGCTCTCACCCTCCTCGACGTCGACCAGCAAGGCCTCGACACCACCGACCGCCGCTATCTTCGCGCCCTGATCGAAAAATACGACGGCGGCCCCGCCGGCATCGAAACCCTCTGCGCCACCTTGTCCGAAGAACGCGACACCATCGAAGACGTCTACGAACCGTTCCTACTCCAACAAGGCTTCCTCCAACGAACCGCCCGAGGCCGAATCGCCTCCCGCGCCGCCTACGAGCACCTAGGAATCGCCCCGCCAGTGCGGATCATGCAGAGCGGGTTGTTTGAGGTAGCCTAGAACACTCCCTGTCGGCTGCTATCGGCATTTCCCCTTTTTGGAAAGGAAGAGCTAGGAAGGTCTAGATGCCGCAAACAAACCCTTAGCTTCCAATTACTCTGAGCTTCATCTCGTGCAACACGTTACTAAAGTCATTGCTTCAATCATTTGCACTCTCGGCGTGGCGCTGTTGCTCGTCCTGGCCACGGTAACTTCCTCCAACGCCAAGTCACCCGGTGTCATCGTCTCGTTTGCCGGCGACTGCACGTTTGGCAGCGTCAACGGCGATGCTGGCGCAAACCGTTTTCCCGCTATATACCGCCATTCCCAACAGCCCAACTATCCCTTCGCACTCGTCCAAAATTGGTTTAGAAGCGACAATCTTTCCATAATCAACTTCGAATGCACACTCACTCAGGCTAGCCTTACCGCCAATAAGCAATGGCACTTCAAAGGTGATGCCACGTACGCGTCGATCTTCCCGCGCAGCTCTGTAGAAGCAGTTGATCTCGCCAATAACCACTCCCACGATTACTTGCAAGCAGGATTTGACGATACGGTCCGCAATTTTCAATCTGCCCGGATGCCCGCGTTCTACCAGGACCATCCTTACGTCACGAACATCGATGGCATCCGCACTGCTGTAATTGGCGATTGCACCGTTGTTGGTGAAAATACTACCAAGTTGGATGGCGTCGCGGCCAGAATTTTACGACAAATCAAGCACTTCAAAAAGCCGAACACTATAGTTATCGTTATGATGCATTGGGGTAGCGAGCTTGCCAAATTGCCGTTCTATTGGCAGCAAACGATGGCGCGCCAGTTCATCGATGC
>CAXSEA010000363.1:0-2010 GCA_964235675.1 uncultured Armatimonadales bacterium | reverse complement strand
CCATCTTATATTTCCTTCCCGACCGGGAAGGTGGCGCGAAGCGACGGATGGGCTCCGACATGCTAGAACCGAATCGCCACCTTCCCGAAGTGCGATCCAGACTCCAGCATCTCGTACGCGGCGCGGGCGTCGTCGAACGCAAAAGTTTTATCCACCACCGGCTTCAGCTTCGAGACCGTAATCGCTTGGTTCATCGCCTCGAACATATCGCGGGAGCCGACATACACGCCCTGTATTCTCATGGACTTGCGCAGAACGCTCGAGGATTCCACCTGCCCCGCGAATCCCGAAACGCCGCCGATTACCGCGACATGGCCGCCAAGAGCGGCGGCGCTCACCGATTTAGGAAACGTCTCCTGCCCTCCCACTTCAAGGACATGGCTCGCGCCGACATTGTCGGTGAGTTCTTTTACGGCCTTGTCCCAATCAGGGGTGGTTTTGTAGTTGATGCCGTCGTCCGCGCCAAGCTCTTTCGTGCGGGCGAGCTTCTCATCGCTGCCGGAAGTGATGATTACCCGCGCCCCGGCGAGCTTGGCGAACTGCAAGCCGAAGATCGACACGCCTCCGGTGCCAAGCAGTAGAACCGTATCGCCGGGCTTGATTCCGCCGTTCACGACCAGCGCGTGCCACGCGGTCACCGCCGCGCACGGCAGGCTGGCGGCTTCTTCGTCGGTGAGATGCAGCGGCGCGTGAACCAAGCTATAGTCACTCACCACCATCTGCTCCGCCAAAACGCCATTGACGCTGCCGCCCAGCGCTTCGCTCAGGCGTCCCGGATTGGGCGGCCCGGCAATCCAGTTCGGCATGAAGATGGGGCAAACCCGGTCGCCTATCTTGAAACGCGTGACATCCGCGCCAACCGCCGTGACTTCGCCGACGCCGTCGGAGAGCGGAATTAGTTGGCTGAGAAGGGGCGGGGGGTACGGGCCCTTGGCGATCATCAAATCGCGGTAGTTTAAGGTAGCCGCTTTCATTTTCAGCAGCACCTCGCTCGGTCCGGGAGTAGGGGCGGGGATCTCGGTGAGTTTCAGGTCATCGAGACCGTTCTTTTCGTTCAGGACGTAAGCTTTCATCGTTGTTTATCCTTTGCCGCCGTCATTGGCGGATGTTTCCGCGCAGTTATGGCTCAAAACGCACGCAAGCCAAAAAGGTTCGCGCCGGAGCAAGCAAGGAGTAAACTCGATTCATGAATCAGGAATTGATACAACTAGCGGTTGCCGCGTCGTTGGAGCATCTGCACTCGGAGATCCGCGCCTGCGATCTATGCGTCCGCACCGGCCACTTGGAGCGGGCCTCGCCGCGCGTCTGGGGCGTTGCCCCCGCGCCGTTTATGATCGTCGGGCAAGCGCCAGGCATTCGGGAGGCGGGACCGACCGGTGAGCTGTATCTCGGCCCCGCCGGGCAGAAGCTGAGGGGATGGATGCGTCAGGCGGGCTTCAGCGACGATGATTTCGGCACCGTTATCTATATGACCGCGCTGACCAAATGCT
Organism: uncultured Armatimonadales bacterium; assembly: GCA_964235675.1. GTDB lineage: Bacteria > Armatimonadota > Armatimonadia > Armatimonadales > Capsulimonadaceae > CAXSEA01. Next base: position 520 of record CAXSEA010000363.1, on the reverse strand, counting down.
TTCCGGGACGTCTTCCAGGCAGCTCGAAAGACCGCGCGCCGTCACGCGCCGAGCAGGCGAACTGCCGCCCCTGGCTCGACCGGCAACTCCATCTGGTGCAGCCGAAAGTGATGATCCTGTTCGGAAAAATGGCGATCGACACATTTCTAGGCCGAGGCTACGCGCTGGAGCAGTGCGTCGGACGCTCCTTCCACGAAGGCTTGGGACCGATAAGCGTCACATATATCCCGCTCCCGCACTCGTCCGGAGCCAGCACCTGGCTAAACGACCCCGCCCACCGGGCGCAGGTGGAAGAAGCAATCGAGCGCGTGCGGGAGGCGCGTAACACGTACCTCTCCGGCCTTTCAGGCCACCTTCCCTAAAAAGCATTTATTTTAGGGTGCTTTCTGATTCCCCTCCATTTCCATGGAGGGGCTAGCGGAGGTCGGGAGCGCTTCACGGCAGCTTCATCAAGCTCATGAGCCAAGAGTTCCAGACCTCCCCCAGCCCCTCCATAGAAATGGAGGGGAGTTCAGACGAC
>CAXSEA010000362.1:0-2013 GCA_964235675.1 uncultured Armatimonadales bacterium | reverse complement strand
GAAGGAAATATAAGATGGCGCTCAGTCTCAAACGGTATGGTAGCTGGCTGTAGACTTTTCCTTCCCGACCGGGAAGGTGTCACGAAGTGACGGATGGGTTCCGCCGCAACCACACCATGAGGTCATTCAACGGCAGCGAATTCAAGACATCGCTGGGCTCTAGCCACGCGCGTTGGGCGACGTTGATGCCGTACTCGATGAGGTTGTAGTGCTCGGGGGCGTGGGCGTCGGTGTTGACGATCAGTTTTACGCCGGCTTGACAGGCCATTCGGGCGTGGATATCGTTTAAATCTTGGCGCTCCGGCCAGGAGTTGATTTCCAGGGCTGTTTGAGTCCGCGCGGCGGCTTCGATCACGGCTTCCATGTTGACGGCGTAGGGGTCGCGCTGGTTGAGCAGGCGTCCGGTGGGATGGGCGATCATGTCCACGTTCGGGTTTTCGAGGGCGCGGATGATGCGGGCGGTCATGACATCCTCGGGCTGGCTGAAGCGGGAGTGGACGGAGCCGATGACGAAATCCAGCTCGGCGAGGAGGTCGTCGGGGAAGTCCATGGAGCCGTCGGATTTGATATCGCATTCCGCGCCGGCGAGAATAGTGAAGCCGAGGCGCTGGCTGGTGTCGCGGACGGCTTTAATCTGCTCGCGCAGGCGCTCGGGCGTAAGGCCGCCGGCGACGGTGAGGCTTTGCGAGTGGTCGGTGATAGCGCAGTAGGCATAGCCGCGCGCCTGGGCCGCGCGCGCCATCTGCTCGATAGTGGCTGAACCGTCGCTGGCTTCGGTGTGGGCGTGCAGATCGCCGCGTATGTCGGCGATTTGGATCAAACGCGGCAGGGTGTTTGCCTGCGCCGCTTCGATTTCGCCGCAGTCCTCGCGGAGCGTCGCGGGAATGGGCGGGAGGCCAAGGGCAGCGTAGACGGCGAGCTCGTCGTCGCCGGAGGCCAGGCGCTTGCCGTCGGAGAGTTGAAAGACGCCGTACTCGTTGATTTTCAGGCCGCGCTGCTCGGCCAGATCCCGGAGGCGTATGTTGTGCGGCTTGGAGCCGGTGAAATGATGCAGCAGCGGGCCGAATTCACCGGGCGCGGCAAGCTTTAGGTCGGCCTCGAAACCGTTGTTCAAGATCAGGCGGGTGGATTTGTCGCCCTGCGCGAGAACTCGCGCCACTTGCGGTAGAGCGGCGAAGGCTTGCATCGTGGCGTAAGGGTCGGTGGAAGTCGCGACGATGTCGATGTCGCCGATTGTTTCCACACCGCGCCTCGCGCTGCCGGCCTGAGCGATTTTGTCGATTTCGGGACGAGCGGCGAGCGCGTCGATTAGGGATTTGCCGAGAGCGCGGGCGTCGGAAAGAAGCAGGCGCTTGGAATAGCGTCGGTGGCGCTCGATGGCTTCTTTGAGCTTGGCCTCGGTCTTTTCGCCGAAGCCGGGAAGCGCGCGGACACGCTGCTCTTCGATAGCCTGCTCCAGCGCGGCCAGCGAATCGACCCCTAAGCTTTGGTGGAGCTGCCGGACAGTCTTTGAACCGACTCCAGGCAGGCCGACAAGCTCCAGTAAGGTGGACGGCACCTGGGTGCGGGCGGCGTCGAGGGCTTTGGTAGTGCCGGTGGCGAGTATGTCGCGGGTTTTAGCCTGGATTGCCTCGCCGAAGCCGGTGAGAGCGTCCAGGCGGTTCTCGGCGGCGACCAGCGCGATGGGTTCCGGCAATTCTTCGAGCAAGCGGGCGGCGTTGCGGTAGGCGCGCACCTTGAAGGTGTTTTCGCCCATCAGTTCCAGGGAATCGGCCAGCTCGGTGAAGCGCGCCGCCACTTCGGCGTTGCCACGAACTGGCTGGGCACTGTCGGGCGAAGAAAAAGAGGGCGCGGTGGAAGGCTCGGATGGCATTTGCCTTATCGTACCTTCCGCCGCGCCGGGTGAAACGCTTACGGCAATCGTAGAGTTGGCTAGGCGCCGAGGCGGTATTTGTATGTCTCAAAATCAGTATCGGCGTTGATGCCGGACGGACTATTGAGGGTGAACAGGGC
>CAXSEA010000361.1:0-2031 GCA_964235675.1 uncultured Armatimonadales bacterium | reverse complement strand
CGACCGGCTTCTCGTCACTGCCTCCGCCCGGTCCGGCGATGCCGGTGATGCCGATGCCGTACTCCGAACTGGCAGCGGTGCGCGCGCCATCCGCCATCGCGCGTGCGACTTCCTCGCTGACCGCGCCGAATTGGGCGAGCAGTTCGCCGGGCACGCCGACCAACTGCTGCTTGGCGCGGTTGGAGTAAGTAACAAAGCCCATATCGAAGACATCGGATGCGCTGGGAATGCCGGTGATGCGCTGCGCCACCAAACCGCCCGTGCAAGATTCGGCGGTGGCGACATGCGCCGAAGCCTGCTTCAGCAACTGCACGCAGGCGTATTCCAGTGTTTCGTTGTTGACGCCGTATACCGCATCCCCGAGGCGTCGCCGGATTTCGGCTTCTATGGGAGCGATAATTGCCAGAGCGGCTTCATCTGATTCGGCGCGGGCGGTAACGCGCAAATGGCACTCGCCCAGCTTCGCGTAAGGCGCGACTGTGGGGTTGTCGGAGTTCATCAGGTCTTTGACCGTGTCTTCCGCGACCGACTCGCCGACACCGATGATCCGCAGCGTCTGCGACTTAATCACTGTCCGCGCCCCGCCCATCCGCTCGGCAAGCCAGGGCGCGACGGACTGCTCCACCATCGGCAAAAACTCGTTGGGCGGCCCTGGCAGGCAGACAGCGATCTTGCCGTCCATCTCAGCCCAAACGCCCGGCGCGGTGCCGTTGGGGTTCGGCACGGCGCGTCCCTGCCCAGCGACCGGCAGCACGGCCTGTTTGTAAAATGACGGCGGCACGTTGAAGCCGCGTCGCTCGGCGATCTCGTGCAGCCGCGCATCTTGCTCGGCGTCCACCGCGGTCTCCACGCCCAGGACGCTGCACACAGTCTCTTTAGTGAGATCGTCCATGGTCGGCCCCAGGCCGCCGATTGTAATTACCACGTCGGCGCGAGAGAAGGCCGCCTGCAGCGCATCGCGGAGGCGTCCGGGGTTGTCGCCGACCGTGGCGCGGTAGTATAAATTAATTCCCAAGGCGGAAAGCGTTTTGGAAAGCGCGGCGGCGTTGGTATCTATAGTCTGTCCGAGCAGCAGCTCGGTTCCCACTGACAGGACTTCTGCAATCAAAGCGTATTACTCTCCCGCGCCGCATCGGCTGAATGGCGAATGCATGCGGCGCGCTTCTATTGTGAATCTTTTTTGAATCGGTACTCATGCAAATACCCAATTCTCAGCAATCGTCCGATGCTCCGGCGCCCTCCTCCAGCACGCTCCGCGTCGTGACTTACAACATCCGCCACGCGCGCGGCATCGACGACAAAGTCGATTTGCGCCGAATCGCCGGAGTGCTGCAGGATATCGATGCCGACATCGTCTGCCTGCAGGAGATCGAGGCGGGCATGTCCCGCTCGCGTCGTTTGCCGCAGGCCGAATGGCTCGGCGACATGCTCGGCATGCACGCTCAGTTTGGACCAGCGCTTGGCTTTTGGCCGCTGCCCCGGTTCGGCAACGCAATTTTATCTAAGAAGAAATTTTATTCCACGTGGAATAAGCGAATGCCATCGCGCGGCGAGCCGCGCAAGCTGATGAAAGCCTCGGTGGAATGGAACGGTGTGGACGTGCATGTCTTATGCAGCCATTGGGGGCTGACATCGGCGCAGCGCATGAGCCAGGCGCAGGTCGCGGTCAGGGAGACTCAGCGCCTGGTACAGCGCGACAAGACGAGTATGGTCGTCATGTGCGGCGACTTCAACGCCCCGGCGCATTCGCCGGAACTGTCACGACTTATTTCCGAGGGTGGATTCAGCGCGGGAGAAATGGACCGCGAGACGATCTTGACATTTCCCAGCAGCCACCCGGACGTGCAAATCGACTTTGTGCTGGCGGCCGGGGTAGGCCGAGTCATGAGTTTGCGAGTGGTGCAAACGCCGGCGTCGGACCATCTGCCGCTGGTAGCTGAAGTGGGGATGGAAGAACCCATCCGGCCTTTCAGGCCACCTTCCCTGTAGGGAAGGAAAAGTCTACAGCCATCTTCTAGGACATCTTAAATA
>CAXSEA010000360.1:0-2065 GCA_964235675.1 uncultured Armatimonadales bacterium | reverse complement strand
GGAAGAACGAGTTCAGGCGGGAGTAGTCGCCCATGGGCTTGTCGCCGTAGAGGTAGGCGTCGGTGTTGCCCTGACCGTGCAATTCTTCCACACGGGCGCGGGCGCGGTCGGTGAGCTCGTCCACTGGGCCGAACTGGATCGACGATGTCGGGCAGGCTTTAGCGCAGGCGGGCACCTCGCCGATTTTTTGGCGGTCGTAGCAGAGGGTGCATTTATGGGCGTGGCCGTCCTCGTCGGCGCGGCCCAGCACTCCGAACGGGCAGTTGATGATGCAGTAGGCGCAGCCGTTGCAGATGTCGTTTTGGACATAGACGTCGCCGTACTCGTTGTAGACGATGGCCCCGGTCGGGCACGACTGCTGGCAGGGAGCTTCCTCGCAGTGCTTGCAGACGTCGCTCGCCATCAGCCAGCGCGACGAGTCCGGGCCGAACTTCTCTTTGAACGCCACATGCCGCCAGGTGGTGGCGTTGAGCATATGGGTGTTGTCGTAGCTGGTGCCCCGGAAATCGAGGCCGTCCGACGGCAGCTGGTTCCACTGCTTGCAGGCCACCTCGCACGCCTTGCAGCCGATGCAGAGGCTAGTATCGGTAAAGAATCCCATGCGGGCGCGCGGCTCATCGGGGCCAGGCATGGCTGTTTGGCGCGGCGGAAAAGCGTTCTCCACCGAGTCGATAATCTGCCCAAGCAGGCCGTCGTGGTTGTGCTCGTAGGTGTGGCTGTGGCCGTTGCCACCATGATGGCTGTTGCCGTTATTGAGGACGTTCAGTGGAGTCATGGTTTACTTTTATTTGTGCAATTCATTCATTTCCACATTTGGGAAAATGAAGGTAAGATTAGTTATGTTGATTGTGCGGCAAGATATTCCCGCTACGTATCTGGCTAGTCACGTGAGCAATCCAGGAATCAAAGCTGCTACCTCTTCATATCGTGCTTGGAACGACCTCACTTTAGCCGCCGAGTGGGCTGTGCCGCAGGATGTCATAGCGGCGCATTCCAAAGCAAGCATTTTGAAATCGAGTCGCGTCGTGTTTAACATTAAAGGCAACGATTACCGGCTCATTTGCAAGGTGAACTATCAAGCATTCATCGTTGAAATACGCTGGTTCGGGTCTCACGCCGAGTATGACAGAATTGACGCGGAGGCCATTTGATGCAAACCGAATTGATTGCGATTGAAAACGATCAAGATTTAGCTGAAGCGCAAGCACTTGTCTCCCATTTAATGGATTCCGACAATCCTCATGACTTAGCTCGTCTGCGTGCTCAAGCTATTTTGCTGCAAGCCTACGAGGCTAAACGCTGGCCTGTACCTCCTGCGACACAGGCGAACATTATCCAGTACATCATGGAGCAGCACGACCTGACTCCCGCCGACCTCGCCCCGGTTCTCGGCACCCGCAGCCGTGTCTCGGAAGTGCTCAATGGGCGCAGGCCGCTCAGCGTCTCAATGATTCGGCGTTTACGCGCTCGGTTCAAGATTTCCGCGGATGCGCTTATCTCTTCCTAACCGAACAGTAATACTTATTTATTTTCTAACCTTCACGTCGTCGCCATCCGCAATCGTGTGCCAGGTGGTCGCGCCGGGCGGTTGGATTTCGAAGCGGACGTGCATTATTTTCGCGCCGGTCTGCGTATAGGTCAGCCGGAACTGCGGCGCGCCGGGTGATGCCGCCGAAAGGAACTGCACCTGCGACATGCCGCTCACACTTGTCACAGTGCCGTTGTACGAGATGTCGTGCCCGATGCTGTCCCAGTAGCTCGCCGTGTAGCCGCCGGATTGCGCCGGGGCGATTATCATCATCTGTTCGTAGGGCGCGGCGGATTTGCTTTGTCCCACGAAGCTGTTGCTGTCGCGCCGCACTAGGACATGCCCCTGCAATTCCTCCGTGAACTTCGACATCCCCTGCGCCGCGCCGGAATCGGTTTTGCCGCCGCCGCTCCAGGAGCCGACCAGGAACTGGATGGGTTGGAACGGATCAGAGGCGGAAGCAGGCGCGGTTTGGGCATATGCGCTAGTGGTTCCAAGCGACAGTAGGAGCGGAAATATAAGGGAAAGTTTCATTTC
>CAXSEA010000359.1:0-2112 GCA_964235675.1 uncultured Armatimonadales bacterium | reverse complement strand
CTGGCGACCGGCTATCTGCGCGGTACGCAGCCAGCCGCTTATCCTTACTTTGCTGCTCCAACGGGTCGTCATACCGATGGCGCAAACTATGTGATGGCCGACGATCATGCTAAGTTCTTGCGTGGTTCCGCTGTCTCGCCTGGTATTACAAATATTTCGGAAACCGACTGCACCAACCAAACCGCTGGTGCAAGCAATGTCCCGACACCATCCGATTCATACGATCTGCCGTATGCCGCCGGAACGGGCTGCAGCCTTCCCGACATCGCCGCGACTTTCAGCCTGAAGTAAACTCTCCAGCGGACGGCTTCTTCAGCCACAAGTCTGAAGAAGCCGTTCGCCTCCATTTCGCGCTTTCCCATCGACGCAGGCGACAGGTCATCCATGCTTCTGAAATCCATCAACTACTGGTCGTTTCCCGGCGGCTTCGACGGAGCCGTTCCAGTCGATTCGTTTCTCGCGAAGGCCAAGCAATACGGCTACGAGGCGGTGGAGCTGTGTGTCGGAGCGGCCGGCGCGCTGACTCTGGAAACGACCGAGGAGCAGTGCCTCGCTTACCGCGCTCAAGCCGAAGCGATGGGCCTTCCGGTGGCGAGCGTGGCGTCGGGCTTGTACTGGCAGTACGCCCTGGCGAGCGAGAGTGCCGAAGACCGCGAGCGCGCGACGGCCGCGCTGCAACAGATGACGCGGATTACGTCGTGGCTCGGCGCGAAAACTCTGCTGACCATTCCCGGCGCGGTGAACGTCTTTTTCCAAGCCGACAGCCCGGTCATTGCCTACGATACTGTGTTTGAGCGCTCTAAAGACGGACTCGCCAAGGTCGTTCCACTGGCTGAAGAGCTGGGTGTGCGCCTCGGCATCGAGAACGTCTGGAACAAGTTTCTGCTCAGCCCGATGGAGATGGCGCAGTTTATTGACAGCTTTAACTCTCCGGCAATCGGCGCTTACGTGGATGTCGCCAACATGCTGCCCTACGGCTATCCCGAGCATTGGCTGCGGATTCTCGGCAAGCGCGTCGCGGGCATCCACTTCAAGGATTTTCGCCGCGCGGTCGGAACGATTGAAGGTTTTGTCGATCTGCTCGAAGGAGACGTCGATTGGCCCGAAGTTATGAGCGCCATCGAAGTCATTGGCTACGACGGCCCACTGGTCGCCGAAATGATCCCGCTCTATAAGCATTATCCGGAAGTGCGCGTCGCCAATACGTCGCGCGCCATGGACGCTATTCTTGGCCGCGCATCCTAACCTTTTCCTAGCAATACTTTAGAAGCACCCACTATGTCTTCCCCAGTTCGGCTCGGTATCATCGGCTACGGAGTTAGGGCGCGCCACATGGCGCAGCTGATGTGCAGCCAACCTTATCCGGCGCGCATCGCCGCCATCGCGGACCCGCAGGCGGAAACAATCCAAACAAAGCTCGCCCAGGAAAACGCGACGCCCGAGGGCGCGGAGTTCTACGCCTCCGCCGACGAAATGCTCGACCAAGCCGCCCTCGACGGCGTTATTATCGGCACTCGCTGCAGCCTCCATGCCGCGATGGCGGTGAAAGTCATGCAGCGCGGCATCGCCGTCTTTTTAGAAAAGCCCGTCGCCACCAGCCTGCGCGATCTGCAGGCGATGGCGGCGGTCGGCCACGAGCGCTCGGTGGTCTCGTTCCCGCTGCGATTGTCTACCCTGGTGCAGCTCGCCAAGGAGATTTTGGAATCGGGGCGCATCGGCGACGTGCAGCATGTCCAGGCCGTCTGCGACGTGCCTTATGGCGGCGTCTACTACCAGACCTGGTACCGCGACGAAGCCGAGACCGGCGGCATGTTCCTGCAAAAAGCGAGCCACGATTTCGACTACGTCAATTATCTGCTTGCGCTTCAGGGCATCCACCCCGTGCAGGTGAGCGCGATGACCTCAAAGCAGGTGTTTCGCGGCAATCATCCGGCTGGGCTAAAATGTATGGACTGCCCGGAAAAACTGACCTGCCACGAAAGCCCGTACCATCCCGACCGCGAAAAGCCGCTTGCTTTAAGCGTGCCCGCGCCGGAGTTGTGCGCGTTCGCGGTGGATACCGGCAACGAGGACTCCGGCAGCGCTCTGATACGGTATTCCAGCGGCATGCAT
>CAXSEA010000358.1:0-2129 GCA_964235675.1 uncultured Armatimonadales bacterium | reverse complement strand
GGCCAGGCTCAGCCTGGACTGTTTGCCGCCAAGCTGAGGCAGCTTGGCGGAGTTGTTGGCGAAACGCTGGCTTCGATTTCCCATAACCCTTTATTTTTCACATTACACTGACGCGCTAGCGGCAGTGTAATGTGAAAAATGCCCAGCGGCCAGAAAGCGACTCTTATAGAGGCGTGATGCCACCCTCCAGCAGCTTGGAGTAGAGCTTGTCGTGGATAGCCTGGCTGGCACCGCCGAGATCGACTGCGTGGGCGGTTTGGAGCTGGGCGCGGATCAGGGTGCGGGTGGAGTCGCCGCCAGTTGTGCCGAGGAGAATCGGCTCTTTGATCAGGCCGAGGGCGGTGCCTTCTTGATCGAACAGCTCCTTGCCGGCGGCGCTGATTATATCGCGCACCTTGGTGAGGTCGGTGCCGGGTGGGATACCAAGATCGAGAGTAGTTGTCACGGCTCCCCGGCTTTGATTGCAGACCTGGGTGATGTCGCCGTTGGACATGATAATAATTCTGCCGGCATCGTCTCGGACTTTCACGATGCGCATGCCCATCTCCTCGATTTTGCCGGTGACCGTATTATTGATCGTGACATAATCGCCGACGTCATACTGCGCTTCCAATATAATGAAAAAACCAGAGATCACGTCTTTGAATAGCTTCTGCGCTCCGAGGCCGACGGCGATACCCGCCACCGACGCGCTGGTGACCACCGAGACGGCGTCAAGGTTGAGCGCGCGGAGCATTAGGATGCCGCAGACGAAAAAGAGGACGTAGATGCCGACGCTGCGGATCAAACCGATGATTGTCCGCACGCGGGCCTGCTCCGCCGACGCTTGCAGCAATCCGAGGCGCTGCGGCCCGGCAATCATCGTGTCCGCCGTCCGCAGTGCGACAATATTGATTAGGTACTTGCCGATCCAATAGATCAGCAGCACCCGCCCGATTTCAAGAAGCGTGTCCCGAAGCGTCGGAATCTGGTTCAGCCAATAGTGGTACGGAAAAACCCGTGCGAGCAAGTGCATCATGGGGACGCATTATACTCGCGCCCTGCTATCGGCTAAACGGATTCCATGGGCCGATCAGCAGTTTGCCGTTGAAAGCGACTGACAGGTCCACGGCCAGACGCTGGGCGTGGGCGAGCGCTTCGCCCCGGCTGGAAAACGTGCCGAGCGCTGTCCTCGTTCCGTTTTTCCAGCGCGCGATGATGGTATGGACTTGCCGCTGGGGAGTGCGAGAATACTTCGAGCGCGGGGAGCCGTTCTTATCGGACGTGAGAACGGCGATCGAGTCTAAATCTTGATCGATGCCGCCGGTACGGGTCTGAGCGAAGTAAAGCAGCCCAATCGAGAGCGTGTAGGTCCGGCTGTTCAAATCGAAGGCGAGGTCTTGTGGCCCCGCCACATACAGAAGCAGCAGCGCCACTACGCTGAGAATAAACCCGTCACTATTGGTGCTTAAGGCGAAATGTAGGTGCACCGGCAGATAAGCATGCCGTACCAGCGCGAAGCTGACCACTCCGCTCGCAACCAGCGACGCTACCGCAAACGCTTTGCTGAATACAGCCGCGACCAGCCGCTGGAATGGATGCTTACGGAACGCGATCCGCTCGGAATCGTAGCGGGAGTAGCGCGGATTGCGCCGCGGAAACTGCGCGAGAAATTCGTAGCCCGCCGGCACCCCGAGCGCTTCGCCTATATTTACCGCCCATTGCTCGGCGGTGGCGGCAGGAACGTTCACGCCGACTGTGGCGAGCCTCGCATTCCGCTTGGGCGACGAGCGGCGCACGATCCAAATGCTGTCGGGGCTTGCGTAAATACCCGCGATGCCGTCGGTATCGAGCGTTTTGCGCTGAAAGAAAGGCGCGGCGAAGAAAGTCCTCCAGTAGAAGCGTCGCCGCAGATCAAAGCGGTACAAGCGCCACACGGACTCTCGCCAAAGCCCAAGGCAAGGAATCACGATAACAAGGCTAAAGAACAGAGTCGTAAAAATCCCGGCGGGGAGCAGAAACGGTATCGCGTAGCCCAGCATGCCTGCAATGACCGCCAGCGCCGCGAGGTACTGAAAGCTGCGAAATAAAGATGAATCGACAATCAGCTCGCCGGAGACAATACGGCATCGCGGCGGCAGCGGCGTTGC
>CAXSEA010000357.1:0-2173 GCA_964235675.1 uncultured Armatimonadales bacterium | reverse complement strand
GTCACGTGAGTGACGGATAGGTCAGTAGGGTTAGAAGCCGGGTTTTTCTACACCCGCTAAGGATTAAGCTGCGTGATTACGGCCGGCATTGTCAGCGATCCCGCTGGTATCCCTCCACCCGTCCACGCAAGCGCCACCGATGCGCTATAGGCCTGGCCCGATGGAACCCCGGAGACGGCGGTCAGCGTGAAAGTCGCCGTCGATCCGGCCGGAAGCAATCCCGATGTGGCCGTCGTCCCGTTCGCCACCACGTTATCCACAGTCGCGAAGCTGCACGTGATCGGCCCTGTCCCGCTGCAGCTGTCGGCGAGTCCATAGCTGACCAGCTTCGCGGAAAGCGTGCTGCACCCGCTGGCGGTCGCCATGGTCTGCCCGTTCCAGTTGAAGCCCCGCAGCTGATCGATCTTGTGCTGCGCCAGGGAGATGGATTGATCGTAAGTCGTCGCGCTGCGCGAGGCGCTGGTGGCGAGCGGATACACCATCCCGAAAATCAGCGCCATCGCTAAAAAGACCATCATGCAAAATATGACTTCGATAAACGAGAAGCCATGATTTGCCTGGTGGCGAAAGGACTTTGACATGCGCTGCTGCGGCAAAACTGTTTTCATGGCGCTTGAAGAAGCGGAAACGCTCTCAGGCCGCTGGGCCTTTTTTTACGCGCCGCATCGCTATCGCGATCCAGCGAGATACTGAACGAAGCGGAGTTTCCTAAACAAGCGCGGATAAGCAACTTCTGAAATCTCGCGCAGGCGAGATTTCAGCGTGAAAAAAAGCCGCGCGGCTTGGGAGCGCTCTGGAAAATCCCCGGCACTTTCACCGATTATCGGCAATTTGGCGATGCGTCATTAGCGAGGGTAATTGCCAGAAGACGATCAGCAGAGGCGCGTACCATAGAGTGTAGTCGGCGATATTCTGCGTGAGCGTCGCCAGCAGCGCGGCGCAGGCGACCGGGACAATTCCAGGAACGGCGCTGGAGGAGCGCCATCTCAGGCAGCGCAGGGCCGTGGCGAACGTGAGGCCGATCAAGCCGCACGCGAGCAGCAGGCCCGGCGCTCCGCGCTCCGCCCAGAACTCCAGCACGAGATCGTGCGCGTGCAGATGCATCGCCGGAATCAGCGGCAAGCCCGACGGCGTCTCCGGGTTCACCTGGGAAAGCCGCAATGCGCCCAGAGCCGCCGGATAGCTGCCCAGCCCGAGACCGGTTACAGGGTGCGCGCGAATGATCAATTCCGCCCCGCGCCACGCCACCCGACGCTGATCGTCGCTCGCACCGTGAGCGCCCCCGCTTGTCGAGAAATGCCTGGAAAAATGGCTCAGTGCGGGAAGGCAAACCATTAGCAGAATTACCGCGCCGGCAGGTGCCAGACGCAGCCGCGTCATCGGATCGTGGGCCACGGCGGCCTTGATTTTCCGCGTAAATCGGTAAGCGGCCAGAAAGCTCAATCCGACTGCGCAGCCGAGCAAAGCCCCGCGCGAGCCGCTGAGCCACAGCGCCGCGCACAAACCAGTCGCCAGTAGTCCCGACGCAGCCCGCGCCGCGCGGCTAAACGCCCCGTCAATTGCGATTCCGGCGCTGATCGGCAGCGCGATGCACAAAAACGCGCCCAGCAGATTAGGATTGGTAAACGTCGCCTCCAGGCGCGGGTCGCTGGTGCCCAGCAGTGTGTTGCGCGCCGCTTCCACGCCGCACAGCGCCAGCGCCGCGCCCCCGGCCAGCAAAATCGGCGCGAGAGGTCGCATCGGCGACTCTTCTTTCACGTCCGACGACACGGCAAAGTAGCCCATCACCGCCACCAGAGTATCGGCGAGCTGCCGCAGCGGCCCGGACCATCCGCCGTTATACAGAATCGTCGGATATGGCGAATGCGGCCCCCATCCCGTCGCGTAGCTCCACGCCGCCGACGCGACTGCGACCCCGACCCATCCCAGCGCCAGCCGGTTCCACGCGCCGCGCCAAGCAAAAAATTGCGACATCTTCCCCGCCCGAGCCGCGCCGATTAAGTGCCCTGCAAACACCGCCGCAATCAGCGCTTCGCCCCCGACGCGGCACAGCTCCCACGGAAACGCCCCCGGCCCGACCGTCAGCAAGCAGACCGCCGCGCTCCAAGCCGCCAGACGCAGCGTGGAACCCGCTGATTGAACTCCCCTCCTTTCCAAGGAGGGGTTGGGGGAG
>CAXSEA010000356.1:0-2181 GCA_964235675.1 uncultured Armatimonadales bacterium | reverse complement strand
TGCCATGCATGACGCCAACTTACCACAAACGGGCGGTGTCAAAACGATTTGATATAAGGTTTGCGCTGCCGCAACAGCGTCAACGATGATACATTCTCTGAAATTGCCACTAGCTTCCACACGCTGTAGTTGTTCCACAAAAAAGCCGACTGGAATCGCTTTACGCGATTCCAGTCGGCTTTTTTCACTTACTCGCTATCCATTAGCGGATAGGATCAGGGCGCCAGCTCAGGTTGGTGACCTGGGCGATTGCCGGGCTGTATTGCTCGACGGTGGTTCCTTGCATCAGCCAGCGGGAGATGACGCCGGTGGTTTGGTCGCGCCAAATCAAGTCAGCGTAGCCGTCGCCGTTGAGGTCCTCGGCACCGATTAGGTGCTGGTTGAGGTCGGGCACCTGGGCGATGTCGCCATGGTAGGCGAGAACCGTGTTGTTGCTCAGATCGCAGCTCCAGTAGGAGACTTCGCCGGTCTGGGTGTTGTAGAACAGCAGGTCGGACTTGCCGTCGCCGTCGAGGTCGGGCGCGCCGACAATCTGCCAGGGCGAGTTCGGCCCAAGGCTGGAAAGGGTGCCGCCGAACTGGACAACAGACTGGTTGTTCATTTCCCAAACCGAGATATCGCCGGTGCTCATGTTCTGGAATACCAGGTTATAAGTCGGGTTGACGTCGTCGCCGACCGCGACCGGCTGCCAGTTTGTATTCGGGACAGTGGCGAAGTCGTCGCCGAACTGCTTCACCGTGGTATTTTGCAGCGTCCACAAGGACAACTCGCCGGTCATCCTGTTCCACCACATGAGGTCAGGGTAGCCGTCGCCATTGGCGCTGGGAGCGGTGACCGGAATCCAGCCGCTGGACGGATCTACCGACGCGTAGGCGTCGCCGCCGTAGCTCAGGACGGTAGTATCGTCCATGTCCCAAACCGAGACTTGGCCGGTGCTGTTATTGTAGAACGGAAAATCGGCATGGCCGTCGCCATTGAAGTCGAAGCGCACGCCGGAGCCGACTGCGCCGGTGATCTTGAATACCGTGCCGTCGTTGGTCGCGCCGCCGCCGTTAGTGGTGCCGTACACCGCGCCGCCGGTGCCTATCAGAAGCGAGCAGAACGGGTAAGCGCCGTCACTGTTGCCGGTGGTATCGTCGGTGATGCCGTTGGGGTCGGCGCTGAAGGAGTAGAGCGTGCTCAACTTGCCGGCGGTGGATATTTGGAAGATTGTGCCAGTATTGTTCGGGCCGCCGTAGCGCGTTGTGCCGTAAAACCCGCCGTTTTGCATTTGCAGCAGCGGGCCGTAGGGATTGGCTCCGTCGGTGGTTCCGCTGAACGAATAAAGCGTGTTCAGCGTTCCGGTGGTGGAAACCTTAAACACGGTGCCGTCGCCGTTCGCGCCGCCGGCGGTCGTGGTTCCGTAGAAGTCGCCGTCGCTGGCGAGGGTGAGCGTCGCTTCAGGGTCCGAGCCGTCATTGCCACTGAAAGCGTACAAGACGGTCAGTGTGCCGCTTGGAGTGACCTGGTACACCTCGCCGCTGCTTTGCGGGCCGTTCAGCGCGGTGCCGTAGAGATTGCCGTCACTGCCGAGTACAACGCCGCTGATGGGATGCTGGCCGTCCGCACCGGCGAACGAGTGGAGCACGGTAAAGGTTGAATTTAGCTCGTAGACATCGCCTTCGCCATTCGCGCCGCCAAAGTCGCACGTGCCGTAAAGATCGCCCGAATTATCAAATACGATTGACGAAGTGGGGTCGATGCCGTCGGTGCCGCTGAAAGAGTGCAGCGTGGTCACGGTGTTTGTCGTGGGATCGAACTTGAAAACAGTGCCGTCGCCGGAGACTCCGCCGTTTTCGGTGGTGCCGTATAGGCTGCCGTCGGAGCCAAGAAACAGTGAGGCTCTCGGGTTTTCGCCAGTGGAGCCGCTGAATGAGTAGAGCGTGCTCTCCGTGCCGGCCGAGGTAATCTCGAAGACTGAGCCGTCGCCGGACACGCCGCCGTTGTAGTCCACGCCGTAGAAGTTGCCGTTCGGGCCAACCGTCAAGGCCTTATAAGGATTGGTGCCGTCGCCGACATAGTTGCCGAACGAGTAGAGCGAGGTAAATGTAATGCCGTTTGCCGCCTGAGCGTGCGCGGCCTGCGGCAGGAGAGCCGCGACTGCACCCGAGCTAAGAACGGTCAACGCGAGAGCGGCGCGGC
>CAXSEA010000355.1:0-2182 GCA_964235675.1 uncultured Armatimonadales bacterium | reverse complement strand
CCCAACGATCTTAGTGCCATGTTAGCAACCGATAGCAGCGCCAACGATGTCGAGCTGCTTAACTCGCGTCAACTTGCTTCCGACTATATCGGGAGCGATGTAGTCACCAGCCAAACCATTGGCGCTTACCTACAAGCTCACATGATCGGCAGTCATCAGCGCGTGCTGCTGAAAATGAGCGTACGCGCCGGAAGCGCCGCATCTGCGGATCAGTATCTAGTCGTGCTGAGCCGCCGCTCCGATGGAGACTGGAACGTTTTTGATCCCGCTTGGACGCGTGATGTCATTTTTCCTTTAGGGGCAATCGATACACTGAACGGGCATGAAAAGGGGTTTTCGGTCAAAGACAAACGATACACATTCACTCCGACAACCGCGTTCCTGTTCACGCCCAGTAGCTAACGGCAATCTCTACACCGCAAACGGCTGCGCCTCACCCGACAGATCAGCCCCCAGTTTCTCGCGCCCCAGCGCGGTAATTCCCGCGACCGCAAGAAGCACGACGCCGATCACGCAAGCCATCGCCTCGCCCAAATGCGCGTCGCCGCCGAGCCGGGCAGCGATCATGGTTTGCAGCGGCAAGTTTATGGACGCGATTAAATTGCCGCACTGGAACGCCAGTCCGGTGAACAAGCCTCGCGCCGAAGGCGGAGCAAGCTCAGTCAGGTGGGCCGGGATGACGCCCCACGCGCCCTGCACCATCACCTGCATCAAAAACGCGCCGGCCGCCAGCATCGCCGCCGTGTGCGAGAACGCCCAGAGCGGAATAATCGGCAGCCCCAGCAGAGCGGCGATAATAATCGCCTTGCGTCTGCCGATGCGCTGTGAGAGTCCCCCGAAATAGACGCCGCCCGCAATCGCACCGATGTTGTAAATCGCGGCGATCAGCGCGACGGTAGAGTGCTTGAAGTGGTGCTGGTCCTGCAGGAAGTTGGGGTACAGATCCTGCGTGCCGTGCGACATGAAGTTGAACGCCGCCATCAGCGCGACCAGGTAAGCGAACAGTCCGCCGTACCGGGCGATCAAAGCGCCCGGCTTTTCAGCGGCACGCTCTTCGCTCACTGGCTGGCTCGCACCTGCAGCAGCTTTTCGCCGGGCCTGCTCGCGCCGCTTCAGCCAAATCGGCGATTCCCGCACTCTCAATGTGATGAACAGCGATACCAGCGCAGGCGCGGCGCCGATGAAAAACATTCCGCGCCAGCCGACATACGGGTACGCCAGCAGGTAGACCAGTGCCGCGAGGAGATACCCGACCGGGTAGCCCTCCTGAAGCAGCCCGGAGAGCGCGCCGCGCGCCTTTGCCGGAATCGTCTCCAGCGCCAGCGACGCGCCCAGTCCCCATTCCCCGCCCATGCCGATTCCGAACAGCGCGCGCAGTATTAAGAACCCGGTCAAAGTCGTGCTAAAGCCAGTCAGCAGCTCCAGCACGGAGTAGACTAAGATATTAAAGATCAGCGGCCCGCGCCGCCCGAACCTGTCCCCCGCAATGCCAAAGATCAACGCGCCCACAGGCCGCATCGCCAGCGTCCAAGTCGTCGCCGCCACAACAGCCGTCTTATCGGTATGGAACTGCTTGATAATGTCCGGAAATACGAACACCAGCAGGAAGTAGTCGAACGCGTCCAGCGACCAGCCCAAGAAGCTAGCGGCAAAGGCGTTTCGCTGGTCTTTATCGAGGCTGCGCCAAGCGGTGAAGAGGTTCATATCTACCAAACCAAATATGGGGAATTTGCTACCTCAACAATAATGCTATACGCAGTCGGGTAGGCTAGTTTCACTATAAACGTTTGCGGCTATTTTGTGAACACATCAGGGCTGTTTCACGCCTGTGATAAGCGCGACATGAGAATTTCCACTCCCTGGCTCGGAAATCCGCACGGCTACTTCTCCGACTGGCTGACGCAGCGCTGGGTGGAAATCACCGGCCAGCGCATCGATCTCTCGGGCACGGAACGATGGCTTGATGGGCCTTTTGGTCAGACCACGGGAATAGGAAAGCACTACTTCCAAGAACTATCCAAAAAGCAGGGCTTAGTTGTGACGGAAGGCTCCGCTTACCAAGGATTGTTGAACAGTTTTGATGCCCTTTCCAGTGGCACATTTAATTCGGCCTTGGTAGATGACGCCGTAATAAACTTCTATGAGCGCACTTCCGAATACAAAATGGACGCATGGGCTGAGT
>CAXSEA010000354.1:0-2271 GCA_964235675.1 uncultured Armatimonadales bacterium | reverse complement strand
CCGCGCCGTCTCACTCCTAGCCGCCGTCCACGCGGCTGTTGACGGCGACGCTCTGAACCGTGATTGCTTGTCGAAATACTAAATTCATTGCAATCACTTTGCTTTTCCGGGATATTAACACCGTGCCTACCGACCCACTCAATCTCCGTCGATTGAAGCATCGCGAAGTGACGCTGGCGTTGCGCCAGGAGATCAGCTCCGGGCTTTACACTTCCGGCGAGCGCCTGCCGGGCGAGCAGGAATTGGCCAAGCGGTTCGGGGTGGCGTATACCACTCTTCGACAAGCAATCGCCACATTGGTGTCGGAGGGCATTCTTCACCGAGTGCAGGGCAAAGGCACATTTATAGTGGAGCGCCCGTCCGACGCTCCGCCCGCGGCCAGCACGATTCACCCCATGGCGCTGCTGTTTCCCGCGGACGCGCATCGCATCGACCCTTATTACTTTCCCGACGTCTTGTCCGGCTTCCAGCAAGCCATTGATGCTGGAGGGCACCGGATGTCGCTGTACGCGGAAGACGTCGCCGACAACGGGGGCATCTTGGAGCCGGGGAGCGCGGTGGCGTTCCTGATGTTCGATGCCAGTCATATTGAGGCCGTAGAACGATTGCGCGACAGCGGCTACAAGGTGCTTGCAATCAACCGCTATACCGGTCGCCGTTCAATCCCTTCGGTTTCTATCGACGACGCGCAGGGAGTGGGCGCGGCGGTGGACTATTTAGTGGAGGCAGGGCACCGGAAAATCGGCTTCGTGGCGGGCCCGACAACAAACTTAGACGCTAACGACCGGCTGACGGGCTTCCGTGCCGCTATCCGGCGCAACGAAATCAAGCAAGCGCCGGAGGCAGGCAGCGGCTTCAACGAAGCCGCCGGATACGAGGCCGCCCAGCAGCTTTTGGACGGGGCAAGCCGCCCCACTGCAATTATTTGCGCCAGCGATTTAGCGGCGATCGGCGTGATTCGGGCGGCAACCGACTGTGGCTTGTCCGTACCACGCGCGCTCTCAGTGGTGGGATTCGGCGATTTCTCCATGGCGCGATATATGTCGCCCAGTCTCACTACGATCCGCCAGAATCGCCATGCTCTCGGCGAGCAGGCCGCGCAAGCCCTCATCGCTCTCGCCAGCGACAATGAGTTTCACGGCAAAACGCTGCCCGCCGAACTGATCCTGCGCGAATCCACCAGCGGGCGAGCGGCCGCGCTTGCTCCCGCAAACTAACAATTGCTCCGCGCCACGATTTCTAGGCGCGTCGGCGTCAATCCAAAATCCAAGTAATCGTTCGAAAGACCAGTACTCAGCCATGTCGTTCTTGTCCCGCGAAACCGATTCCTCCTGCGGCCTTATTCCTAAGCCCCTGGAGTTCAATTCCATGCCCGGCGTTTTTATGCTGACTCCGGATACCCGCATCGTAGCCACCGATCTGCTTCATGCCGAAGCCGAGTTGCTGGCTGAGCAGCTACGCCAAGCGACCGGCTTCGCCTGCATGGTCGCTGGCAAGGTAGCCCCCGACGCTCCGAGTATTCAGTTCGCGCTCGACCCAGGCCTGAGTTTCCTTGGCAACGAGGGCTATGAACTAAAGATTACGCCGCGCCTCGTGCTGATTCAAGCCGCCGCTCCGGCAGGCGCGTTCTATGCCGCGCAAACGCTGCTGCAGATGTTTCCGACGGCGATCTTTAGCCGGCACACGCTTGTGCGGGACGATTGGGCAGTTCCCTGCGGAGAAATCACCGACACTCCGCGCTTCTCCTGGCGCGGCGCGATGCTGGACCCGTCGCGCCATTTTCTGCCGGTGGAATTCGTGCTGAAGTTCATCGATTTGATGGCCTTGCACAAATTAAATCGGCTCCACTTGCATCTGAACGACGACCAGGGCTGGCGTCTCGAAATTAAACGGTACCCCAAGCTCACGACTATCGGCTCGCATCGCGAAAAGACGTTGATGGGTTTTGCCCAGCAGAGTCCGGCGGACGTTGGTTTCGACCCAAATCGACAGCCTTACGACAACATTCCCTACGGTGGATTTTATACGCAGGATGAGGCTCGCGCTATTGTCGCGTATGCAGCTGAGCGTCATATGATCGTGGTGCCGGAGATTGAGATTCCCGGCCATGCGCAGGCCGCGATTGCGGCTTATCCCGAGCTTGGCTGCACGAGCGACGCCCCGAAGGTAAGCCCGCATTGGGGCATTCATGACCAGATTTTCAACCCTTCCGATCAGACTATCGAATTTCTGCAAAACATCCTCATGGAAGTGATGGATATTTTTCCCTCC
>CAXSEA010000353.1:0-2311 GCA_964235675.1 uncultured Armatimonadales bacterium | reverse complement strand
AAGCTCCTGGCAGATTACCCTGGCGGAAGCGACCTCGTCAGTGATGGTGCGCGATAAAAACCACACTATGGTTTACGCGGACTAGACTTCCCGCCAAGGCCCGCTCCGGATTGCAAATCAACAGGGCCGGAGCTTAAGTGCTGGTCGAGCCGGGGCCGAGAGTGTCGTTGGAGCCGTTGTGGTACCGGCTGACCACTGTGCCGGCGGCGTTCACGATCCGCTGGTTCTGGTCTTGCTCCAGGGTGCCGTTCAATAAGGTGATATACTCGATGTCCATTACCTGTGTCAGGCTGCCTTTTTGCGGCACTTTGGCGATGAAGTGAAACGACAGTATGGGCACGGGAGCGCTGTCGCTAGTGCCGGCGGGCGGCTGCCTATAGGCGAACGTCGGGTGGGTCGGATCTGGATTGCTATCCATCGCGCAGTGCAAGGTGGTAGCGTCGATATAAACTGGAGCAAGCGCGGTCAGAGTCGCCGGGAACCGCCCCGTATGCTCGTGGTAGCGGACAATCGCGCTCCGCACTTGCCCCACTTTCTGCTGGCAATCCTGAGCCTTGAACGCTTGGCTGAACAGCTGCTTGCCGAACCCGGACTTGGCGACCTTAAAAGCGGCAATCGCGAAAAAAGCCCCAAAAATCAGCGCAAGCGTCAAGCACGAGAAGAACCCCCACACCCAGCACCCCGGCCTCCGGCGCGGCTGGCTCGTTCCGTCCGCGTAGGCACCGCCGCCCGGAGGAACGAAGCCGCCGGAGGGAGAGGATGGAAAAGAATTGGGTGTGCTCATAAAGACAATCCGGACACGCTCCATGGCCGCCGGGCCATTTTTCCCATTGCACTGCCGCTGGCGCGGCAGCGCAATGAGAAAAATAGAGTGTTTTGGTAAAACGGACTCAACGCTAAGCGAACAAATCCATCAAATCGCCGCGATTTGATGGCAACAGTCCAGGCTGAGCCTGGCCGCCGGAGGCTTCTTACCGGATGCTGCGGACTTCGTAGGTTTGCACGCCGCCAGGGGTCTGGACATTGACCGTGTCGCCGACTTTTTTGCCGAGCAGGGATTGGCCGATAGGCGAGGTATTGGAGATTTTGTCTTGCGTGGGATCGGCTTCGAGGACGCCGACGATGGTGTACTCGATCTCCTCGTCGAAGGCGGCGTCGAAGACGGTAACCGTGGAGCCGAGCGCGACTTCGTCGCCGCCGGTGACATACTCCGTGACATGCGCCCGCTCCAGCATGCTTTTGAGGTTCATGATTTTGCCCTCTAAAAAGCCCTGCTGGCGTTTGGCGTCCTGGTAGTCGAAGTTCTCCGACAGATCGCCCAGCGCACGAGCCTGGCGGATGCGCTCCGCAATCGCCGAGCGTCCCGCGGTAACTAGCTCTTCCAGCTCCGCTTCCAGCTCGGACTTCTTTGCAGGGGTGAGGACAAGTGCGTGATTCATCGGGCGAGTGGCCTACAGGCAGGATTGAAATGGGATTGAGATCGTAGTGCGAACGCGCGATCTCCAATAGAATCTTACCAGATGCGCGCGCGTAGAATCAACGACTCTCCCGGTCTGAGACGCTTTCCAAAACTGCTAATGCCTCTCAAGCGGTGAGAATCGTTGATTGTTGCCGGTTGGCACGCTTTTTGCCTTTTCTGTATTTTGGGTGTAGTCCTTGCCCGCCATCGCAAAGGGAGAGATGGCACGATCGATGAAAAATGCTTATATTAAGTTTCTATCGGATGAAGATCGTCAGTCGGGGTTTGAAACACTCTCCACCAACGCAGCCATCATTAGTTTGAGTGATGAAATCTTCTGTATTCCTCTCGCCACTCTGCCGCTGCTCGACGAGCATGATGTGAAGTACATGCATGCGTCCAATGATGAAGTGACCCAGATGGACCGTCGCACGTGGCGGTTTGCCCATCACTAAAAAGCTGAAGCGCTCTTGGCGCGCTCAAGCTACGCTGTGCCGCGAGAGTGCTCGCGCTCCGACCTTATACCAGGTATTCAATTACCCCGTCGCAAGCTTATAATAGTGCTTGCGGCGGGGTTCTGTTCGTTTGTCATACCTCAAACGGTATTGTCTCAGCAGGCGGGTCGCTCCGGTTTGTTTTGGCGTGGAAATAATTCAACGCGGCCGGGCGGTCTCAACGATGCTCCCCAATTCGTTCACTGCACTTAATCCGAATCGTCATCGCGCGGGTGAGCCGGCAACGCCGCTGCCGCCGCGATGCCGCATTGTCTCCAGCGAGCTGATTGTCGATTCGTCTTTATTTCGCAGCTTTCAGTACCTTGCGGCGCTAGCGGTCATTGCAGGCATGCTGGGC
>CAXSEA010000352.1:0-2322 GCA_964235675.1 uncultured Armatimonadales bacterium | reverse complement strand
TTTCACGGCGACGACCGTGATGACGATCGGGGACGGGGATGTGGACATGGCGCGATACGCGCCATGGCTCCGATTGTTTC
Organism: uncultured Armatimonadales bacterium; assembly: GCA_964235675.1. GTDB lineage: Bacteria > Armatimonadota > Armatimonadia > Armatimonadales > Capsulimonadaceae > CAXSEA01. The sequence goes on along the minus strand of CAXSEA010000352.1, from coordinate 2,242 downwards.
AGTTGGTGGTATTGCTCAGCGGGTGGATTTTGCTGGGCGTCAGCTTGTCCTATTTGACGTCGCTGGCAACGGCGGAGCGGCTGGAAGTGACCATGGCGCGCCAGGCGGAGCGGATGAGCCAGCATCTGATTATTATCGGGCTGGGCAACGTGGGGTTTCGCATCTCCGAGGCGTTGACCGATTTGGGGCTGGACATAGTGGTGGTGGATCTCGCGCCGCCGCCGGCGTTCTACGATTCGGTGGCGCGACGCGCTCCTGTGCTGGCGGGGGATGCGCGCCAATCCGACTTTTTGGGCCGGATCGCGATTTCGGAGGCCGAGGCGGTTATCGCCTGCACCAGCAACGATGTCGCCAATGTCGAGGTGTGCCTGCACGCGCGGCGGATGAACCCGAAAATCCGGACGGTGGCGCGGGTGTTCGATAATAAAATTGTGGGGACGGTGGCGTCGGCGTTCCATATCGACCGGGTTCTGAGCGCGACCAGTATCGCCGAGAGCGCGTTCGTAATCGCGGCGAGCGACGAGGACGCGCTCGTGCACCTGCCTCTTGGAGGGGAAGCCGACCATGCCCATTGGAACGACGAGGAAGTCGGCGCGCCTTGTCTCGAGTTGGTGGCGGCCCGCTACTGCGCGCGCACGCGGATTGTCCCAGCTGATATCCGCTACTGGCACTCGGTGGGAATTAGCTTGCTGGCTTTTCGGTCGGAGAAAGACCACGTGTCGGCGACTCTGAACGCGGACGAGGTGACGTTCGAGACTATCGCGCTGGGGCCGGAGACGATTATCCGGGAGCTTCTGGCGCACAGGGTGATTCCGAAAGGGTAAGCGGTGCCGGCGATAACTTTGCTCACGACAAAGAAAGACCTCTCCTAAATGCAGGGAGGTCTTTTAAATCGCTATGGAACAGTTCTAACACCTCTTGTTCGGAACTGAATGTTGTTCGGCACGCGTGCCGCGGATTCTGCGTGGCGGATCTCCACTGGCCGCTCCTTAAGAAGAAGAGTAAAAGCGACGCTTGCCATTTACTTTTGCAATTTCGCGGAGCGGGATTGCAGCGCGAAAAAAGGCCTCGCGGCCTTAGAGCGACTCTGAGAAATCTCTTTTGCACGCGGCGACGAGGGCGGCTTCGGCATCTTCGAGGGTGCCGGTGAAGGAGCAGCCGGAGGCGAGGCGGTGGCCGCCGCCGCCGAATTGGGCGGCCAGCTCGGCGACGTTGTGGGCTTCATTGGAGCGGAGGGAAATGCGGATCATGCCTGGGCGGATCTCGCGGAACAGGAGGGCGATCTCGGTGCCTCGAATGGCACGGACGATGCCGATCAGACCTTCGGTTTCCTCGTCGGTGGAGTGGGCGGCGATAAAGTCGGTGTGGCGGATGCGGGCCCAAGTGATTTTACCGTTCTCCGCGTGGGTGAGCGATGAGAGAGCGATGCCCATGAGCTGAGTGGCGTTGAAGGTGCGGTTGTCGAAGACCTGCTCGGCGATCAGGGCGGGCGAGGCTCCGGCTTCGATGAGGTCGGCGGCGATGCGCAGGGTGCGCGGCGTAACGTTCATGAACCGGAACGAGCCGGTGTCGGTGATGACGCCCGTTAAGAGGCAGACTGCAATTTCGGGGGTGATGGGCGTTCCTAGGGCGTGGATTAAATCATAGACGATTTCGGCGGTAGCGGCGGCTTTGGAATTGAGCAGGCGGACCGAGCCGAACGCGCCTTCGCCGACGTGGTGGTCGATGTCCATTTGCAGGGGCGCGGCGAGAATGGTGGGAACGATCTCGTCTCCGGTGCGGCGTAAGTCTCCAGAATCAAGGACGATGGCGAGGTCGAAATCACTGCGGTTGGTAGACTGCTGGACGCGCTCGTAGCCGGGCAGAAAGCGGTAGATGAACGGGACGCCGTCGCGAGATAGGAGGGTGACGTCCTTGGCGGGGTACTTGTCGAGAATGGCGGTGCCGAGGGCGAGCAGGGAGCCGAGCGCGTCGCCGTCGGGGTTGATGTGGCAGGCCATGACGATGCGCTGGGCATTTTCGATACAGCGGGCCGCGCCGGGCATGTCCATTCCGAGTCCGGCGATGGGCGAATCGGAGGTGAGGGTGATGCCGACGCCCGCGATGTCGGATTGGGCGTGGTCGGGAGCGATTTCGGCGGTGAGAGGAATGGGTTGGTCGGTCATGGGTGGGTTATTATAGCGTCCGGAACCCATCCGTCGCTTCGCGCCACCTTCCCTGGAGGGAAGGAAAAGTCTACAGC
>CAXSEA010000351.1:0-2363 GCA_964235675.1 uncultured Armatimonadales bacterium | reverse complement strand
CGGTCTGCTTCTCGGCGGTGCAATCGGAGCGATTGCCGCACTGCTGTACGCGCCGCAAAAGGGCGATGAGACCCGCGACCTGCTGGCGCAGAAATCGACCGAATACGCGGACGCGGCCAAGCAAAAATCCAGTGAGCTGGTCGATCAAGTGAAGCAAGTCGATCTTTCCAGCAAGGTAAACGATGTCGTCGGCGATTTAAAATCCAAGACAACCGATATTGCCTCGAATGTCACCGACAAGGCGCAGGACGTCGCATCCAATATTTCCGATAAGGCGCACGATGTGGCTTCGACCGTCTCCGACAAAGCGCAGGATGTAGTCGCCAAAGGCAAAGACGCCGTGAACTCCAAAACAAAGCAGATTAACGACGCGATTGATGCCGGTAAAGATGGATTCAACGACAAGAAGCAAGAACTTCAGGCGGCGGTTTCATCCGACGACTCTGAAGCAGGTGCATAAGCCCGAACGCAAAGCGCGGCTACAACCATGCCGCGCTTTGTTTGTCCAGCCGAGTACCTCACTGTAGATTGATGTGGAAAGGGGTCTCCTAAAATGGCTAAACCGGGACCGGAGCCAGGATCGGCTGGGGCGCAGCGCATCGCGGATGCGCATCGAGGATCGCACGACCACGACCAGCAGGGCGGTTTTGCCGCGAAACCTTCGCTGGCCCGCGAGGCAGGACGCAAAGGTGGGGAGACGGTCAAAAACCGGTACGGCCAAGGCTTTTACCAATCCATCGGTAAAAAAGGCGGCGAGACCGTAAAACGCGAGCGCGGGCCCGACTTTTATGCCGAAATCGGTCGCAAAGGCGGCGAGATGCGCGGAATTCGTGCGGCGGAGCGTCGGGGCACGGAAGAGTCTGTCGCCCCGCCAGCCCCGCCGCGTAAACGTGGAAGACCCGCTAAGGGAGCTTCCTAATAGCTGCCGCTACTGTCTATTTGAAGCGCGTCTGAAATGCTTGTAGAATTTCAGTCGCGCTTTTTAGTGTGGGTATAGGCGGGGTATTAGCGGCTTGCTCAAGCCTGCTCGTTTGGTTGTGGTAGTATATTTGAAAGCAAATGCCTACGAACTTTATCGTGTCACGTACATAATCCGACGTTTTGGAACGCTTTCTTTTTTTGATTTTTCTCGATGCTCACTCCCGTAGTTCAACATTTCGATCTGGGCCAGCCCAGCAGCCTTGTTGCCGAAGCGCGGCGAGTTCTTACGGAAGAAGCGGCCGCGCTTTACGACTGCTGCGCGCGAATCGAAGAGCCGCAGTTCGCCCTCGCTTGCCGGTTGATCGCCGAATCGGGCGGACGGGTGGTTGTGACGGGAATGGGTAAATCGGGCGCGGTGGGCCGCAAATTCGCGGGGACGCTTTCCAGCACCGGCACGCCGGCGTACTTTCTGCACCCCGCCGAAGCCATGCACGGCGATGTCGGCGTCGTGGCTCCCGACGATATTGTCTGCGCTTTTTCCTACAGCGGCGAAACCGACGAGCTGCGCGCGCTGCTCCCGACGCTGTCGCGTCTCGGCGTGCCGATTGTCTCCTTCACCGCTCACCCGCAATCTACCTTGGGACGCGCCTCGACGACAGTGCTAAACGTTGAAGTCGCCCGCGAGGCGTGCCCGCTAAACCTTGCGCCGACAACCAGCACGACGGTTATGCTGGCGTTCAGCGACGCTCTTGCTCTGGTCGTAATGCAATCCAAGCAGTTTACTCCCGGCGATTTTGCCCTGCGCCATCCCGCCGGCACGCTCGGGCGGCGTCTGCTGCTGCGCGTGCGCGACGTCATGCGCCAGGGCGAGGATCTCGCGGTCGTCAAGCTGGATACGCCGCTGATCGACGCCATGGGCGCGGTGACGCGCGCTCATGCGGGGGCGGCGATCGTCGTGGACGCATACGGCAAATTGGCGGGGCTGGTGACGGAAGGCGACTCGCGGCGGCGGCTGGTTGCCGATCTTTCCAGCTTGACTCAACCGGTAAGCTTGGCGATGAATCCAACCCCAGGCACCGTGCCTCCGGATATTCTGGCGGTTGAAGGCCTGCGCCTGCTGGAGCAGTTCCATCCGGCGCACGGAGAGATCGCGGGCGACGCGCCGGTGATCGAAGAGGGAACGGGGCGGCCTCTGGGGATGTTAACGTTAAAAGATTTGGTCCGGGCCGGTATCGCGACATAAGCCTTATGAATGAAGTTAAAGTATTAGTAATCGATGTGGACGGCACGCTCACCGATGGCTCCGTGATTATCGATTCCGAAGGAAGCGAAAGCAAGCGTTTTCACATTTCGGACGGTTTGGGCATCCGTCTGGCGCAGGAGTCCGGTTTGGAAATCGTGATCTTGTCCGGGCGCAAATCGCAGGCGGGCGTGAAGCGCAT
>CAXSEA010000350.1:0-2414 GCA_964235675.1 uncultured Armatimonadales bacterium | reverse complement strand
CTGCAGCAGCAAAAGCGTGTTGCGGTCGGTCGGCAGATCGCCGATACGCGCCCGAAGCACGCCCGCGCCTGCGTCCATCTCGTCGAAAATAGTCATGCTGGGACTGACCATATAAACGTCCTGCACCACCGCGCCGGATAATCCCTCGGCGGCCAAATTCACCTGGTGCAGCGTGGTCGCCTGCATCGTGGTCAGCTCGGTCATCAGCTTGGACTCGATCTCGTCGGCGTCGGCTGCGTAGTGGTACTCGCCGTGGCAGACACTGGCGACCCGCATCAGGAACTCTTCATCGAACTCCTCGCCCAGCCCGATCGTGCTTACCGCGTGCTCGTCCGCGCGGACCGCTTCAATCGCCTCGAACGTCTCCCGCCGGTCTTGGACGATGCCGTCGGAAAGGAGCACGATCCGCTCCGTGGCGCCCATAGTCCCGCTGTCGCGCAGCATGCCGTTGGCCTGGCGCAGCGCGGCGGCCATGCGCGTGCCCGTGCCGATATCGTAGGGCAGCCGCTGGTCCAGCAGATCGTCGAGAGCGGTGCGGCAGTAGTCCGGGCGATTATGCCAGTCGGCCGCGCCGAAAACGGTGTAGTTCTGGTCCGCGAACGCCAGCAGGCTTAGGGAGTCGCTCGCTTCAAGCTGGTCCATCAGCTTGCGGATCGCATCCACGGCCAAAGTCATCGGCTTACGAACAATCACCTGCATCTCCGCCAGAGTCTGCCCGCTCCAATAGACCGCGTCGCGCTCATCGGCCTCGCCGCGCTCCATTTCTCCCCGGCTCAAGGCCAGGTTCAGCCAGTAGTCGCGCTCTTCCTGCGAAAGCTGGAAGTTGTACATCGTCGCCGACGCGTCCACTACCAGCGTCAGGTTCAAGGGCACGCGACTGGAGCCGCCGAACGGGTTCATGTCGAGCGCGCTGTCGGGCGCTTGGGACGAGATCGTCAGAAGAGCGTAAAGCGGCTCGTCCTCGTAGCTGGAGGTGGGGACGTAAGGCTTGTTGGTCAGACCCTGTAGGGTGATTTGACTTGCCATCGAGTTGTTTGCGACTCCTTCGAGCACACTGGCGCGAGCCCGGCAAGCAACCGTCGATCGCTTCGGATTGGCGCTCAGATTTGGTGAGTATCGGCGGAACCGTCCGCCGACTGCAACAAAGCAGAAGACGGAAGCGGCAGCATGACCGTGATTGTAGCCGTTCCAGCCTAGGAATCGGACAACTCCACTCCGCGCAATCAATTTCCCGCGCGATTACCCCCGGCATGACTGCCCCGCGCCGGATACGGGTATCTTGCCCTTTATGTACACCGAATCTTTTACGCCCGCCGTTTTCGCGGCAGCCGCCCCGCCGATGCCCGCCGAGATGCTTAACGAAACCGAGCAGTCCTCATCCGCCGCCCATATCGCCTGGAACCTGGACGATCTGTTCACCGGCATCGACGATCCCCGCATCGACCAGACGCTGCAATCCTCGAAATCGCGCGCCGACCAGTTTCAACAGGACTACCAGGGCAAAATCAACTCGCCCGATCTCACCGCCGCCACGCTGGCCGCCGCGCTCCGCGATCTGGAAATAATCTCCCTGGAATCCGCCAAGCCCGGCACATACGCCAGCCTGCGCTTCGCCGCCGATACCGCTGACCCCGCAAACCAAGCGTTCCTGCAGAAGATGATGGAGCGCGGCAGCGAAATCAGCCTGCCGCTGATCTTCTTCGATATCGAGCTAGCCGCCATCCCCGACGACACTATCGCCCGCCTCATGGACGATCCCCAGGTCGCCCCATACCGGCACCATATCGAAAACGTCCGGCTCTACCGCGAGCATATGCTCACCGAAATCGAGGAGCGTCTGCTGGAAGAGACCGCCAACACCGGCGGACGAGCCTTCCGCCGCCTCTACGAGCAGGTCACTTCGGCCCAGAAGTTCGAGTTTCGCGGCGAAAGCATGAGCCAGGCGGAAGTTAGCGCCCATCTCTACTCCCCCGACCGCGACGAGCGCCGCGAAGCCGCAGAATCGATCTCGCGCGGCATCGAAGGCTACCTGCCGGTCGTTACCTACGTCTCCAACACGCTGATGCAGGACAAGAACGTCAAAGACCGCTTGCGCCACTACGCCGCTCCCGAGCAATCCCGCCACCTCGCTAACGAACTGAGCGCCGAAACGGTCGAGACAGTAGCCTCCACCTGCGTCAACAACTACAATCTAGTCAACCGCTACTACAAAATCAAGCGCGACATCCTCTGCCTGGACAATCTCACCCACTACGATCGCTACGCCCCGCTGTTCGAGGCGGACACCAAAGTCGCCTGGCCCGAAGCCCACGACATGGTTCTCTCGTCGTTTGAAGCGTTCTCGCCGGTCATGCGCGACCGCGCGGCGGAGTTCTTCGACAAAGACTGGATCGACGCCGCCCCGCGTCCCGCCA
>CAXSEA010000349.1:0-2459 GCA_964235675.1 uncultured Armatimonadales bacterium | reverse complement strand
AAAATATCGGCGGAAATCAGCATCTGCGGGCCGTGACAAACGGCGGCGATGATAATGCCTTGGTCGTCGGCTTCGGCGATCAGCCGAATCATGCTGGGCGAGCGGCGCATCTTGCCGGGGGCGTAGCCGCCGGGAACGATAATCGCGTCAAACTCCCGCGCGCTTACCTTCGCCGCATCCGTGTCGGCGTTCACGATGGCTCCATTTTTGCCATGGAATTCCTGGGCGCGTCCCGAGCCGACAATCGTCACCACTGCCCCTCGTTGCTGAAGAAAGTGCAGAGGCTCCAGCAGCTCGCTGTCCTCGAACATATCCTCGACGAACAGCGCGATACGTTTCCCATTCAGATTCGACGGCATAATGGTTATTTCCTCTCACTCGATATAATCTTAATTGTACCTACAGCCCCGATGCACAGCTGCCTTCTCCGGCTGTGCTACACTTCAATTCGTGCCGAATTCCGTACCCGCTCCACCGCCGATATCCGAATCCCTAGGGCTGCGCACCATAGCGATCGTCGGGCCGACCGCAATCGGAAAAACGGCCGTAGCGATGGCGCTGGCGAAGCTCTTGGACGGCAAAGCGGAGATCCTCTCCCTCGATTCGGTTCAAGTATATCGCCGGCTCGAAATCGGGTCCGCCAAGCCGTCGCCGATGGAGCGCGCCGAAGCCGCCTTCCACCTCCTTGACCTCGTCGATCCGGATGAGCCTTTTACCCTGGCCGATTACCAGACTGCCGCCATGTCGGCAGCAAATCTGGTCGCCCAGCGCGGCAACGTCGCCATACTCTCCGGAGGAACCGGCCTCTATTTTCGCTCTCTTACACAGCCGCTCGGCCTGCCGACCGTGCCGCCGGACGAGCGCTTGCGCGCAGAACTGCAGCGACAGGAGCAGGACCATGGCGCGGGCACGCTCCACCGCCGTCTTACCGAATTGGATGCGGCAGCGGCGGAGCGGCTGCATCCTAACGATACCAAGCGGGTGATTCGCGCTTTAGAGGTGATCCATCACACTCGGGAAAAGATTTCCGATCTGCACCGCCGCGACGCCGCCACCGGCGAGCCGCTGATTCGCTGCGATCATTGTTTCGCGCTGAACTGCGACCGCGCCGCGCTCTATGCCCGCATCGAGCGGCGGGTCGACGAGATGATGCAAGCCGGCTTTCTCGACGAAGTCCACGCCCTCCGTGATTATGGCTACTCTCCCCAGCTACGCTCGATGAAATCCCTCGGCTACAGTGAATTGAATGCGCATCTGGACGGCGAACTCGACTATAATGCAGCGGTCGCGCTCATCAAGCAGCGGACGCGCCAGTACGCGCGCCGCCAACTGATCTGGTTCCGCGCCGATCAGCGGCTCACCTGGCTCGATGCGCCCCCTGACCGCCCGGCTAGCGAAGTCGCCGCGGCAATTTATACCGCGATCAGTGATCGTGGCCCGACGGGAACCCGGCAGCGCTCAAATCCCGTTGATTGATTCACCGCTCAGAAGAAAGAACTCGTCCAGCAATGCAGCTCCCGTTTATAAAAATGCACGGCATCGGCAATGATTTTGTCATGGTGGATGCCTACTCCGACCAGAACCGCCCTCGCTTCGATCTCGCTCGCGAGCACGCCGCGCATCTGTGCGACCGAAAATTCGGCGTCGGCAGCGACGGCGTTATCGTCATTTTGCCCGCACCCAATCCTGATGAAGCCGACTTCCAAATGCTGATGTACAACCCGGACGGCTCCGAATCCGAGATGTGCGGCAACGGCCTGCGCTGCTTCGCCAAGTATGTAGTCGATCAAGGCTACACTGAAAGCGACACGCAGCGTATCCTGACGGGCCGAGGAGTCCTGACGACCAAAACCACGCAGGGCGAGAGCGGGGAGGGCGTTGTCAGCGTCCAGGTGAACATGGGCGCGCCCATTCTCAAGCCGAGCGACGTTCCCGTGGCGATTGCGTCGCCCAACGGCGAGCCGATAGTCGGTTATGACCTCGATGTAGACGGGCAATCGTACAAAGTCACCTGCGTTTCCATGGGCAACCCGCACTGCGTGGTCTTCATGGACGACGACCCCGACACGCTGCCGCTTTCGGTGGTCGGTCCGAAGTTTGAGAATCATCCCTGTTTTCCAAAGCGTATCAACACGGAATTTGTCCAGGTGCTGCCCGGCAACGAATTTAAGATGCGCGTCTGGGAGCGCGGCGCGGGCGAGACGCTGGCTTGTGGCACGGGAGCCTGCGCGGTCGCGGTCGCCTGCGCGCTGAACGGCCTCACCGGACGCTCGCTGACCGGCCACCTGTCCGGCGGCGACCTGCGCCTCAACTGGACCGAGCAGGGCGACGTGCTCATGGACGGTGCCGCGACCGAGGTGTTTACCGGGCTGGCCGACTTGCCGTAAACTGAGCGCGGCCGCCGGCGGAAATGTTTGTGTAGATTTGGGGGAATATCGCCGATAATCAACCCAGATGAC
>CAXSEA010000348.1:0-2504 GCA_964235675.1 uncultured Armatimonadales bacterium | reverse complement strand
CCAGCGCCCACCTCGCCCTTCTTGGCGCGGACGGTCCCACCGGCGGCTATTTCCACCTCGGCGAGCCTCTTCCCTGGTAGGCATTCAGTTTGATTTGGGACGTCTATGTCCCGCACGCAAGAGCAGTACATTTATGGCAACCACTTTGACCAGGCCGGCGAGCCACGCGCAAACTCAGCAATCGACGCAGCCGCCGGGCGCGCCTGCGGGCGGAAGCAAGCCGGGCGAAGACGAGCTCAATCCATACCGCTGGATTATCTTAATCGCGGTACTCACCGGCGCGTTCTTAGAGCTGCTCGACACCACCAGCGTGAATGTCGCTCTGCGCCAGATGGCGGGCAATCTCGGCGCGACTACCGACGAGATCGGCTGGGTGGCCACCGGCTATATCCTTTCCAACGTAATCGTCTTGCCGCTAACGGCGTGGCTGTCGTCGACGTTTGGCCGCAAGAATTATCTCACCACTTCTATCTTGATCTTCACGTTTGCCTCAATCATGTGCGGGCTGTCGAATAATCTCGGCGAACTCGTTTTTTGGCGCATCGTGCAAGGCGCAGGCGGCGCGGCGCTGCTCTCGACCGCGCAGGCGGCGCTCCGCGAGGTCTTTCCAGCGAACCAGCAGGGAATGATCCAGGCGCTTTATATTGTCGTGGTCGTGACGGGGCCGACAGTCGGCCCAACCTTTGGCGGATGGATTACCGACAACTATGACTGGCAATGGATCTTCCTCGGCAAAGCGCCGATTGGTTTTCTCGCCGCTTTCTTAGTTTGGCGCTATCTCACCGATTCGGCCCATGTGCAAAAGTCCCGCGCCGACTGGATTGGAATTGTTTTGCTCGCGGCAGGCCTTGGCGCGCTGCAGTATGTACTGGAAGAAGGCGAGCGCTACGATTGGTTCGACGACGTCTGGATCACCCGCTTGACTGTGATCGCGGTGGTTTCGATGGCCGCGTTTTTATTCTGGGAGCTGTCGCCGCGCAACAAGCAGCCGGTGGTGAACTTACGCATCCTCAAAAAACCGCAGCTCAGCGCAGGGTGCGTGCTGCTGTTTGTCGGCGGCGCGGGCATCTACGGCGGCGCGTTCCTGCTGCCGCTATTCGTGCAAAACATCCTCGGCTTCTCGCCGACCTCGGCGGGGCTGCTGTTTTTGCCGGCGGGTATCGCGACAATTATAGCGACCGTTATCACCGGACGGCTGCTGAATGGCGCGAATCCGCTGCTCAAGCCACCAATATTGATTGCAATCGGTATGCTGGGTTTCAGCTTGTCCCAATGGAATCTCGGGCATATTACGCCGCAGAGCGGGGTGCCTGATATCAACCAAGCGCTCATCATCCGCGGGGCGGGGCTTGGCCTGTTCCTGACACCGGTGACGGTAGCGTCGCTAAACGGCTTGAAAGGCATAGAAATCGCCCAAGGCTCCGGCCTCACCAACCTGTTCCGACAGCTCGGCGGCTCGTTCGGCATCGCGATTGTCAACACATACGTCACCAACCAGACGCAGTACCATCGCGACAACCTGATCGGCTCGATCAACAGCGACAATCTTCTGCTCCAGTTCCGCCAACAAGCCGCAGCCCAAAACTTCCTTGGCGACAGCTACTCCCCTACAGCGTCGCACGCAGTCGCGCTGGGCGTCATCAACGCCTCAGTGCAGGCACAGGCGGTCACGTTGGCCTATGAGAACGCTTTCGTACTGCTGGCTCTAGCCTTCGCGGTAGCCTCTCCGGCGTTGTTTCTGTTCGGAGCGGCGAAGAAAAGCGGCGGGGGCGGAGTGTCGGCGGCGGACGCGGCGCATTAACTCTCATTACAAATCCACGTGAATGAATCGTAAACAAGATACACTCTTTACCTAGCAATTCGGTTTGAAGCTGGCCTGTTCAGCTTACAGGATAACAGGGTGTCCAATCTTCTCAGCACTGCGACAGTTTCGTACTTAGAACTTGTGGGGAACGGAAAAACTTTTACGGTTCCTTTGTATCAACGTGACTACTCCTGGAAGGAAGAGCAATGGGAAGCGCTATGGGAAGATGTACTGGCGCTTATCGGTACTCCTTCAGACAGGCACTACATGGGTGCGGTAGTAGTTAAAGCCGACAGCGATAGAGAGTTTTCTATTATCGATGGGCAGCAAAGGATAGCGACATTGGCTATTCTTTCTTTAGCGATCATTGCTCAACTGAACATGCTTGGGAGTGACGAGCAAGAGAAAGAGGCTAACAAAGAACGCGCACTGCGGTTGCGGAATCGGTTTATAGGAGAGAAAGACCCCGCTTCACTGACCGAAGTCAGCAAGCTTTCGCTGAACTATCATGACAACGGTTTTTTTCAGACTTATCTCATCCAGTTGAGAACACCAACCGCGCCTCGGTCTTTGCTGCAATCAAACAGGCTTCTTTGGGAATGTTTTCAATATTTTAGCCGCGTCATAGTTGAGAATGCCGATTTACAATCGGGGCTAACATTAGCCAGCTTATTATCCGAGGTAATCGCCCGCAGGCTTA
>CAXSEA010000347.1:0-2518 GCA_964235675.1 uncultured Armatimonadales bacterium | reverse complement strand
AAATGGCGCTTGCCGGGACGTCTTTGCTAAGCTACTTGTCCCCGCGCTCACGGGCATTTGAGTCCCTACTAGGCTTTTCTCAGCTCACTTGAGCTGGGCTGCTGCGCATAAGAAATTCTGCCGGCTGCCTTGACATGCATCTCGTTTCGATGTAACGTGCACTTACATCGAAACGAGATGCATATTTTATGAGACGTGACTTGGCTAAAGGCGACCTTCCGGCGCTAATATTGGCTGTACTAAGTAATGGCTCTCTGCACGGCTATGCAATCGCGCGGGAAGTGGAGCGGCTCAGCGATCAGGTGCTGCGCCTGCGGGAGGGCGCTCTGTATCCTGCGTTGAGGGTGCTGGAGCAGGACGGGTTAATTATCGGCGAATGGCAGCCGCAGGAGCGAGGCGTAGATAGGAAGGTTTATTCGCTCACCGATTCAGGACGCGCGGAAATGCTGGCACGGACAGCGGAGTTGCGGAGCTATGCCGCGCTGATTAATATGATGCTTGGGAGGATGGGACATGGACAGCTCGGTTGAGGACTATTTGCAGCAAATCTCCACATCGCTACGCCTAATGCCTGAGAAAATTCGCGCCGAAGAGCTGCGTGAGCTGCGTGCTCATTTAGAAGGCTTAACGGAGACTTACAGCCAGGATGGTAAGTCCGACGCCGAAGCCCAGGGGCAAGCCATTGCCCAGTTCGGCAACCGGCGCGAGGTTTCCAGCCGTATTTTTAACGCATGGCTGCGGCCGCTGTTTGCCTATTGGGGGACGGAGTATCTTACTAGCCTAGCGACGTTTTTGCTTCTGTTTGTTTTAGGGCTCGCTATCCCTCTGGGAGTGATCTTGACTGCGCCGACAAGCGGGAGCTCGCCGCTCTTTCGGATTGGCTGGACCTTTTTGTATTACGGTGGTATTGTATTCGACCCGATTGCGGGTGTGGTCGTCAGCCTCCTTTTCTCTACGCGTAGGCAGACAAGTTATCTAATCGGCGGTAGTCTATATACCGGAAGCATCCTGACAGCTGAGGTCTATGGTCGCATCATTTCTGGAAGTCAATCAAGTGCTGAGCCGATGCTCATCTCATCCATTTTCACTGCGGTTGCCGGTGCCGCTTTATTTCCTTTAGCAGCCATAGTGACTGCCCGTCAGGTCAAAAAACGCTCCGCAAAAGAGGCAGCTGCAATGGCGACAGCGGGAGGACCGCGACAATCCCGTAGTGTGGCTCCTCCCGTCACGTTGCATTTGAACTTCGCGGTGGGACGCTTTATCGTCTGCGAAGTGTTAGCTGTTGTTTTGTTTGCCTGCGGCCTGATCTATTTGTATCCCCATTTTATTCACCAAGCGGTTGGCATAGGACTCGGCAGTCTAGCGCCGTTGCTGATGCTTGCTTTCCTCTATGCAGTTCGAGAACAATCAGTCTCTTTAGGCGAAGCAAAGCCAGAGCTTCTGAGATCTTTCGGCGTAAGCTGCTTGGTACTGTTTCTGGGCGCATTGACAGTCAAGTGCTTGTTTAAATAGGTTTGCTTGTGTAAACTTTGATAATCAATGCTTCAAAAGCCGATTTTAAGTTTCGTAAATCTCTACTGCCTAGTTATCCGATCGCACGATGATCTGCCCTGAACTTCTCGAAGAGCTAAGGGATACCCAGGAGCGAGCCGCACACAAAAATTGCCTTCCATACCGCAATACATTCATGTCGCGCAAGGCAATAGCGCTAGGAAGACTTACTCCTACGTATTCACCTCAACCTGGCGGGCAGCTTTACGCTTACAATACTGCTTAGCGTGCGCTCCACATAAAAGGGGCGAATAGACTGATGCAGGTACATCGGCTCTATAGCGTATCGATCACGCCACCGTCTACCCGCACCGAGGCTCCAGTCGTGGCCGAGGCCTGCGGCGAGGCGATGTAGACGATCATGTTGGCGACTTCCTCGGGGCTGGCGGCGCGTTGGATAATGGATGAGGGGCGGTGCGCGCGGACGAACTCGTCCATTGCTTCTTGAACCGATTTGCCCGTCGCTTTGGCGCTGTCGCCCAGCATCGCCGTGGTACCGTCGGAAACGGTAGGGCCGGGAAGGACGGAGTTCACCGTCACGCCGGTGCCAGCCATTCGTTTAGCCAGGCCACGGGCCAGGGCGACATCGGCGGCTTTGCTGACTCCGTAGTGGATCATCTCCGGTGGGATGTTGAAGGACGATTCCGAGCCGATGATAATCACCCTGCCCCATTTGGCGGCTTCCATGCCGGGCAAATAAGCGCGGGCGAGGCGGACGCCGGACATGACATTCACCTGCCAGGCGCGCTCCCATTCGTCGTCGGACGTGTCGAAGAAATCCGAGGCGGAGAAGACTCCGGCGTTGCTGACCAGAATATCGCAGCGCGGCTCGGCTTTGACCAGCGAGTCGCAACCCTTCGCAGTGGCGAGATCGGCGGCGGCACCGCGTACCTGAGCATTCGGCAGCTCTTTCTTCAGCTTGGCAAGGGCTTCAGGCGTGAGCGGGTAGCTGGATAACCACGGTTAG
>CAXSEA010000346.1:0-2551 GCA_964235675.1 uncultured Armatimonadales bacterium | reverse complement strand
GCCCAAACAGCAAAAAGATGTAGTCGGCGTAGACGTCTTCATCGAATGGGACAATGCCACTCCCCAGCAAGTCGGCGAAGCCGCCCAAAAGCTAAACGGCGACGGCCTGGAGCTCCTGCTCGTCTCCAACCGAGGAACGCTAGTCTGGCCCACCGGCCAACCCGAAACCTTCTGCGTCGACCACTGGTGCTGCCGCTACCTCGCCAAAGAAAACCAACCTATCCCTCAATCCGCCATCGTCAGTCTGCTCTCCCGCTTCCAAAACGCCAACCTGGAGTTCGTCAAACTGGAAACCCTCTGCAACTTCGACGGCAAACCCGAATACGCCGTGCTGAAGGCGTAATTCTCTGCACGAAATGAACCGATGATAATGCCAAGCAGGGCAGAACAGCAATGTGTTCTGCCCTGTATCTAATTCAAACGCCCCCTAAGCCTCCAGCGCCGCCACCACCACATCCACATGCAGCGCGATCATCCGGCGCATGTCGGCCCCGTTCTCAGCCGTTTCCTTAAACCCGCGCATAGCGTAGACCAAAATCCGAGCCACGTCATCGGGAGTCGCCTCGACTTTGGATACCGCCACGTGCCCGGCGATCATCTCCGCCAAAAAATCCTGAAACGCCCCAAAAATCTCCCGCACCGGCGCAAACGCCACATCGAAGAGATCCTTAGCGTCCGGATGCACCTCAGTCAAATCGAAACCATGCGATCCCCATCGCTCGCAGCAGTAATGCAGCTTTTCCGCCAGAGTCGGCAGCCCCTGTACGACAGACCGGTACTCGTCCAGCGCCTGCTCGTTCATCCGCAGGATCACCGCCGCGAAGATATCGTCCTTGCGCGGAAAGATCAAATAAAGCGCCGGCCGGGAAATCCCGGCGCTTTCAGCGATATCCCCCATCGTCGTGCGCGCGTGCCCGTAACGCGAAAACACGGCGGTCGCGGCCTCGATAATCCGCTCCCGCTTAATATCCGCGCCGCCTGACAGATACTGCGCCGCTGTTTCCATATTCTTTTGCCTCATCAATAGTATAGACGACGCCACCTATTGACAAACTGTCAAAATATGTCACAATGATATTATCAAATGAGCCAGCCGGTCAACAAGGAATCAAACAAATGCCTACCGAATCTTTCCGTGCCACATGGGCCACCTATCAAGCTGCCTGGGAAGATGTCAGCCCTGACGAGCGGCTGCGATTGCTGAACGAGAGCGTCGCGGACGACTGCGTTTACACGGATCCGAATCGCCAAACCAACAATCGCGCGGAGCTGATCGATTACATCGAGAAATTTCGCGCCGGCATGCCGGGCGGCACGTTCAAAAACCACCAATTTACCGATCACCACCAGCAGTCGCTTGCCGGCTGGATGCTCTATAACGCGAATGGGTCGGAACTCCAGCCCGGCAACAGCTATGCCCACTTCGGCGACGACGGACGAATCACGCGCGTCACGGGCTTCTTCGAGGTAAGCCCGTAAGCCCCAATCCTACAACCGGCAGTTCGTATGCCGGTTGTAGGACCTGGACGTTTTCAGCGCCGCCGGTTAAAGCGGGATTTCAACGCCCGATAACTGAGCGCAGGCTTCAAAAAGATCGTCCTGCAACGCAATGTTATTAGCGCTCGGGTGAAGGTCATAAGGTTTCTGATACTTAAAATACTCCCCGCTCACCTTTGCCCCCGCATCCTCGCTCACCGCCAGCCAGGCCTGAATCTCTGGAGCCAGCGCCATGACGTCCGGCGCGCTTGGCCCGCCCATCCGAGTCGGCACCCACCCCGGCTCCACCGCATTCGACAACACTCCCGGCCAACGCCGCGCCACCCCAAATGTCAGCAGCACATCCAAAAACTTGGAATCCGCGTAAGCCTGCGACCCGCTCCAAGTTTCCCTCTCCCACTGCAAATCACCTAAATCCGCATTCCCGCCCCGATGCATGCCCGAGCTGAGATAAACCAGCCGCCCCAGACGCTCCATCAGTGCCGTCAACACATAAGGCGCAAGCACGTTCACCGCAAACACCTGCGACAGCCCATCCGCTGTCACCACCCGCTTCGGTTCCCGGTACCCGATCCCCACGTTATGGATAACAGCATCGAAGCGCCCGAGCGCGTTCGCCTGCTCCGCCACCTGCCGCATCCCCGCGACACTCGCCACATCCCCCACCACAACATCCGACGCTGCGGGCAACGCTTTCCGCGCGTCTGCCGCCCGAGCTTCATTCCGTGCATGCAAAACCACCTCGTGCCCCTCAGCCGCAAGCAGTTCCCCCGCCATCAATCCCAACCCTTCGCTGGACCCGGTAATAAAAATTCGCGCCATAATTCACCCTTTTTTATCCCGACACTTTCCCCATCCCGACACGCCCGCCGCCAAACGCTCATTCCAGTCCATCCGTCTCCATCCTAAACAGACGAACGCCCAGCATATGCCCTTCCCTGTGGAGGACTTAGAAAAAGCCCCCAGCGAGTGCCCTCTGGTTTCCCCTCCTTTTCCAAGGAGGGGATCAAGGGGAGGTCCGCCCACCACGAGCGCTGCCTCAAACTCAGACTCC
>CAXSEA010000345.1:0-2624 GCA_964235675.1 uncultured Armatimonadales bacterium | reverse complement strand
CGAACTGCTCGGGATGCTTCTCCTGGAAATACTCCGCGCCCAGCAATGGATTTCGTGTCCGAATCAGCCCGATAGAGCGACTGTCAGGAATGCTCAGCCCTTCATGCTCCAGCAAAAGCTGCAAACGCGACTTGGGCGCGTTGGGATTGGGCGGCTTCGGCGTATAATCCGGCAGCGGCCCGAGCGACTCTGGCAGCAGCTCATACCCCCGCCAAACCTGCTGAATCCGCGGCAGCTCTTGCTTCAAGCGCTTGGCCTGGAAAAGCCCAATCCAGCACCAGGGGCAGAGGTAGTCATGAGCGATGAGGACAGTATCTGTGGCGATGTTCATTTACGCTTCTGAACCTATTTCGGTTGTGGTGGCTCTGGAAAAAGAATTTCGTACCCAGCTACATATCCTGGCTTAGCATGTCTCCGCAGCCAAATTTTTGTGTACCCGTACTCTTTAGACGCTTTGATCGCGTTAACCATCAATTGATCTGCATGGTCGGATTCGTCGATAGGAATACTAACGTTCCCAGTTAAATCAACTTCTTCAAAGTCTTCAGGAATCTGCATTATGATTTTCTCCATTCAAAACGTAAATCACCCATCGTTAGCACCAGGGGCAAAGATAATCGTGCGCGATAATGACGGTATCGGTTGTTCGGTTCATGGATGGTTTGTACCCATTCATGCCCGTGCCGGCCTACTCGGTATTAGCCAGCACCAGCACGTCGATAGTTGGTACCAGCGCGATCAGCTTGTTGATGACGGAGCCGTGAGCCAGCTCCTGCCAGCGGTTGCGCGCCGAATGGCCGATAATGATCTCCGAGACTTGATGCCGCGTGGCGTACTGCGCCAAAGATTCCGCAATGCCCGCCGACGCTTCGATCTGCTCCACGCGGATATTGAGGCGCTCCGCGAGGGCGAAATCCTTGTTAAGAACAAGCTGCTGTTGCGGCGTCGCCTTGGCCGCCGAAATCACCACAGCCACCAAATCGGCGTGCAGGTAACGGGCAATGCGCCAGCCGCGCCGCAGCAGACGCTCCGACGATTTATCCGGCGAAATGCAGACCATGATCCGCTCCTGGGTGCGCCACGGCTCGGCGATATTATGATCGACCCGGTAGTCCTGAACCGAGCGGTCCACTTCCGAGGCGACTTCGCGCAGGGCGATCTCGCGCAGAGCGGATAAGTTGCCTTCGGTGAAAAAGTTGCGCAGCGCCTGCGGCACTTTCTCGGGCGCGTAGATATCGCCGCGCTCCAACCGGTGGATCAGCGAGCGCGGCGTAATATCGATCGACACGATTTCGTCGGCTTCCCCCAGTACCCAATCAGGGATAGTCTCGCGGACCTTCACTCCCGTAATCTGCTGGACGACGTCGTTCAAGCTCTCCAGGTGCTGCACGTTCATCGCCGAAAGCACGTTGATGCCGGCGTCCAGCAATTTGAGGACATCCTCGTAGCGCTTGGCGTACGCCCCGCTGCCGGGGATGTTCGTGTGCGCCAGCTCGTCCACGACCACCCATTGCGGGTGGCGGGCGAGCACGGCGGCGGTGTCCATCTCCTCGAACTCCGAGCCGCGATACTGGGTTTTTTTGCGCGGCACAATCTCCAAGCCGCCGACCTGCGCTACCGTGCCTTTGCGCCCATGCGTCTCCACATAGCCGATCACAACATCCTGGTCGCGCTCCGCTTTCCGGCGGTTGGCTTCCGCCAGCATCTCATACGTCTTGCCGACACCGGCGGCGAAGCCTAAAAACAGCTTCATCCGCCCGCGCCCCGACGCCGCCCGCTCCGCGCGTTTCGCTTTCTGCAGCAACTCCTCGGGCGACTGCCTGCCTGGCTCTCCTGATGGATTCGTCATTTGTTTGGAGTGGCTAAACCGGACGGATGCATCGGCGCTTGCTTGTCCAGCGCAAGATTCAACGCCAACACATTCACCCGCGATGGCCCAAACATTCCGAGCGAAGGCCGTGTCGTGTTCTCATTCAGCAGCTTAATAATCCCCTCCCGCCCGACTCCCCGGGCTTTGGCTACTCGATCCGCTTGCAGACGCGCGTTCTCGACGCTGATATCCGGGTCGAGCCCCGACGCCGACCGCGTCACCGCATCCACCGGCACGAGCGCGTCTGCCGCCAAGCCATTCTCGGTGCGGTACTCCGCCGCCAAATCTTTCACCCCGTCGAAGTCGCTGGGGTCAGGCTGCCCGTTCGCTTGGTTCGGCTTATGGACGCCGTTAATCAGCTTGTCGCTGGTCGGCCCCAGATTAGTGCCGCTGCTCGACGTGCTGTCATAGCCGCTCCCCGCCGCCGACGGACGCGGCTGGAAATACTCCGGACGCGCAAACCCCTGCGCCAGCAATGACGACCCAATCACCTGCCCGTTCGCCCCGCGTACCAGGCTGCCGTTCGCCTGATGCGAGAACACCGCCTGCGTAATGCCCCAGACGATCAGAGGATACGCGCCGCAGACGATCACCAGAAATATCACCGTAATGCGAATCGAGACCGCGAGTTCTTTCAACATAAGTTTCGCCTTTTCTTTTCCCCTCCTTATCCTAGGAGGGGCTAGGGGAGGTCGGTTCCGAAGAACCCATCCGGCCTTTCAGGCCACCTTCCCGGTCGGGAAGGAAATATAAG
>CAXSEA010000344.1:0-2640 GCA_964235675.1 uncultured Armatimonadales bacterium | reverse complement strand
CTTCCCCCAACGAAGTTTAGAAGAAGTCATCTGAACTCCCCTCCATTTCTATGGAAGGGCTGGGGGAGGTCCGGAACTCTTGGCTGATGAGCTCAATGAAGCTGCTGTCAAGCGCTCCCGACCTCTCCTAGCCCCTCCATAGAAATGGAGGGGAACTAAACCACCCTGAAATGAAGACTTTTCTAAACCCTCTAAAGGGCAGGAAAGACGCTTGGATTGCCGCAGACGCGTAAAGATCAGCCTTGCGGCTATTCAGCGCCATGTTTGCGCCAGTAAGGCAATCCGCATCGCCGGCAAACACAGCGTCATCCCTTCCCTTTCAGGAAAGGTGGCTCGAAGAGCCGGATGGGTGGGAAGGCACCCTACAGGCGAAAGAATCTCTTACGAGCTAGGCGTCAAAAAAGCGTAGCAAATTCCGCTCACCGGATCAGCCGTCCCCGTCGCCGTGAACTCCACATCCCCGAAGTCGCTCAGCTTATGCGTCGCCGTAAACCCGCCCGACGTCGCATTCGGCATCGTAAACACCGTCACCACATTGCTGTCCTTATCCTGCGCGGCAAAGTAAAGCGCGAACGCCGCCGGACGCGTGCTGTTGCCGAACGAGTAGGTCGTATAGCCCGCGTTCACCGGATTCGACACCGTCGCCGTCGCCGTCGGCAGCGTTCCCGCCACATTCTGCATCGCCGTAAACAGCAGCGGATTAAAATCCCGCACCGTCAGCTTCAACGTCGCTTTCCCTTGGTGATAGCCCACCGCTTGAGGAAACCGGCTGGTCGCCGCGTCGGTATAGGTAGTCGCCTCGTTGTAAGTTAAATCCGCCGACGCGTCCTGCACGTCGCCGATCTGATACTGCCCTGTCATCGCCGCCTCGACCGCCGTTCCCGTCGGCGCGATATACAGCTTCCCGCTGGAAAAAAGTGAAGTAGTAGTCGCCATATCTTTTCTCTTTCTCTAAAGACTTCCAGAGCGCTCCAAAGCCGCGCGGCTTTTCTCGCAGTTGCGCTGAGTGGAGTGCACCCGGCAAGTAGCGATCAACTCCATCAAATCGCCGCGATTTGATGGCAACAGTCCAGGCCAAGCCTGGCCGCCGGAGGCATCTGAATTCCTACCGCTGAACCCGAAAATAATAGCGGGCCAGCCCGAAATGGGCGGCCCGCTTGTCATCGTACAAATCTGGCTGCGACATCAATCGCTGCGTGTAAAACACATGCGCGCACCCATCCCCGCGCGGCCCGCCGCCCGCCTCAAATGCGCCCCCAGCCAGCCAAAGCCGACGTCCCCGAAACCGCTGCTCCAATACGCCCAGCACTTCGCCCGTCAGCGATGTATCCGAATCCTCCCCCGCCCAAATCTCAAAATCGACGGTGAGGTTGTCCACCGGCGCGTAGCCCGGATCGTCCACCCCGTCGTCCATCCCCCAAACCGCCTCGAATCCAGCGTCCTGGCTGACACTTCCCACCCGGTAAGTCAAACAAGGATAAACCGGATCGCTGATCCCGCCCAACGCCGCCGGATGAATCGCCAGCGCCGCCAACCCGCCCAGCGCCGCATCCCCATCCTGCGACAAATCCAACGCCAGCAAAGCCGCCCCGCCAGCCCCGCCGCCCCGCAAAGTAGAATCCGTTTGCAGCATCCCCCAAACCTGCGAGCGCAGTGCAATCTCCACACTGCGTGTTTGCACTGGCTGTGTTTCGTTTGTCATAAAAGCTAGGCCTTCCCTGTAGCGGATTTAGAAAAAGTCCACCGCGAGCGCCGTCCGTCTGGTTTCCCCTCCTGGTCTGAGGGGAGGTATTAAGGAGAGGTCCGCCCAGCACAAGTGCCGTATCAAATCCAAACTCCGACACCCAACCTTATCCAAGCAGAAAAGAAGAGACTACTTCCCCTAAGCCCTCTACAGGGAAAGAAATATAAGGCGGCGCTCTACTCCAAAACGGTTTAGAGTACGGCTGTAGACTTTTCCTTCCCTACAAGGAAGGTGGCGCGAAGCGCCGGATGGGTTCCCGGAAGGTCACCCCTCCACCCCGCCCCGCAAATCAATCTGCACCCCATCGTCATAAACCCGCACCCGCTCCACCTCCAGCGTCCGCCCGCTGATATGCGTCATCGCCGAATCCCCTTGCCGCAGATAATCCCCGGCAACAATAATGCAGCTCCCATCCACCCCGGCAAACGCCACCCCCGGATTATCCGCGAACTCCACGATCACCAGCAGCGCGTCCGTCTCCACCAGCGACGACCCCGGCTCGCTCTGCCCCGCTGCGACACTCGTATTCCTCACATGCCGACGAGCGATCCGCCCCAAAACCGTCGCCACCGCCGACTCCGCTCGCCCCCCGGTATTCCCCCCGCTCTCCGCCTGAGCTTCCCGGCTAATCACAATCGAATGCAGCGTAAACGCAGACATAACAAAACCCATCCGGCCTTTCAGGCCACCTTCCCTGGAGAGGATTTAGAAAAAATCGTTTGAACTCTCCTTCTTGGAAAAGGAGGGAACCGGAATACGCCCTGGTTTTGGGACATTTTCAAAAGCTTCTAAAGGGAAGGCAAAGTCTACGGCCATGTTTTAGGCCATTTTAGAATAGAGTGCCATCTTATATTTCCTTCCCTACAGGGAAGGTGGCGCAAAGCGCCGGATGGGTT
>CAXSEA010000343.1:0-2671 GCA_964235675.1 uncultured Armatimonadales bacterium | reverse complement strand
ATTCGAGTGGTCGAGCTCGCCGCCGAGCTTTTCTTTTCCGCTTTTAGTCTGGTATCCACCGACCTCGAAGAACTCGCCATCCGGCCCGAGCGTGGTCTGGTTATAGGTCGGGGAGAGATTGCCGCAGTCTCCGGAGCTGCCGACCACGCCGTCACTGGCGGAATAAGCGCGGACCTGGCCGGCTGCCTGCTGCGCCATTTTGCGCGCTTCGTCGGGCCGTTCGAGGGGCGCGGGTTCCTGATACTCGACGCCCTCCGCTTTCAGTCTGCCCAGCTCGACGTATTCACGGGATATGTCCCTGCGGCGGCGCTTGAGCCGTGTCGCCGCCTCCGATGGACTGACGCCGTCCGCGTAGAACTGTTGCACGGCAGCCGAAATTTGCATGGCTTGGTGCTTTCTTTGCTCCTGACGCACTTATGGCCCGAACGGTGTGTGTGCGATGATTGGCGCTTCGCTGCGCCGGCTCCCGCAAGGCCTGTATACGAAATGGCAAGGGCGGCACGACTCGAACGCGCGACATGCGGCTTTGGAGGCCGCCGCTCTACCTGCTGAGCTACACCCCTTCAACAAGGCCGGAAAGGAGAGACGAACCGGCCTACAAATTCGAGCATACCAACGAAGTTCAGGTTTAGGCGCTAAGTGAGGTCTAAAGACCTCACTTAGCGCCTGACAGCTTGCTCCATCCACGCTCGGACGGCTTCCGCCCTGTTGCTGACCTGGAGCCTTGCGTACATTCGCGACAGGCGGTTCTTGACTGACTTTTCTTTGATGCCGAGCTCTGCCGCGATTTGCTTGTTGACCATGCCTGCGGCGATCAATGGAAGGATTTCGGTATCGGAGGATAGGAACTTCGATTCGGTCATTCTTGTCCCTATGCCGATTCCAACGCCCGCTTGTATCGGGCGATATCGTTGCTCGCGCCGATGAAGCCCTTGCCTCGGCATTGAACGCAGTGAGACTCTCCGCTCTCGCCCTGGCAGCAAGGGCATTCAACAATGCAGAATTCCTGCAAATCGGGAGCAATGGCAGCGGCCGCATCGCCCGCGCCTTCTTCCCAAGGAACCGACGCGGAGATCGATTCATGCGGCATGTGCTTATCGTTATTCGGCTTCGGCTCTGACGGCGCGCCGGATTTACACGCGATGCAGCATGCGGCAACACCAAAGCGCCTGAGCCTGGCCGGAGCCATGTCCGCGCGGCTCAAGTCCGACCGGCGGCAGGCTACGCAGTAAAACGTCTCTTTCGGTATCCTCGTTAGCACCCTTTTCCCTCGTTTCTAGGAAAGGCCAGGGCGACATTGATGATCGCCCTGGCTGGTTAATCGTCCGGCGCGAGGTTAAGCGCCGATTGCGTTCGCGTCGTCCGCGCCACTCTTGTCCGCCAGCGTGGGTTCAACGGGGCTGGTTGATGGAATCGCTTCGACCGTGCCGCTGATCACCGCCGACGTTTCCGCGCCGGGAACGAGCTGCACCTGGTAACCGGAAGCGGTCACGTCGTTGGTCGTGTCTTCTCCGGTGACGTTCACGACGATGGTCGCGTTGGCGTCAGCCGTCGTCGGGTCAGTCGCCGGAATGCGCTCGATCAAGACGTCGAGCGGTTTCGCCGGATCGGGAGTCAGCGCCGCTATTGCCGGCTGATCGCTGCTCCAGGTGATCGCGCCGGGTACGGCGGTGATGCCGTCGGCGTCCTTGTTGGGGACGAAGGTAAGACGGCCGCGCTGGCCGTCGGGGACTACTAACATAATCGTTGCTCCTGTTGTCTTACGTGGGTGGAGCTCTTGCTCCAGACCGCGCTCTAAGTGGCGCTCGAACCGTACCGCTACGGCTTCAAGTCGCCTGAGTAGGTCTTCCATGTGAACGGTCACTCCGCTCCGTTCCGCTGTTTGCGCCCATCGTCTCCGGCATGGCGAATGCCGGTGTCGCTCCGGCCAAGGAGCGTAGCCCAGCGCGGCGCAGGCACTGGAAAACTTGTTTAGCCGAGGCCCTCGACGGCGCGGATGCCGCTCGCATCCAGCAGCAGAGCGGCGATGCTGACGCCAGACCAGGGGATAAAGACGATGCTCGACGGTTCGCCGACGAATGGAGAGTTCACTTCGTGCCTGCCATCTCTAAAGCAGGCACGTACAACGGCTCGGGCGCTTCGGCATCGCTGAGGCTGTTATCGACACTGTCGTAGAAAAGCACAAGGCGCTGGCTCTGGATCGATGCGCGTCCGCGCATCGATCCAGCCACGCGGCGGGCGACGAGCAGCGCTACGGTCGCGCCTTCCGATTCGGGACGCGAGCTGACGGTGTAGCTGGCGCGGATGATCTTGACGACGTCCTCCCGGCCAGGCATGTTGCCGCCCGTCACCAGGCAGCGGCGCTTGAGCTCCGAGCAGAACGCGCTGACGACGACGTCCTCGTCCGAGGCTGGTTTGTTCTTGGTGGGTGTGGTTGACATTCGCTTTCTTTCTCCTTTTGAGGCGGATGCTTGCTTGACTTGCGGGCTAGGAACCCAGCTCTCGGTAGACGTAGGTGACCTCGCCGGAGAACGAGATGCGGGCGACCCAGCGCCGATGCTCGATGTTTGTCAGCCAGACGACGAACTCTCGGTCAGTGTCGTATTCAGCCACGGGAGACAGGACGGTTCGGCACAACGCGCGTCCGCAGTCGCAGTCGGGAGGGTTGAGC
>CAXSEA010000342.1:0-2675 GCA_964235675.1 uncultured Armatimonadales bacterium | reverse complement strand
TGAACAACCGTGACACCGTGACTTTGCAATCCACCTGACGGCCACGCCTGTTCGTCGCGCTTGTCGTCACTTCGCGGAAATCCGTCTCGCCGCTGGAAACCGCTCGTACCTCGCCCTTGATTTGCTCCAGCGGCAGCCCAATATCGAGTGTGAGCAAATCACGGCCCACCGTTTCTTCGCTACGAAGTCCCCACATGTCCTCGGCCGTATGACTCCATACTTGTACGACCAGCTCTTTATCCAAAACGGCGACCCCTGATTTCAGGTTGGTGAGGATGGCGGTCATAAACGTGTTGACCTTGTTCAAGTCCAAGCTGCGCAGGCGAAGCTCGTCGTTGATGGCGTGCAACTCCTCGTTGGTGGATTGCAGCTCCTCGTTCATCGTCTCCAACTCTTCGTTGGTGGATTGCAGCTCCTCGTTGGTCGTCTCCAGCTCCTCGATTGTGGACTGAAGCTCCTCGTTGGTGGTCTCCAGCTCCTCGTTAGTAGATTGAAGCTCCTCGTACGCCGTCTCCAGCTGGCGGTTGGCTTCCTGAAGCTCGTCTTTGAGCTGCCTGGAGCCGGACGTATCCGTAAACGAGATCAGCGCCGCCATCGCCGATCCGGCCTCGTCGAAAACGGGAGTGACCCGCACGTCCGCATAGCCGATTTCAGGCTTTTGGCTGATAACGGTCGTATAAGCCGCGTCCTTCACGGACACCGATTGCTTTTCCCGGTACGCTTTATCGAGCAGCGAGCGCAGCTCCACCGGACGGTAGGAGATCTCAAGCTCGTGCAAGGGGCGGCCGATATCGCCGACGGTCAACCGGAACTGCTGGCGCGCTTCCCGGTTGATCACCGTCAAGACACCTGAGAAATTCACCACGATCTGCGCCGATGGCGTGGCGTCGAACACCGATACCCAATCGCTCATCCGGCTGAGCGGCTTAATTTCCTCGTCGGGATCGTCCTCGGGGCTGACATACCCCTGCATCATCAGCAGCACCCTGTCTTTTAATTGATCCTTGGGCACTTTCGTGAAGATGCGCCGTTTCAAATCAAGCGGCATGAACATGCTCGAATGCGAAAACAGCATCTCGGCCTTGCCCAGCATAATCAGCCCGCTTGGGTTCAGCGCGAAATGGAACTTCGACAAAATCCGGGTTTGCTTTTCGGTGTTGAAGTACATCAGCGTGTTGCGGCAGGTCAGCAGGTCGATGCGCGAGATCGGCGCGTCAGCCATTAAATCGTGCTTGCCGAAAATCACGCTGCGGCGCAAATCGCTGCTGAATACGTATTGCCCTCCGCTTTGCCGGAAATACTTGGCTAGAAGATGCTCCGGCACTGCGGCGACGTCGCGGGCCGAATACGTGGCGTTGCGCGCCTCTTGCAGCGCCTCCTCGTCGATATCCGTCGCGTAAAGCTTCACGCGTTCGCGCGTGGCGTCGGTGCCAAAATGCTCCGCAAGAAGCATCATGATCGTGTAAGGCTCCTCGCCCGAAGCGCAGCCGGCGCTCCATATGCGAATCGGCGCGTTCGGCCCGGCGGCCAGCAGCCGAGGGATAAACGTGCTTTCCAGCATTTCCCAGCTCGACGGGTCGCGGAAGAAGCTGGTGACGTTGATGAGAATCGTGTTGAATAACTGGGAAAACTCGTCGGGATGGACTTCCAAATAGTCCAGATAGTCCTCGCACGAGGCGACGCTCACCATCTCCATGCGCTTCTGCAAGCGGCGGTACAAAGTGGCCGGCTTATATCCGCCGAAGTCAAAGCCCCGGCTACGCCTTAAATATTCCAGCACCTCTTGGCAGGCAGCCGTATCTAAGCCGGATGGCATCTCTTGTTCGGACTCGCCGCCAAGCTCGCTCAGTTCTAATTCGTCTGGCAAATTAAGCTCCCACGCGCATCACTTCATCTTGATCTGCCGCAAGTTCGCCGGGACTCGTCTGCAGCCGGTCCGACAGGAGCAAGCTTCGCAGAGTATGCGAATGCTGCTGGGTATTCATCTGATGCTCCCGGAACTGCCGCTCCGAGCGTGGCCGCCCGTCGTCGCGGGCGCGGTCGGCAAGCCGCTCCGTCAGGTTGGCGCTTTCCTCCAGAATCCGGATCGCCGTCCATAGCGCAGCCTCGACCGAGCCGTTCTGCTCCGTCAGCAGGCTGTCCGGCGAATAAGCGTGGCCGACACGGCAGCGGAAATGAAGCCGGCTTTCCCGCGTCTCGAATAGTGTCCCGCTGCACTCGGGGCAGGTAAACACCGACGGCGACGCGCCCGGCTCCACCTCGGTATGCGATTCGTTTTGATCGACCACGGCTAATATCTCCATCTCTTCATCATGCGAGAGTTGACGCCCGGCATCAGCCAGTTTTACATCGTCTGAATTGATCGGCGTATTGGCAAGCCGGACAATTTCCTCAGCGATTCCCTCCACCGACAGCACTTTTTCCACGTCGTCGTTGCGAATTGCGCTCAGCGGCATACCGTCGAACGTGGCTTCTTCCGGATCTTGCGCGATCGTCACGCCGCCGCACCGGCTAATCGCCGTCGCGCCCGCCGTGCCGTCGTCGAGCGTGCCCGACAAGACCACTCCTACCACACGGGAACCGAACGCGCGCGCCGCCGACCGAAACAGCGGGTCCACAGCCGGACGATGCCCGTTTTCCTTAGCGCGCGAGCTCAGTATGATTTGGTCGCCGTT
>CAXSEA010000341.1:0-2695 GCA_964235675.1 uncultured Armatimonadales bacterium | reverse complement strand
GCGAAGGAAGAATTATTGCCGCGATGCGCAATCTGGCGGCTCTGGGCATCTCGGGGAGTATCGACGATGTAGGGGTGGGGTATTCGTCGTACTCGTACCTGAAGCGCGAGCCTGTCTCAGCTTTGAAAATCGATCAATCGTTTATTCAGGGAATGCTCAGCAACTCGCACGACCATGCGATCGTGCAGGCGATTATCACGATGGGACATGAGATGGGCCTGCAAGTGATCGCCGAGGGAGTCGAGACCATCGAGCACAGCCAGCTACTCGCGGCAAGCCGCTGCGACATACTGCAAGGCTATTTTTACGGCCGCCCCATGCCCGCCGGTCAGATCAGCGATTTGCTCGCGGCACGACACTAATCCTGAGCTTAGATTTTCCACTGCCCGTTCTCGTGGAACAGCTCGCCGTCAGCGTACAACGCTCCGCCGCTGCGCAAATCGCACACCATGTCCCAGTGCAGAGCCGACTCGTTGATGCCGCCAGTCGATGGATAGCTGGCCCCGACCGCCAAATGGCACGTGCCGCCGATCTTCTCGTCGAATAAGATGTTTTTGGTGAAGGTCGGCACGCCGTAGTTCGTGCCGATCGCCAGCTCGCCCAGGCGACGCGCGCCGTCGTCCATCGCAAATAGCTCGTCCAGCAGTTCGCGTCCCTCGCGCGCTTCCCAGCGAACAACCACGCCATCTTCGAACCAGAGCTGGACGTCTTCCGCGCCGCGCCCGTTGTAGATGGTGGGAAACGAGTAGCGGATATGCCCGTTCGCGCTGTTTTCCACCGGTCCGGTAAAAACCTCACCGTCGGGCATGTTGCGCTTGCCGTCGGCGCTGATCCAGGTTCGTCCGCCGACGCCGACTGTCAGGTCGGTATCCTCGGCGACAATGCGGACCTGTTGTTTCGATTGCAGATAATCGCAGTAGCCCTTCTGCAGCGCCGCCACCTCGCGCCAGGCAGCTACTGGGTCCGGCTTGTCCAGCAGCATCGCGCCGTAGACGAAGTTCTCGTAATCGCGCAGGGACATTTTCGCGTCCTGGGCGGCTGACTGGCTAGGGTACTGCGCGCCGCACCAGCGAAGCCCGCCCGCGTCGCTGCGCTCCAGGTAGCGATGGAAAAGAGAGCCTCGCACTTTTTGGAACCGGGCGAGGCGCGCGGGATCGACTCCGGCGAGGGAGTAGCTGTTATAATCGCCGAAGATGGAGAAATCGACGTCGATATGCTCCACCGACAGCAGTTCCAGCGGCGAGAGGTAATTGAGCGCTTCTTCCGGAGCGTCCCGCAAATAAATCTCCGTCGCTTCGGCGGGCGTCATCATAAAGAACGGGTGCGCTCCGAGTTTCACCGCCGCGCGAAACACCTCAACCGCAAGCGGCTCGCCGATACTGGAGCCGCGCAAACGCATCAAGTCACCCGCTTTTACTTCGAGCGAGTAGTTCACGAGCAGGTCGGCAAGTTTTTCTAGGCGTGGGTCAGGCATGATCGGATTTTAACTCCAGCTTGCGGGATGAAACTAGCGAATGAGATGAGCTTGACGCGATGCGAGGTGCCTCGCATCGTCGAAATCGGAGATGAGCTGCGGCAGTACGCGTCGAGCAAGCTCCGACTGGAGAGTGCCGTATGGGTCGCACTCGCGTTTCAGCGCGGCGAACCTTTCGAGAGCGGGCTCGCCTAAGAACCGCCGGGTCAGGCGGGGACTCAGCAAGCTGTCTTTGGCGAAATAAAATCGCCCACCATGCTCCACCACGATCTGTGCCATCCGCTCCGCCAGGACGCGCAGTCCGGCTCCGTTGCTGTTGTTGAGCGGGTAGTCCAGCGCTAGAGAATAGCCGTCGACGGCATGCGTCAGCAGGAACGTGTCGGGGCGATGCCGCTTGAACACTCCAAGATACGGCACGATCTTCATCTTCTGGCTAAGCGCAAGCTGTTGCCGGAACACGCTCTCGGCGTGATCGGCGGGGACAAACGATTGGAATTGAGTCATCGCGCCTGGCTTGTAGGCGTATTTCCAGTTAGGCACGTAATCCAGCAGGAACGCAAATTGCGCGTGCGGCTGCAAAACCGTTTGGTTGTGGCCAAGTGTGCTACCCTGCAAGAACTTGGCGAAATTGATCATGCCCATTCCGACATTGTTCGTGAACGGCTGCAGCAACCGCCCCATCGCCGATTTCGGTATGACGCTGAGGAGCGTGTCGGGTAGCTCTTGATTCGCCACGCGCAATGTCTGCGCCGGCTCGCGGTCCTCGCCGGGACGCAGATAATTGGCCTGATGCACCAGGCCGCGCCCAAGCGCGTCGCCGGTCGCAAAGCAGTCGATCCAGCCGACCAAATAATCGGCTTCATGCCGACGCGCCTCGAACTGCTCGAACAACTCGCCCAAATTCTTCGTCGCGAACGCGTCCACTCGCAGCAATCCCGAATAGACACGCTTCATTTGCAGCGCGATGCGAGTTACAATTCCCAGCAATCCCAGGCCGCCGATCACGGCATGAAACAGTTCTGGCTCCGTGTCGCGACGACAGGTTTTTACTTCAATGCTGCCGGGGAGCAGTAAATCGAACTCGGTGACATGATCGCCCAGCGGCCCGACGCGGAAGTTGTTCTTGCCGTGGATATTGGTCGCCAGACCACCCCCGAGGGTGACATGCATCGTGCCGGAGACGACCGGCGGCCACCAGCCGTCTTCCAGGCAGTGCTGCCA
>CAXSEA010000340.1:0-2698 GCA_964235675.1 uncultured Armatimonadales bacterium | reverse complement strand
TGTGTGCGGCTAGTCCTTCCCTTCAGGGAAGGTGGCCTGAAAGGCCGGATAGGTCTCCACGCGTTTTTTTGCACCCTCCTTGGAAACGGAGGGGAAGAGACGCAGCCAATCAGCTCTTACCGGTGGTGCTCCTCGACGATGCTTTTGGCGGCGTCCAACGCCAGCAGATACGAGCGCGTGCCGAAGCCGATAATCTGCCCCGATGCAATCGGCGCGATCACGGATTTGTGCCGGAACTCCTCGCGGGCGTGGAGATTGCTGACATGCACCTCGATCACCGGCATGCGCGCGTCGGCGAGGGCGTCGCGGATGGCGATGGAATAGTGCGTGTACGCGCCGGCGTTGATGACGAGAGCGTCGGCCCACGTGCGGTCGTCCTGGATGCGGTCGATAATGCCGCCTTCGCTGTTGGAATGGAAGATCGTCACTTCCACCCCGAGCTTTTGGGCATGGTCTTGAATGCGCTGATTGACCGTCTCGTAGCGGTCGGTGCCGTAGATGTCCGGGTCGCGGACTCCGAGAAGATTCAGGTTCGGGCCGTGAATCACACTGATTCGTATCATAGTGTTTTTGATGGCTAGCCTACTTGTCGAGCGGCGGCAAAGCGTGGTCGATGAGAAGCACGGGAATGCCGCCGTCCTCAATCGGGTACCGGCGGCCGCACTCGGCGCAATCGAGCGTGGACGAATCCGCGTTGAGCGTGAGCGGCGGGCGGTCATCGCAGGCCGGGCAGGCGAAAATATCGAGTAGTGTCGTGTCGAACTGGGTGGATGGGGCTGTCATAGGTGCGTTCCGGCGCTATTGTGGCACGCCGTGTAAACCGCCAGAGTCTCACGCGCCGTTCGGCTCCAGCTAAAGCTTGACGCTTGCGCCAATCCGTCGGCGCTCATTTTCCCGCGCAGGCCCGCATCGGGCAGGACGCGCCCGAGAGCGTCGATCCATTCTCCCGGCTTATTGGGGTCAAGCAGCACTCCCGCGTCCCCGACGACTTCCGGCAAGCTGCCGGCATCCGACGTCATCACCGGGCAGCCGCAGGCCATCGCTTCCAGCGGCGGCAATCCAAAGCCCTCATACAGCGACGGGTAGCACATCAGATCGGCGCAGTTGTAAAGCAGCGGCAAATGCTCGTCGGGCACATAGCCGGTGAGCGCGACATCCCCGGCGGCTTCGGCGGCGCTCAGGGCCTCGTCGATTCCCGACGCGAGCCAGCCCCGCTTGCCGACCACCACGAGCCGGTGCGGAAACCCATGCAGCCGCCGCGCCGCCGAGAAAGCCCGCAGGAGCATGACCAGGTTTTTGCGCGGCTGCAGAACACCGACCGCAAGCGCGTAGGGGGCGTCCTGGCCGCCGACGCCGTAGTGCTCCTGTAGAACCAACCGTGCCGAATCGCGCTCGGACTCGCTCATCGCGCGGTATTCCGGCCCAGCGGCCAGCAGAGTCACGGCCACTTTCGATTCCGGTTTCGGACGGTAAGCGCGCAGGATATCGGCGCGGGTGTTTTCCGAAACGGCGATCACGGCGCAGGCGCGGCGAACGGAATACGGCACCGACAGGTTCAGCAGCGCGCGGTCCATCGGGCGGAACAAATGCGGGAAGAGGCGAAAGGTGACGTCGTGGACAGTCGTGACGACTTTGACGCCCCGCGCGAAGAAAAGCGGAGAGACGGCATACTGTACGTGCACCACATCGACTTTATCGCGGCGCATCGCGTTTGGGAGCGCGATTAAAGACCAGAGACGGTCGTTTCGCGCGGGCACGACTCTCCATTGGAACTTCGACGGCGACTCGCCGCCTACGCCGATAGCCTCGGCGATATTTTCGGCAGCTTCCTCGCGGACATAAAGCAGGTATTGGTTGTCCGAATCGACTGCCGCCAATCCTCCAAGCAGCCCACGCCAGTAGGTACGGTCGCCGGTGAACCGCCCGGTGAGCAGCCGGGCATCAATTCCGATGCGCATCATAGCAACGAGTGTACATCGAAATCGCCAGCCTCCAAACTCAGGCCGCTATATGCTTCTTCGCGACATCTCCAGCGCCGCGATACACAGCGCGGCGAGAACAATCTGGTTGAGCGGCGAGCGGATCGCCCGGCCATGCCCGACGAACCACCATCCCGCCGTATGGGTCGGATACAGCATGCCCTTAGTCAGCCCCAGACGCATAAACCCGTTCTCGAAATCCGGCGAGATTGCCCCCAGCGCCCCCGCCATCTGCGGCGAGCGCGCGCCGTACCGCCAGGCAATCAAGCCGAGCGCGATGGCAAGCAAGGGCATCTCCACGGGCATCTCGAAATCGCGGTGCGGAAACAAATCGCACACCAGATGCGACGCCGCTCCCGCCGTGTACGCCAGCAGGCTATTCCTCGCTTGGCTGCCCAGCGCCGCGCCGACCGTAGCATGCACCCAAGCCATCATTGAACGAGTTCTCGATTAATTTTCATTTAGTTTCTCGGAGCGCTCAGGCCGCCGGGCCTTTTTTCACATAGTTTAGGCGCAGCACTGTATTGAATGAATCCAGTGCTCATCATAGCATTTCGCCCCACTGCACAAGCAATGGGGCGTGTGAAAAAAGACTCAAGACCCAAGCCTCTTATGGCCGGTGGAACCCAAATCACGCTGTTGAGTAATTCAACCGAGGAACGTCGATTCACAGGGCGGCTATCTCACCCGCGCTCTCCAGGGCCGCTGAGAGGATGGTC
>CAXSEA010000339.1:0-2756 GCA_964235675.1 uncultured Armatimonadales bacterium | reverse complement strand
ACGCTTGCTGCCAAAGGCATCAAAGGCATGGACGGGAGCATCATCGTCGATCAGTCGCTGTTCCAGCCCGGCGAGGAGAACGATGTTTGGGGCGATGGCTGGCAGGCCGACTCTCTCCTCGACTACTACGCCCCGGAAATCTCAGCCCTGGAAGTAGACGAAGGCATCTGCACGATTGCCCTCCACGGCGGCGCGAAACCGGGCGATCCCACCACGTTTACCGCCTCGCCGGACTCCGACTACTACACCGTCAACGACCAGGCCGTCACCGGCACGCCCGACTCCGCCGTCGTTATCAACCGCTACCGCCCGCTCAACTCCACGCAGATCACCCTGACCGGCTCGATCCCCGCTGGAGCGTCGCCCGACCCAACTAGCGACGACACCGACGGCCGCATTACACTGCCGCAGCCTCCGCTCTACGCTGCGGCGCTGCTGACCAAAAGCCTGCTCCGCTACGGAATCATTCGCGGCAGCCGCGCCCCGGAAATCGGCGTCACGCCGCCGAACGCCGTAGTTCTGGCGACTCACACGTCAGTGCCCCTCAGCAAGCTGCTCGGCCTGATGCTCAAACCCAGCGACAACCTCGTCGCCGAATGCCTCACCCGCCTGGAAGCCGTCCACCAAGGAAAACCCGGCAGCTACGACAATGGAGCCGCCGCCGAAGACAAGTATTACGCCACCCTCGGCCTCGGGCCATCCACGCACCGCTTCGTCGACGGCTCCGGCGTCAGCCGCATCAACCTGGTCACGCCCCGCGCCGAACTAACCCTGCTGCTGGACGTAGCCAAGCGCCCCGATTTCACCACCTTCTACAACGCCATGAGCGTCGCGGGCATCGACGGCACCGCCAAAAACCGCATGCGCGGCACTCTCGCCGCCGGCGGCAACGCCCATGTCAAAACCGGCACTGTCCGCACTTGCCGCTCATTCTCGGGCTATGTCCACGACCGCTCCGGCCGCCTGCTCGCCTTCGTCATCCTGATGAATAACCACCTCATCCCCGCTCGCGCCATGGGAGCCTACCAAGACAAAATAGTAGAGCACCTAGCCAACATGAAAAACTAATCGGGCTCCCCTCCATTTCCATGGAGGGGCTGGGGGCGGTCTGGGAGCGCCTAAAGGCAGGTTTATGTAGCACCATAGCTCGATCGTCCGGACCTCCCCCAACCCCTCCATGGAAATGGAGGGGAGTCCGACCCGCCCCGTTCAGCTCCCAGGCGCAACATCGTAAACCACCACCCGCCCAAAATACGCCCCGTATTCGTCCAAGAACCGCAGATGATCCGCATGCCCCTCGTAAGCGTCATGCGCCGCGCTGTCCGCAAACTCCACCAGCAGCGCGACGGCGTAGGAACTATCCACCGGCGCGCCTAAATCCCCGCCCGCCGGAGCGCCCACAGTCAACCGAAGCACGCCCGGAATCCCCGGCAGATACTTCCTGCACCCTTCGGCAATCCGCTGCCCCGCATCGCCCGAACTGCCCTCCGCCAGCCAGAAGAATACGTTGTGAAATAAGCCTGTTTGTTGAGTCACTAAATTGCCTTGATCCTTTACAGCCAGAACTGCCACCATTTTCGGTTTAATCTCCGCTCGGCGGCTTGCCGTTCCTCTTCCTCAAACTCCGCCTCCTGCTTTTTCAGTAAGTCAACAAAATCCGTAATACTCGGAGCGGTTAATCGATATTCCAGCCGTTTCGACTTGGACGTTACTTCGTGATCAGCTATGTAAACAGCCGAACCGGCGGCTTGCAAGTCGATAAAAAAGTCGTTGCCCGCTCCATCGGTACCAATGACAAGATAGTGGGATGGCCAATCATGAACCATAAAACCATATTGCCCGCTTTCCTGATTGCGGCTGATGAGCGTGGCGGCATCGCCAAAAAGATCGTCTTCGTAGACTACCGAATCATGTGCAAATGGATAAGCTAGCAAAATCGATTTGTATTCTTCTGGCAACTCTATGTCTAACTCTCGCTCGATGCGATCAATATCATACACAGTGTACATAGCTTGAGTGGGTAGCCCTACGTACTCGTAAACCGAATAATCCGGTGGTTCGCCGAGTCCGCTAAATACAAATCCGCCCTGGGTAATCCATCCGGGAAATCGCTGCGCATCCGCGCGCTAATCGCCACGCCCGACGGCCGCGATAATTTCCCTAAGTTGCGCCCCGGATCGGTCACCGCCAGCTGCACCGCGCCGGTTTCCGCGCTCAAGGCGACCAGCCGCCCCGGCCCATGGTCGCCGTCGCTGATAAATAGCTGCCCGTTCAGCGTGCACGCGATTCCGTGCGGCTCGGTGAAACGCACCGATTCCGTTTCCGTCTCGCCGCCGCCACCATCCCCACCTGGCTTGCGCCGCTTAATCACGCCGCCGAAGTGCCCGGTAAACCGCCCCAGCGGGTCGTAGCGGGCGATGCGATGCGCCAGCGTATCCGCGACATAGATATTGCCGTGGGAATCGGTGGTCACCGCCTGGGGATTGGTCAGCGGCGGCTGCAGCGACCCGGCCACGCCCATCGACGATAAATACTGCCCCGCCCGAGAAAATCGCTGCACGCGCCCGTTGCCGGTGTCGGCCACCAGGATATCGCCGTTCAACGCGACGCAGATACCCATCGGCCCTTGAAATTCGCCCGGACGGTTCCCCATCCGCCCGAACACCAGCTGCAGCACGCCCTCGGCGCTGAACTTCTGCACCCGGTGGTTGCCCTCCTCGACCACATAGAACGCCCGCTCGGCGTCTACCGCTACA
>CAXSEA010000338.1:0-2817 GCA_964235675.1 uncultured Armatimonadales bacterium | reverse complement strand
GTAATCATCGCGCCGCTGGTCACGTCGCTTTCGATCACCAAAGTGCCCAATGCTAAACCGGCGATCAAGCGATTGCGACCCGGAAAGCGCCACGGTTCCGGCGGCGCGCCGAACGGGTACTCCGACACGATCGCTCCTTGGCCGCTGCCGATCATCTCGTCGAAGAGCGCGCGGTTTTCGGCGGGGTAATTGATGTCGAGGCCGCATCCGATAAAAGCGACCGTGCGTCCGCCGGCGGCGAGAGCGCCCCGGTGAGCATAGGTGTCCACGCCGCGCGCTCCCCCGGAGACGATGCACAAGCCATGCGCGCACAACTCGCGCGAGAAGCTCTCGGCGATAGCCAGCCCGTAGTTTGTCGCGCGTCGCGAGCCGACGACGGCGACCGAAAAGCGGTCGTCGGCCAGCAAGCGTCCTCGCACATGAAGAATCGGCGGCGCGCCCGGCAAATCGCGCAGCGCCTGTGGATACTGCTCGCTGAAAACACCGCGCTTCGTGACGATATGAGCGCCGCACTGATGAAAAGGCGCTAAAAGCCGGTCCGAGTCGTAGGCGATGCATTCTTCCATGCGCTTAATCCGGGCTTGGCTCACGCCATGGGCGCTCCAAGCCGCAGATCCGGCGCGCAGCAACGCCGTGGGATTGTCGTCGAACGTGACGAGAAGAGCATCGAGAACGGCGGCGGGCATCTCCGCCCGCGCTAAACGGAGCCAGTCGGCGAGAATGGATTCGTCGTGTCGAGCAGAAGATTCGGCAGGGTCGGCGATAATTGGTGACATCGTGCTTCGACACTGCCTGAACGTACATAAAACCGGCAAGCCGCGAAAATGATTTCGCGTGTGTTTTTCAGATGCAAAAAAAACCCTGCGTCTTTATCAATTTTGAAGACGCAGGGCAATAACTTCAGATTGGTACAGCAGCTTTCAGGCTAGATCGGCGGCGCGGGGGGAAAGCCTGTACCGCCCGTGCCCGATGGCGCCACCGGGCCGGCTCCAGGTCCGGTCGGCGTGCTTGGAACCGGGCCTGAGCCGGTGACGGGGCCAGGCACGGGGCCAGGGCCGCCTGAGCCGGTTGGGCGCGCGCCGGTTGTGCCGGACGAGCTGGGCGAAGCGGAAGAGCCGCTGCCGCTACCGCCGCCGGCTGCGCTTGGATCGGCCGAATTCCCCGTACCAGATCCACTGTCAGCTGCGCTCCCCGTGGCCGAGGGCGTTGCGCCACTTTGCTGGTTTGCATCCGGCGGAGTGGTAGCTGGCGACAACTGCGACTGCGGCAGCGCTGATCCTGGGGGATTGAGGGCGT
The DNA here is from genome assembly GCA_964235675.1 of uncultured Armatimonadales bacterium. Taxonomy (GTDB): domain Bacteria; phylum Armatimonadota; class Armatimonadia; order Armatimonadales; family Capsulimonadaceae; genus CAXSEA01. The sequence continues at coordinate 1,521 of CAXSEA010000338.1, read as the reverse complement.
CGTTGACGGTGAAGTTCCAAGTTTTCGTCAGCTGGTTGCCGCGCCAGTCCGAAACGGTCAACGTTAAGGCGTGGAGGCCGCTACTGAGCGTGGAAATCGCCACGGGAACCGGCGAGCCCAGTGAGCGGGCGACCGTCCGTACGGTGATATAGCCGTTGTCCACGTCGTACACGACTGGGATCGTTGCGCCGTCCGCTTTCAAGCTGACCGACGAGGGATTGACTCCGGAGCCGATATCGTTCACGAATATCGCGTAGGGAATCTGCGCGCCGGCGATGGCGCGGTTCAAAACAGGCGAGACCAGCGCAGCGGACGGCGGTAGGTTGTCGGAACCGTTGGCGCGGAACGCGGTCAATGTGCCGTTATCGGACAATGTGTAAATCACGCCCGCCGTCACAAGCGGCGCGGCGCTGATGTTCGTACCCCTGCCTCGACGCGGCGCGGCGACGCTCGACAATGGATACGACCACCGCACCTGGCCGGTGCTGGCGTCGAGCAGGCGGACAATTCCGCTCTTGGTAATTGCGACGACGGAGTTGTTTGTGACGACCGGAGCGATAGTCGTATCGCTGCCGAGAGGAGCCGTCCATTGCACCTGGCCGTGCGTGTTGATGGCGACGATGTCGTCGTCGGACGTGGCGGCGTAGATCATTGAGCCGTCGCCACTGACCGCGATTTGCGCCGTCAGCGACGCAGGCAAAGTGAGATGCCACCGGGTCGAGCCGACACTCGGGGCGATGCCGTACAAGTCGCGCTGGGAGCCGACAACCACGACTCCGTTCGCCAGAACAGGGGGTGAATCGGCGATGTTGTCCCCGAACTTCAGCGACCAGACCAGCCGCCCACTGGCAAGCGCGGCGCAGAAAAGCGTGTCGTTGCCGTCGACGAAAAAGACGTCGCTGGCCGAGATAGCCGCCGGCGTGGAGATCTGGCCCGACGAGCGGAACTCGCCGCCCCAGACAGGCTGCTGGTTGTCTTCGCGGATCGCGTAAAGCTTGGAATCTCCGGAGCCGAAGTAGATGACGCCGTCGCTGACTACGGGCGCGGAGCGGACAATTCCACCGGTGGTCACTTGCCACGCCAGCGCGCCGGTGTTCTCGTCGAAGGCGTACAGCTTGCCGTCATCGTTGCCGATGTAGACCTTGCCGTCCGCCACAGTCGCGGGACAATCAAAAAAGCCGGGATGGGCGACATCGGGGTTCGCCAAGGCCTCGGCGGTGGGGTAAGTCCACTTGATCGAGCCGTCCGACGCGTTCATCGCGTAAACCGCGCCGTTCGTGCCGAAGAAAACGGTTCCGTTGTCCGTCACCGGCGTGGACTGGTTGCCATTGAGCGGCGCGACGGTGTTTTGCCAGGCGACGCTGAGCGGCGGGGTGGCGTCCTGGGCGGCGAAGCCGGTTCTGCCCACGCCGCCGCGATAAACGGTGGCCGACGCGTCGGCGGGAGCGCTGCCGGCGACTGCGGGGGCTGCTGCGCTAGTCGGAGTGCTCGGCGGAGCGGTTTGAGCGCGGGCGACCACAC
>CAXSEA010000337.1:0-2829 GCA_964235675.1 uncultured Armatimonadales bacterium | reverse complement strand
AAATTCCCGATGCTGCCTCCAACCCCGAGCGCATAATGCTTTCGACCGAATTGGACGAGCACGTTCAGCGCGCATTAAACTGCTTGCCGAAAGATTTTCGCTATACCGTGATTTTGGCCGACATCGAAGGCAAATCCTACGAAGAGATCAGCCAGGCGATGAACTGCTCGCTGGGCACGGTTCGCTCCCGCCTTCATCGGGGACGCAAGCAGCTTAAGGTTAAGCTCGACGCGATCACGGCGGAAGCGCGTGATAACGGCAGTGAGCTTTCGGCTGCCTTGACATCGTCTTCCAGGTCCATGCCGCGCCTATGAGCTGCCGACGCGTCGAATCCTTGTTGTCCGCATATGTCGATTTCGAGCTGACTGGCGCGGAGATGCTGAGTATCCGCAAGCATCTCTCCGAGTGCGTCAGCTGCGAAGCGGAGTACCAGTCGATCGCTTCTTTAAAGCAACTACTGAACTCGCTCCCTTCTTCGCGCCCCCGCCCGCAGTTCGGCGCTTCACTGGAGGAGCTTTCGAGCTTTAACCCTGTCGTCGTGCATCTGTTTCGACCGCAGCGCGAGATGCGGCGTCTATTCGGACTCGCCAGCGCGGAGGAAAACAACCGAGCTTTGCAGCAAGCAAACGGCCATTCCGCTGGTCTGGCTTGCGCTCTCGGAGTGCTGGGCGCATGGTTTGTCGTCGCGCCCGCCGCCATCGCGCCCGTGCTGTCGCATCTGCAGTCTCATCACTCGCGATGGAGCGGCATTATGAGCATGACTGGTTTTGGCGCTGCTATTCAAACGCCTCGCTCAACGCCCTTGGCCATGACTTCCGCCGGCGATATGAATTCCCTGGACGACACGAGCATGACCCTGTCCTCGCCGCCAGGTGCGCTTACGCGATATTCAAGCGACGCGCCGATTCTCACATTAGGGTACTCTGAAGAACGCTCATATCATATTCGTCCTGTGCTCAACACAATGTCATCCAATGCGCAATATTTGGGCATTACGCCAAGGGCGCGGCTTTATTCCGCGAAGTTTAATGCATCACGTTAGCAACCGTAAGTTCTTTACCCGGCATACAGATGCCGGAGCAAATCGGATGGCTGCCACGGCTGCGGCGGTCGGAGCATTGCTGCTCTGCTCGCCCTTTGCGGCGCGCGCGCAAAGCACGCTGCCCGCGCCCGCTCCCCCGGCCGCGTCGGTGACAGCTTCCGGGCAGTCAGGCTCAGGGTCAGCGCCCGCCGGCTCCACTCCCAGCCAGCGCTCGCTTTTGCAGCAGGTTCAAGACGCGTTCTCGCATGTCGCCTCGAGCGCGGAGCCTTTTGTCGTCAATATACAGTCGTCGCACGATATCGACACGCCGTCGGAGTCTCCCGCGCCTGCGCCTGCGCCCGAGCATAGTCCGGCGCATCCCTTGAAAGTGCCCGGCGCGCCGCCTGTGGCGCAAACCCCGGATCTCTTTCCAAAGCAGGAAGAAGCCACCGGCTCCGGACTTATCGTCCGCGCCGACGGCTATATCCTCACGAACGATCACGTGGTGCAAGGCTCGGATTACGTGACGGTCACTCTCAGCGATGGACGCGAGTTTCGCGGGCACGTCATCCCAGACTACAAAAGTGATCTCGCTTTGGTGAAGATCGATCCGCAAGGCGCTACTCTGCCAGTCGCGCAGTTCGCCGACACGAATTCAATTCGGCCCGGTCAGTGGGCCATCGCAATCGGCAGCCCGTTTGACCTGCAAAACACGATGACCGTCGGCGTCGTCAGCGCCGTCCACCGGCATCAGCAGATCGGCGAAGACGCCGACAACATCCGCTACTATCCCGACCTAATCCAAACCGATGCCGCCATCAACCCCGGCAATTCCGGCGGGCCGCTGCTCAACATCGACGGTCAAGTGATCGGCGTCAATGTCGCGATCGAATCGCCTGTCGAAGGCAGCGCCGGCGTCGGCTTTGCGATCCCCGCTCGCACCGCGCTCTACATCGTCGACCAGCTAATACAGCATGGCAAAGTAGTCCGAGGCTATCTTGGCCTCGTGCCCAGCGATCTGACTCCTGCCCAGCAGCAAGAATACGGCGTCACATCCGGCGCGTGGGTCGAGGAAGTCAGCCGTGACAGCCCTGCGGGCAAAGCGGGCCTGCGCCCGACGGACATCATCACCCAGTTTAACAGTGCGGCCATCGACGGTGAGCTCAGCCTCCGCAACGCGATTTCGCAAACACCGCCCGGCCAGCCCGTCACTATCGCCTATATCAGAAACGGCGCTGCCGCGTCCGCCAGCATGACCGTGGCGCACACGCCCTCCGCCGCAGTCGGCGACGACAGCGAGACTGTCGTTCACCCGCAGACAAAGCTCGGCCTGACATTCCGTGATTTGAAGACGACTGACCGAAACGAGCTGATGCTGCCGCCGCTGACATCCGGCGTCATCGTCACCTCGGTCGCTCCCAATAGTCCAGCTGACGACAGTGGACTCTCCGAGAACGACGTCATCGAGCAGGTAGATCGTGAGCGCGTCGCAACCGTGAGCGAAGCGTTAGCCGCCCTGACCAAGCTGCAGCCCGGCGGCACGGCGATCTTAGTCGTTCTACGCTCCGACCAAGGCGCAATCTCGGAAGTAGCCATCGATCTCAAATTATAGATTTTGAATTTGTTTTGTACCCCTCTGGAGTTGACAACCAAGTCTCTAGAGGGTAAGATATATTCGTTAGCGCAATGGTGCGGGGTGGAGCAGTCCGGTAGCTCGTCGGGCTCATAACCCGAAGGTCGTTGGTTCAAGTCCAACCCCCGCTCCCATATTGGAAGATAGTGGAAATCAAAAAGCGTGTTCGGCTGGT
>CAXSEA010000336.1:0-2919 GCA_964235675.1 uncultured Armatimonadales bacterium | reverse complement strand
GCACCGTGGCCGGAGGCGGCATCCCGGAATCGCCCGAATGTCCAAGTGTGATAGTCCCGCCCGCACCGAGCGACAGGGTAGGGGCGCTCGCCGACGCTCCCCCGCGCACCGAGAGAATCACGGCGCCGTCGGGGACATTGGCTGGGATGGTCAAGGAAACGTTCTTGACGACCGGGTCCTTCTTATAAGGGCGCAGCACCACTCCGACATTCACCACATCCCCCGGCTGGTAAGTGGTACGGGGCACCACGATATGATCGATCTCGGCGGTGGGATGGGCATCCTGGATGCGCACCGTCATATTCACACTCCGCACGTTCAGTTGGTAGAACGGGTTCGACGAGAGCATCCCGACAATATCGCTCAAATCCCCCGTCGCCGCCGAGTTCACCGCCAAGGGGTCGAAAAAGACGTTCTTGCGGACAATATGCCCCACCTGGTCGGCGTCCACGTCGGTGGTGACATATGCCACCGCATCGCCGGGGGTGCCGTGCACTTCCAGAATCGCCTCACCCGCTACGCTCAGCGCCAGCGCGCCGGTCAGGAGGGGATGGTTGATCACCCGCGCGTGGTAAGTTTTGGTGCGCTTGTCCGACAAGTCTTCGATAGTGACACTCACCGGAATCATCTGCGGCGCGGGGCCGATCTGCCCGCCCACCGAAAACGGCCGGTCCTGGAAGATGCGCCCGACAGTGGTCACCGGCGCGCCCAGCTTGATCGACGATTGATATGACGGCAAAATATCGGTGATGCTTGCCGTGGTTAAAGCCGCGTCAATCGGGCCGATGCCGGTAAACGGATGCCCGAACGCCACAATCTTGTTGCCCACCCGGTACGTCAGCGTTCCGATGGCGGTCATGTCCACATCGCCCTGCGCGAGCGACACGCCCACAGCCGCGCCCGGAGTCAGCGCCTTGCCGGCGGCGATCCGCGCCGCTTCCGAGTCAGGCTGGTTCGCCCCCGATGGAGCGCTCCCCGCGACCGGCATCAGGTGCAGCGGCGCGAGCGACAAGGCGAGCTTATCCATAATCTGCGGCGACAATCCCGACACGGCAACCGGAGTCATCATCGGCTCGAACGTCAGCGGCCCGCCCGACTGCGACAAATTTATCCCCCCGCCGCCCATCGCTCCCAACTGGCTGGAAGTGACAGTCACGCTCTGCGGGCTCATCGAAAGCGTGCGCGATGCCGCCGCGCCGGTCAGGTTGGGAGTGGCGGGCAAATCGGGGTCCCACGAATCGAGCATGTCCCGAATCGGGGTAATCAATCCAATAGGCTCGCGGGAAAACGACAAGCCGTAGGCAATCGCGCCGACCAGCCGCCCGCCAACATACACCGGGCTGCCCGACATGCCCTCCACGATCATCGCCTGGCGCGTCACCGACGGCCCCGACGTCGCCCGAAACGCGATCAAATCGCGTCCGTTGTTCATCTTGCGCATCACGCCGAGCAGCTCGATTCCGAAGCGCTCGATCTTGGTGCCATGGTTCACGGTCAGGGCGTAGCCGGTCTGGCCGTAGCGGATCTCCGACTCCGGCATGAACTTGGACGTATCGAACGTCAATCGATGCTGCGGCGCGGGCTTTGAAACCGGAACGACGGGGCGGGCATGGGCAAGAGTGGGAGCGGCGGCCAGCAGGCTTGCGATAACGGCGGCGGAAAGCCGGACGCGGCGTGCGGCCGAAGCCGAGGCCGAAAGCGGACGGAAAGTCATAACGGATTGTGTCGCGATCTAATTCGTTTATTCAAGAAGCGGGGAAAACAAGCGGCAGCATCGCCCGCCAAGCGCAGGTAGGGAACACGCGTCAACTATACTACGCCAAAGGGCAACAATTCTGTTGCATAACCAGGCCGCCAATTTCGCGGCATACGGGCAAAATAGGGCAAAAGGCGCTTTATACCCAGGCGTGAATAGTGTGACTCAGCCCGTGAGCGATGTGAATGAAGCAAGGGAAATGTGAATGAAAACAATTTCACTCACGGCAAGATGTGAATGAGACGTACAACCAATCGCGGCGCGATGTGAATGAGCACAAAGCTTGGCCGCTGAATTATTGGCGAGCAAACGAGGCTGTTTGCTGCCGTTGACAACCAATCAAGCGATGAGAACGGCGCTGCTCACGCTCATTCACACCGCTCACCCACTGATGACTGTGATGATCTTATATTAATTATTAGATAAAATCACAGAATCTTACACAGACCAAATTCTTTTCCCGAAACGCTTCGCTTTCGCCCAAGCTTCGGGAGCAGCCTTCATAGGCAGAAGTACCTGTTTTCATCATCATTCCATGCGCGTAGAAAATCTTGAGATATCGGACTATAGAAATTTTTCCGTGCTGAGCCTAACGCCGGGACCAAGCCTCAATATCCTGGTCGGCGAGAACGCCCAGGGCAAAAGCAACTTACTGGAAGCCTTCTACACTCTCGCCACCACAAAATCCCCCCGCGCCGGGCGAGACTCCGAAATGGTGCGCTTCGGCTGCCCGATGGCCCGCCTGGTCGCTCAGGTGGAGCGCGAGCGCAGCATCCCCCTGCGCTTGGAGCTGCTGTTCTCGGCGACCGACAAAAAAATAGTCCGCATGAACGGAGTCAAGCAGACCAAGCTCTCCGAAGTGATCGGTCAGATGAACGCCGCCCTGTTCCATTCCGCCGACCTCGACATCATCCGGGGCGAGCCTGCCCTGCGCCGCCGTTTCCTGGATCTGGAGATCTCCCAGACCAGCCCGCGCTACGTCACCGCGCTCGCCGCCTACCGCAAGACCCTGGAGCAGCGCAACTCGCTCCTACGCGCTCTCAGAGAGCGTCAGGCGGGCTACGGCGCGCGGGAGGTCCTCTCGGCCTACGATGACCAGCTCGCCGCCCACGGCGCGCTGATTATCGAGCGGCGCCTTAGCTTCATCGACCGCCTCACCGTGA
>CAXSEA010000335.1:0-2929 GCA_964235675.1 uncultured Armatimonadales bacterium | reverse complement strand
GAATCCGACGGACGTGCTCACCAACAAGTGGAGCTTAGGCGCGTACTATAACCCAACTGACGAGCCCGATTTGGGAGCGCCTTATCTTTATGCATACCTCGGCCAGCCGTATAAGACTCCGATTGTGGTCCGTGCAGCGGAATCGCTGTACAACACGACCCCGACCGGTATTCCCGGCAACGACGATCTCGGTGAGATGTCGGCCTGGTACGTGATGAGCGCCCTCGGCATCTACCCGTATGCCGCCGGTTCGCCGAACTACGTGCTGACGGCTCCGCTACTCCCGTCGGCTGTAATTCACTTAAACACGGCTTATACAACAGGCAGCGCGATCACGATTGCGGCGCCTGGAGCGAATGCCAACACTCAATACGTCCAATCGTTGACCGACAACGGCGTGCAGTTGAACAAGGCATGGATCAGCCATACGGCGCTGACAAGCGGCACGACGCTGAACTACACGCTGGGCAGCAGCAGCTCGACCTGGGCTACCGCCAGTTCGTCGCTGCCGCCGACCGTGGTACCGAACGCGGGCCACTAAACCAGGTAAAACGCGGCGTCAATTCGTTGACGCCGCGTTTTTTCTTGCCTGGCAAATGCCGCCCCCGGCGCAACTCAGCGTAAGATTCGAGGCTCAGATGCTAAATTTTGTGCCAAGTTGGCAAACTTTCTGCCTTAATATGCCTGGTCGCCAAGTCTACGTCTAAATTTTCGATTGATTCGCGGAATATCCAATGCGCAAACTTCTTAGCTTCGTTCGTCCGCATTGGCTATACAATACAACTATGTCCCTTCACCTGAACAGCGCCGCCGAGCGCGGGAAAATATCGCAGTCATTTAACAGAGGCGCCAAGCTGCCTCTGCTGCGCTCTCTTTTAAATTGCGGGATAGCGTCTCTGCTGCTGGCTTCGCCATTGGCCGCTCAAGCGCATGACAAGCAACTGCAAACTCCCGCGCCCATGCCGATGCCCGCCACTCCGATGCCTATGCCGATGCCCGTGGCACCCATGCCGATGCCTATGCCGGCTGTTGCAGCTCCTGACACTACTAGTGTGACCACCTCCGCGTCTATCCCAACTCTGCCTGAAGGCGTGGCTGGAAGCGTTTCCAACGATGAGGACCTGCTCGCCGGAACAACCGCGCAGTCGTTCACGCTGCAACAATCTGTCGATACGGCTTTGAGCACGCCGCTGACGAGCTTGCGCCTTCGATTGATCCATGACGAAGCCTATCGCAATCTGCAGGTCGCGCGCGCCGCGCTCGATCCGCAGGTACGGTTGGTTACCGAAGTGCGCTTATCCGACTCGGGCAGCTTTGACAACAATGACGATCCTATCGGCTCCAACGACCGCTTTCGTCTTGGCGCGGAGGCGACCTATCCGCTGCTCAACCACGGCTCCACCATCGACCAGCTGCACATCGCGCAGGAAAACTTGATCGCCGCCGATGCCGATTTAGTGACGCAGCGCCGCACCATCGTCGATGCGACCATCGGCACGTTTTTTGATCTTGTCGCCGCGCAGCGTGACGTCCACAACAGAGACCTGACCGTTCAAGCGCTGCAAGATCAGCTGCAATCCGCTCAGGCCAGATACAACTTGGGAACGGTAACCAAAGGCGACGTGCTTCAGGCCCAAAGCGCTCTCGATAGCGCCGTCGCCGACCAATCCTCGTCGCAGCTCAGTCTGCAAGAGTTTCGCGCCCGGTTCGCCGCCGTACTCGGCAAGGATGCTCAATCCTTATCGCCGGTCGCGGTAGAGCCGGGCCAAGCGGCGACACTGGGGCAGTCCACAACCGACGTGCTGCAACTCACCCAGAAAGCCGATCCTAGAGTGACGGCGCTGCACGCGCAAACCGTCATCGCGCAGCAAACCCTCGCCGTCGCGAGAGCCGAGCATCAAATTACAGTTAACTTAGTCGTCGGAGGCGGAGCCCGAATTCACGGAACAGGCGGCGACGATGGCTTGAAACCGTACTATGACGTCTCGGTGAATGTCGCGCTCCCGATTTTGGACACTGCGGCATATAGAAACACCGTTCAAAGCGACAAAGACGCAATACAGCTACGCCAGCTCGACGAAGATCAATACAATTTGACGTCGAAAGCCAATGATTTATCGGTCGGACTGGCCTATCAAAGCGCATCGGCGCGCGTGCTCCCCGCCACCAGCGCCGTTTCCAACGCCGAGGAGGCTTATCGCTTGCGCGAGGGCCAATATAACATCGGCACGGCCACGCAGGAGCAAGTCGTCAGCAGCTTTGCCACGCTCACCACGCGGCGCAACGACCTGGCTAACGTTCTCGCCGAGCGCGACCTCGCGGCGCGGCGCATCATGCTGAACGAAGGCACCGTCAACATCGAGTCCTTGGACAACAACCCCCCCGTCAATCCTGCCGCGGCGGTTCCGACGGACACCGGCGCGGCGGCGGCGGCTGCCGGCGGCGGCGCGACCACAAATACCGGCCCGGTTCCCGCCAGCGGCGTGCCGGCCACTACTCCGGCCACGGCGCTGCCGCCCACTGTCCCGGTTCCGCTTACGCCCGCTCCGGCGGGATCGCCCACGCCCACTGTCGGCAATGGCTCCGGCGCTGCGCCTGCAACTCCGTCCATAAGTTCGTCGTCTCACCACACTCGCTTATGATAAGGCGGCTATATTGCCGCTCATCGAGCTAGTTTAAAGCAATGCCGTCGCGGAGTTCCGCGACGGCATTGCTCGTCATTGTTGACAGCTTTTCACTGAATCGCTCAAGTTCTTATTCACGCCATGCTATACTTGCAGCATGCAGCCGCCAACCACAGCGACTCAATCCTCCAAGCATCTTTCCAGCGGCGCGTTCAGCCGAGTAGCGGCTAAATCCCGCCCGGATACCACCGTCAACGGCATTATCCGAAAGCACAAGCGCACGAAAACGCTCGTCAAGCGCCTCC
>CAXSEA010000334.1:0-2956 GCA_964235675.1 uncultured Armatimonadales bacterium | reverse complement strand
CTGTAGACTTTTCCTTCCCGACCGGGAAGGTGGCCTGAAAGGCCGGATGGGTTCTCTACGCCTCGTCCACCACCTGAATCCCCGCCGCAATCAACGCGTCCACCTCCGCCATATCCACTCCCTCGGCGTACACCCGCACCACCGGCTCCGTTCCCGACGGCCGCAGCATCAGCCACGACTCCGACTCCCCCTCGAACGTAAATTTGGTTCCGTCCCGGCGCGAAATCTCCGCCACCCGCCGCCCCGTGATCTCGTCCGGATGATAGGATTGCAGCGCCGAGATAATCGTGTGCATCCGTGAGCTACGCGGGTGCAGATCCACTCGACTGTACTCGCGCCGCCCTGTAATCGCGAACACTTCCTCAACCAGTTCACCCAAGCTTTTGCCCCGCGACGCCATCGCTTCCAGCAGCAGTAGGCCCATCAAAACTCCATCGCGCTCCGGTAGATGGTTTTTCACCCCGATGCCGCCCGATTCCTCCCCACCGATCAAAATATTTTCGCGCAGCATCAAATCGCAGATATGCTTGAACCCAATCGGCGTCTCGTGGAGCGCCAGGTCGTACTTTGCGCAAAGCTTGTCGATCATTTTCGTGGTGGACACGGTCTTCACCACTCCGCCCGACCATCCGCGACGCTCCACCAGATGCATCAGCAAAACCGCGAAAATCCGGTGGCTGTCCACAAACCGGCCTTCGGAGTCCATCGCGCCTACCCGGTCCGCGTCGCCGTCCAGCGCGATTCCCACCGCAGCCCCATGCTCCACCACCGCCTCGGCCAGCGCGCCCAAGTTCTGCGGCGTCGGCTCCGGCGAGATGCCCCCGAAAATCGGGTTGCGCTCGTTCCTGATTTCGACAAAGTTGTCGATTCCCGCCTGACGCAAAACGCGCGGCAGATACCCCGCCCCGGAACCGTACATCGCGTCGATCACGATCTTCTGCCCGGCGGCCTTGATACTCTCCAAATCCACTAGCGAAGCGCAGTGCGACAAATAAGCCTCGCTTAAATCGCGCCGCTCCAAGGCGTGCGCCATCTCGCTCTCGCCCAAGCCTTCGGGAACCGCGCCGGCGTCGATCAGCCGGTGCAGGTGCGTCTCCACCCGCCCCACCATCTCCGGCGACGCCGAGCCCCCATAGTACGCCTTGATTTTCAACCCGTTGAACGACGGCGGATTATGCGACGCCGTCACCATAATTCCGCCCCGAGCGCGCAGATAGCGCGTCAAATACGACACCGAAGGCGACGAGCACGGACGGTCGCTCAACACCGCTTTCAAGCCGTTCGCCGCGACGATCTTCGCCACTTCCCCGGCGAAATAATCGCTCTGCGAACGGTTGTCGTAGCCGATCACCACCGCCGGCTCGCCGGGCGATGTCGGCTCGCGCAGCATATCCACGATGCTCTGCGTCACCAGCCGGACATTCTCTCCGGTAAAATCGTCCGCGATAATGCCCCGCCAGCCGTCCGTCCCAAACCGGATTTTTGCCTTCTTAGCCGCCTGCTCCGCTTGCGCGAGACTCGCCAGGTACGATGCCACCACCGCCCCGTCTCCCAGGACGCTGCCTTCCTGAACCGCCGCGCCTTCTTTCACCGTGCAGTCGTCGCCCAGGATGCAGCCGCGCACCGTCGCGCCCCGCTCCACCACGCTGCCGCGCCACAAAATCGAGCGGTCGATCACCGCGTCGTCCTCGATCCGGCATCCCGCGCCAATCGACACCGGCCCGCGGATGCGCACGTTGCGCCCGATCATCACGTTTTTGCCCAGCGCCACCGGCCCCGTAATCTCCGCCGTCGGATGCACCGACGAACCGTGGCCCACCCAGAAGCTCTCGCCCTCGCGCTGCCCGCCCGGCGCGCGCCCCTGCACCCGCCCGCACAGCAGATCTTCCTGCGCCTTGCGGTAATCGGTCAGCGTCGTAATATCCTGCCAGTACCCGCTCGATACCAGCCCGTACACCGGAGCGCCCGCGCGAAGCAGAGCCGGAAACACGGAGCGCTCCAGCGAGTAAGTCGGCGCGTCAGTCGGGATCAGCTGGAAAACGCTGCGATTAAAAACGTAGATGCCGCCGTTGATCGTATCCGTCGGAGCCTCGTCGCGCAGTCCCGGCTTCTCGATAAACTGCTGCACCCGCCCCGACGTATCCGTCAGCACGACGCCGTACCGGCCTGGGTCCGAGTTGGCCGACAAGCACAAGGTGGCTGCCGCGCCCCGCTCCCGGTGAAACGCCACCAAGTCGGCCACACTGACGTCGAACAGGATATCGCCGTTCAACACCAGAACGTCTGCGTCCGCGCCCGCACCCGCGTTCTCGTCGCTGCCGCCCAGCCCTTCGTTCAGCGATAAATTCAGCAGCGGCTCCGCGCTCTTCACCGCTCCCGCCGTGCCGCGCGGCGTTTCGTCGCAATGCAGCCGCACCCGGACGCCCTGCTCGTGCAGCGCCGCCGCCGCTTCGGCGAAATAGCGCTCAAACCGCTCCGCCTGAGTGTCGACGCACACCACGACATCGTTCACCCCGCAGCGGGCGAGCAAATCGATTTGATGCGCGATCAGCGGCTTGTTGACCAATGGCACCAGCGACCGGGGATTGCGTTGCGTGAGCGGACGAAGAGTAGCGCCGCTGCCGCCGGCGAGAATAATAGCTTGCATACTGTACTAAGTTATCGTAACCCGCGCCGCGATGCAATAGGGTGCGGAAAGAAATACCGGCATTCCTACTAAACCCCGCGCCGACTTCGCCCCCGAAGCAAGCCACCTGCCGATAAAATGTTGAAAAAATTCCACAGCAAATAAAGTCTGGTTTCCCCTCCTTGTCTGAGGAGGGGATTAAGAGGAAGTCCGCCCACCACCAGCGCTGCCTCAATACCGAACTACTACCCATATCCTTGTCCAAGCAGGAGAAAGACAAGACTTCCTCCAAACTCTTCCGAGAGTTTAAAAAAACTCATCTGAATGCCC
>CAXSEA010000333.1:0-3005 GCA_964235675.1 uncultured Armatimonadales bacterium | reverse complement strand
GCTGCGGAGGCGGGGGAGCGCCGCCGGATTCGGATTTCAAGGCGTCGAGAAGGCTGACCCCCTGCTCGGGGGTGAGTTTGCCTTCCTGCACCATGCGCATAATCATCAAAGCTTCTTCGGACATTATTGCCTTCACTCCAGCCACCTGACGAGGCAGCTTCAATTTATTAGCGGGCGAGCATGGTCAACAGGCTGCCGAAGCAGGCGACGCCGGTGGTGAGCATCATGAGCATGATGGCTCGATTGAAGTAGCAGTTGACGCGCTGGGCTTTCTTGTACTGCGCGACCATGTCGGCCGTATTGCGTAGTCGAGCGCCGTGCGCCTCGTTGAAGGCGGCGAGATCGAGAGCGTCGTCGCAGCTTGCGTCGATCATCGCTTCCGCTTGAGTCATCGCCGTCGCAGTATGGGTGTTGTTGAACGTCGTGTTCATCGCTTTGTCCTTTAGGTAACCGTCTACCAGTCCGTCGAAAATAAATATTCAGTAGTTCGTAGCATCCGGAGCATTACTGCCGCTCAGGAGCCGGTGGAGCCAGAGCCGGCGTCTTTGCCGGCTGAGGGAGTGTCGCCGCGCAAGGCGTCTAAGGCCGACTGCGCGTCGAGCGATCCCGAGTCGAGTCGCGACAAAATGTCTTTCACCGAAGCTTTCGGCGCTGCGGGGGGCGTCGGCGGGATGGGCGCGGCGGCCGGAGCGGCCGGGGCCGGGGCCGAAACAGATTCGCCGGAGAGACCAAGAGTGGCGAGCAGGCTGTCCAAGCGGGCGCGGACCGTGGGATACGAGATGCCCAGGGCCGCTTCCACATCGCGGATGATGCCGCGGCAGCGTAGGAATGTTTCCATGAACTGCGCCTGCTCAGTGGTGAGCGCGCCGTAGTTGGCGGTGCCTCCGGGGACGGCTGCCGCGCCGGGAACTGCGACGGATCCCATGATAACTCCGACGCTCTCGGCGCTGACTTTGCCGAAGTTGCCGCGTACGGTGATTTCGCAATCGGAGCACTCCAGCTCTCGGATGGTCATCGCTTCTTGGCAGACCGGACAGGGAAGAGAAATTGAAACTTGTTTAGCACTCATTTGAACAACCTCATTCAAGTTATACCGCACAGCCTCAATATTGTCAAGTCTTACATTAAAATATTTTATACTTGCCTTAAACAAATCAATGTGGGATCAAGTTTGAGATTTTGAAGCATAGGGATAATGCTGGCATGAACACTTTCGAACAGTACCGAGCGGAGTTTCCGCATATTCAGGAAGGCTATGTCCATCTCAACCATGCCGGGGTCAGCGGCATGAGCAGCCGCAGCGTCGAGCGCATGACCGAGCTGATGCAGCGTCAGAGCCATAATCCGATTGGCGCGTTCCCCTGGATCGCCGCACAGAGCCTGGAATGCCGCGAGCGGATGGCGCGTTTGCTGGGCGTCCCGATAGAAGATTTGGCGCTGACAAAGAATACAGGGCACGGGCTTTCTATCGTCGCCGACGGCTTGGACTGGCAGGCAGGCGACGAGGTGGTATTCGCCGATTGCGAGTACCCGGCCAACAGTTTTCCGTGGCTGGCGCAGCGTGACTTGGGGGTAGTCTGCAAGGTGGTGCTGACCCGCGCGGACGGGACGATCAGGCCGGAAGACTACGCGGCGGCGCTGACTGAGCGCACGCGGGTGCTGGCGGTGTCGTGGGTGCAGTTCACGACCGGGTTTCGAGCCGATATCGCCGCGCTCGTGAAGATCGCGCACGATAACGGCAGCATTATCGTCGTGGACGTGATTCAGGGATTGGGCGCGTTTCCGATTGATTTGGGCGGGCTTGGAGTCGATGTGGCCGCGACCGGGTCGCAGAAATGGCTGATCGGGCCGATGGGAGTGGGCGGGCTTTATATTCATCCCGAGACGCTGGCGCATCTGCGTCTGGTAAATATGGGCGCGGGCGCGGTAAAGAACGTGATGGCGTTCGCGACCATGGCGATTAACGACGACCTGAAAACTACGGCGCAGCGCTATGAGGAAGGTACGCCGAATGTCATGGGCTACGCGGGGCTAGCCGCCGCGCTGGCGATGCTGGAGGAAGCGGGAATCGAGGCGGTGTCGCAGCGGATTCTGGCGCTGACGCGAATGGCGATGAACGGTCTGCGGGAGCGCGGCTATACCGTTCTGTCTCCCGACGCGGACGCGGACAGAGCCGGATTGGTGATGTTCAACCACCCTACCCTGCCGAGCGACGAGGTGGGGCAGCGTCTGATCGAGGCGAAAATCAATGTGGCGGTGCGCGGCGGGCGGGTGCGGTTTGCCCCGCATTTCTATAACGATGAGGCGGATATCAGCCGCGCCTTGGACGCGCTGCCGACTTAGAAGAGTCAGAGTCGCTCTCTGGCCGCTGGGCCATTTTTCTCATTGCACTGCCGCTGGCGCGTCAGTACAATGAGAAAAATATGTAGTTATGGTGCAACGAACCAGAGCCTAGCGGGGGCGTCCGGCAAAGGAGCCGGATGCGTTTTGGACGCGATTATGGAATTTCTCTATCTGTATGAGCCGTCCGGCGGCCTGCCTGCCGCGCAGGTGCGTCGGCGGAAGGTTTTAGCTGGGGGCGGCGAGCAGCGGGTGGCAGGGTTGATGGTCAGCGAATTCAGCGACGACGGCTATTATTTGATTGCTACGGACGATCAACAGCGGGAGGCCGCAAACGATTGGTTTGGGAGCTTGGACGAGCTGTTCGCTTACACCGAGCGCAGCTATGGGGTCGGCAAGCGGCAGTTCCAGGCGACCGCGATGGGTAGCAAGCTGGCCAAGCCGCAGCAGCTGTATGTTTACTACGCGCCTTATGGAAGTCCGATTCAGCCGAAGGCGCGCCACTACCGGGCGGGGGCGCAGATTACCGGATACCACTTGATTCGCATTATCAGGCCGACGGGCGAGGTAGAGGCGGTGACGCTGGAGCGGGTGGACAACGGGGGCGAGGTGCTGCTGCGGACGTGGCACGAGAATATTGACCGGGCGATAGAGCGGGCCGAGCA
>CAXSEA010000332.1:0-3011 GCA_964235675.1 uncultured Armatimonadales bacterium | reverse complement strand
TCCAAATCCACATCCGCCAGCGACCCCACCCGCAAATCGGCGGCGGACAAATCCATGTGGGCCGTCATCGCGTTCGGCGCGGCGACGCACCACAGCCCCGCCGCCTTCGCCGCCGCCAAGCCGTTCGCCGAATCCTCGAAGGCGATTGCTTCGCTTGGTTGAACATCCAGCGCGGCAGCGGCTGCGAGATACAACTCCGGGTCGGGCTTGGCGCGGGTGACGTCGTCGGATGTTTTGACCGTCTGCATCTCCCCCAGCAATCCCAGCTTTTCCAGCCATCCACCCACCCACGAGTATGGCGAGCTCGACGCCACCCCAACTTTCAGCCCCCGCGCCTTGGCTTGCCGAATCAACGATTCCACGCCGGGCATCGGCTTCGCGCCTTCGAGCAGCTCGTGGACCAGTCGCCGATGCCGCGTAAAAATCTTCCCTCGGTCCACCGCATGCCCCAGACGCGACTCCAGCATGTCCTCCGGCCGCTCGGCGATCGTGCCCACGCCGCGCCCGATTACCACAGCGTACTCGGCCACCGGCAACTCGAACCCATAGCCCCGAAAGATAATCAGCCAAGCATCGTACTCCGCCTGCTCGGTATCGACGATCAATCCGTCTAAATCGAAAATCAGCGCTTTAATCAAAAAAATCCTATCCTCTCCCAGAGCCCATCCGCCCTTCGGGCCGCCTATCCGTCACTTCGTGACACCTTCCCTGAAGGGAAGGAAAAGTCAAGTCTACAGCCGTATAGTAAAGTCGCCTTAAAACACAGCGCTATCCCTATATTTCCTCTCCTTTAGGAGAGGCGCCCCAAAGGGGCAGAGAGGTGGCGCGAAGGGCGGACGGGCCCTTCACACCCCCGCAGTCGGCGTATCCAGCGCGGCTTTGACCAGCCGCCGATGATCCAGATACGATTCCAAAATCAGCTTCGCCGCCCATTGGTCGATCAGCTTGCGGCGCTTTTCGCGGGAGTAGTCGAGGGCCAGCATCTGCTCATCGGCTTCCACGCTGGTGAGGCTCTCGTCCCAGTAGGCGAGCGGCATGCCGCTCAGCGATTTTCGGAGCGCCTCGCCGAAGCCGCGCGTTAGCTTGGCCTGCTGGCCCTCGCCGCCGTCGAGTGAGGTGGGCAGGCCGCAGACGATCATATCGGCTTCCTGCTCTAAAACAATCGCGGCGACGGCAACGACGTCCTTCTTTAAGGTGCCGGGGCGGGTCAGCGTCATCAAGGGATAAGCGCCGAATTCAAGCTCGTCGCTGACCGCGATGCCGATTCTAACATTGCCGACGTCAAGGGCGAGTATGCGCATATCAGTTCCGTCAGCATTTCATGGAGCAGAGAAAGGGCCAAAATACCGCCCATCAGCAGCATCGCCGCCGCGCCGGAATCGTTGAACAGCACGCACGCCAGCATGCCCCATAGTCCGGCGACAAGAGCGCGTCGCAAGGGAGCGCGCGTGCCGAGAAATGCGCCCATTCGCTCCCGCAAGCCCGAGCGCAGCCAGAGGATAAACAGCAGGCCCAAGCTCATTATGCCGCCGAATGTCCCCGGCGCGAGCGCGATACGCACCGCCATTTTAGCCTTACGCAAGGCAACCTGCGCTATATACCCTAGGTTGCCGTGGAGTGCGGCTGTGGTAGCGTTTTGAATATGAGTATCCCGGCCGCCGAGCGCGTGGGAAAGGGCGGAAAAGGCGAATACCAGCGCGAAGCCGACTGCGACGGACACGAGCCAAACGCGCCAGGAAACTTCCCGATCTCGCGCGAGCGCCCACCAGGCCGGCAGAAACGCCGCTGAGGCGGTTACCGCCCCGCCCGCCTTCGCACCGAACTGAGGATAAGCGAGCGCGATCAAAGCCGCCGCGAACCAGAGTGCCAGTCCGACGCTGCCCCAGCTTTTGCCGCGCATCCTAGAGTCGGCCTCCGTGCCGATCATCGGCGCGAGCAGCGTCGCGCCGAGAAGCATTCCCATAAATTCGTTGCCGATGCCGTAGAAGCGGATACCGGAGAGCCAATAGCCGGAAAACAAGGCGCGCGAGACCAGCGGGGTTCCGGCAATAGCGTCGATGACAATCGTCGCCGTTGTGACGCCTAGAACGACTGCAAGCGGGTTGCTTCGCCAGACGAATTGGGCGATCCATGCTAGAAGAGCGGCCACGATAGTCATCTCCAGCAGGTAAACCGCCGGATTGCCAAGCACGAGCCAGGGCGCGATGAGCTGCGCCAGCGGGACCGCGACCAGAAAGCGCATCAGAAATCGCAGCCCAAGCGCGGCGCGGGTAAAGCGTCCGCCCGATAGAATGCAGGCCACCGCCGCCAGCAGCATCGCCCCGCCGCCAAGGCCGTAAACCCAGCCGAACCAGTGCTGCGCCTCAGCATTGGTGCGGCTGAGAGTATCCATCCGCGCCAACAACGCGTCACGGGCGTTGAGCGTAGGGATTTTCACTATCTCCGATGCATGCCCGCTCATCGACTCCGGAATCGGCAGATTCTCAGCGGCTAGAATGGTCGGCGCGATATCCCGCAAGGCGATCAGGCCGACAGTGTGCGTCGTTTCCGAGGTCAGCGTTGTTCCCGGCACCATAGCAGGAGGATTGATCCACACGACCGGCGTGAGTGAATTCCAATAAACCCGCCCGCTCCGGTCTCGCCCTTCCACCGGCGTCACCCCGACCAGCAGAACGCTTCCTTGTGATAACGCCAGCAGTAAGCGCAGCGCTTTTAATCGCTCGGGAGTGGCAACATCGCCGAAATGCACAAAACTCACCGCGCCTCGCGACGCCGCCAACTGACGCTCCAGCAATCCAGCGTGAGCATTCGACTCATCGACCACGTCTCCAGCCGATAAGCTCGCGTACAAATTACCCGTGGGCGTCCCGTGCCGCGAGTTCGGCAGTCCGGGCGAAAGCAGCGCGACCGCCGCCCACCGGCGCTCTTCCGGTGTCAGCACCCCAACGCCGTTATCAGAAACCATCGCATAGCTGAGATGGTCGGCTAGAATTACGGTCAGCTCTCGGGCG
>CAXSEA010000331.1:0-3014 GCA_964235675.1 uncultured Armatimonadales bacterium | reverse complement strand
ATCGTGTTTGCTATCAGACAAACCTTCTTGTTCATGTATAGTTGTGTCGGATAGCGCGAATACATGATATTTCTTTGCTAGTTCCTGTCCTAAGGGGAGCAACATAGAAAAACGTTCAGAATACAAGCTCGCGACTGTAAACAACCTAAGCAAAGCTAATGAATCTTCGATTTGCTGCATTGCCAATTCTATAGCTAATTGATCTTCAGCTGTAATCATCATTATTGCAGCGCCACGACCTTCGAACCTTTTACGCTGTTGCTCATAAGCAATTGATGCGGATTGTCGCCATTCGTCGGATTGTTCTGTGTTCTTTGATGAGTATTCGATCCATTTGTCGAAAATGTCTGTTGGAAACTCGCTTATAGTCACATTCCCGACTATTAAATCTGCGTGAGTAATGATTCCGGCAAGCGGGACGACTACCCTGTGCTCAGTCACCTTTAACGAAATCAAGCCGAGTACAAATACACTAAAGGAAGGCACTTCAAGCCCGACGAACTTTTTCTTTACCCATTCGAAGGAAGCGGTGTGAATCGATGCGATACTTACTAAGCCTCTCACCCCTTTAGCTTTTTGAAAACTTTCGATCAGCTTACGATAAGCCTTATAAGCTTCCCCGGACAAACCGTATAAGCCCGAGTCAGTTTGAAAACAACGTGCTGACTCTGAGCCATCCGCTTCTTGGGTGCCGTACTCAGCACTAAATATTTCCTCGGGTGAAAAAACTCGAACTACTCCGCGCTGAGGGGAAGATGTTTCAGTGTTCCTTTGACGCGATGCATTGGCAATAGCTTGCTTTGTTACACTTGCAACGATTTCCAATGCCGATTTGTCGAATGCTTCTTGTGCTTGCGGATGTATTGTTAGGAGCATGAGAGGTATAATATACCCTTCGACATCGTTTGGCCTGATCCGGCGCGTGGCCCTCGCCGATTACGGGTTAGGTGTCTCACTTTATAACGGTCTCTCTGCATTTGCGGAGGGGCTGTTTTTGTTTTTCAAGCTAAAACACAATGGACACTATCAAACGTACCGGAAAATATTTCGAGGTCGGCAAAACGATCACGGATCGGCAGGGTATCGACTTCGGACTCACGGCAGAGGAAGCGGACGCCGGTATAGCGGGCTTCACACCCAAGCCGATCAACTACCACCACATGCCGACATTCTTCGACGGCAGAATGGGCGAAGTTTCCCGCTTATGGCGCGACGGCAAAAACGTCATGGCCGAGTACACGCTTCCGCAATGGATGCTGGACGCAACGGGTGGCGTGCCTTTGACGGTGAGCAGCGAGTGGGATATCTCCACCAAAACGCCCATCGGAGCCGCGATCACTCTGACGCCCGCCCTTTCCGACGCCATCATGCTCGGCGCGGCCGCGCAGTTTACCGCAGAATTTTCCGCACGCCACAACACGCCGGAAGGCCAGCGGCAGATGCAAAGCCTGCACGACGACGCGGCCCGCTACGGCGCGGTCTGCACGGCTCCGGGCGCGGCCGTGGCTCAGATGTCCAGTGCCCACGAGTCTAAAGGCATCCAGCAGATTCACGACATGACGATCAAGCACGGCGCGAAATGCGCGTCGGGCGATGCGACCCGTGTGTATTACTCCGAGGCCAGCATCGATCCTATCGACGCCCATGTCACTCCACCGTCTGCCGTCCCCGGCAGCGATCACACACCACCGAAAGGGAAACCGATGACCAACATCGTAAGAGATGGAATCAAGGCGCTGTTTTCGAGGTTCGGGGACAATGCTCCTTCCGACGCCGAGATCGACGCCGTAGCCGAGCACCTGAAGCCTGGCACCAATCCAGCCGACGCCGCCAAAATCGCGGAGCTCGAGCGGAAGCTAGGCGAGCTGCAAACCGGCTCCGCCGCGCAGTTCACCGCGAGCGTCCAGCAGCAGGCCGAGGCGTTCGCCGATCAGATCATCCGTGAGGAACGCGCTTTGCCTAGGGAGCGCCCGCACATCATCGCGCAGTACGTCACCAACGCCGAGGACGACAAGGCGGTACCGCGCACGGTGAAATTCTCCAAGCACGTCACCAAGAAGAAGGCGGACGGCAGCGGCGACGAGGAAGTCAACGAAGAGGCGACCGGCACACGGCTCGACTGCTACAAGGCTTCGTTCGCCGCGCGTCCTAAAGCGTCGTGGACGCAGGAGATGATGGCCGGGAGCAGCCCCGTCGCCCTCTTCGGCGCGAACATGAGCAAAACCGACGAGGACAAGCTCGACCAGCAGATCGATAAGGCCGTCGAAAACTACGGCAAAAATTCCAACGTGAAGGAGACTAAATAAGCCCCATGCCTTACGGACGCCAAGTTCTCTATCAATCCGGCACTCCGCTCCGGGTCTCCGTCGACGGATCGCCGCAGTACAAGGTCGGCGGCATCACCGTGGACTGGTCGCAGGTTCAAGCCGCCCAGGCCGACCTGCTCGTGCCCGTCGACAACACGCCGGTTCGCGCTGGACAAAAATACATCCAGTACGGCACCATCATGGTGCTCAACACCTCGACGGGACTTTACCAGCCTTACGCCAGCGGCGGCGCGAACGGTACCGGCACGCTCACCAGCGGCCAATGCTTCATCATCGACGAGACGGTAGTACAGTCCTCGCCGTTCCACACCGGCGGCAACTACGACAACCCAGCCGTGTTCGACGGCGGTCGCGCCTGGCAGCCTCGCCTCCAGATCGGCGGTACCGGCCAGCCGACGCTGACGCAGTTCATCGCCGCTTTCCCGCGCGTCCAACTGGTGACGGGCAACTAACCGCTCAAGAAGCCTCGTACATCGTCGTCAGCCGAACTTACTTGCGTCAAAGCCCTCCGCTCTTAATCCGGCGAGAGGGCTTTAATCGTTTGTTCGTTTGCGGCGCGGAGAACTTAAAACCCTTATGGAAATCGGATTCCAGCCTCTTAACAGCCTGCGCATCAACAAGATCATGCAGGCGCTTCAGGACAAGCGCACCCTGCCAGGCGCTCTGACGTTCCTGAGCCGAACGCCG
>CAXSEA010000330.1:0-3038 GCA_964235675.1 uncultured Armatimonadales bacterium | reverse complement strand
GGGCTGCTTGGCCAGTTGACGAGCGCCTGGTGCGAGGACCACCAGGGCGAAATGCGCCGTGATCTGCTCTTGAACGTGGGCGATCTGCCGGGCAGTGCGGCAGGGCGGCTGATCCGGCAAATTGCCGCCGGCGTGTCCGCCTCGAATCTGGCCGAACTGTTTCAGAACGAATCTGAGGCGTCGATCCGTGGCTTACTGGCAAAAGACGCGCATGCGTCCATTCGGATGGAGATTGAGGAATACCTGAACGAATGGGGAGACGTCATCCCCGACGGCTTGAAAGTGGAGGCGCGGACATTGCGCGAGAATTCTTTGCCGCTGCTGAGGCATATCGGCATGGTCGCCGCTTCAAGCTTCGAAGTGATTACGCCGAGGAGTCTGCTGCCGACGATCTGTGTCACGACCGACAACGCTGAAGCGGCGAAATCCGCCCGCGCCCGCGCCGAGCGATATTTCAGCGACCGGACGATGCGGCGACGCTACTTCGACAAGGTTTACGCGCTGGCGCGGCAGCATGCACGCTGTCAGGAGTTGTACGAGTTCGACAAGGTTCGCGTCTTTGCCGCATTAAGAGCATTGCTGATTGAGATCGGCAGGCGATTGTACGCGATCAATGCGTTGGAAACGCCAATGCAGATCGTACATTTGGAGCTGAATGAGGTGATTGGATTTGTCGAGGGGAGCGCTTCTTGTACTGATCTGAAGGGATTAGCGCGCGTACGCCACGCGCAGTATGCCGGATGGGTGGAAAACGCGGCCACGCGTCCAGCGGCGGAGCGCGTCAGCCTATCGCTTCCTGTGAGCGCAATCGCGCCGGGTAAAGCGGCGGTGTAGCTGGGGCGCGTCGCCCCTGCAGACGCGTCTGCAGGGGCACTGGCTGCGAATGAGTTACCCTGCCAGCAGGCTGGCTTTGTCGGTCTTTTCCCAACCGAACTCCGGATGCCCGAAGTGGCCGTTCTTGGCGGTTTGCGCGTATTGCGGCTCCAGAAGATTGAGCAGCTCGATAATGCCGCGCGGCGTCAGGTCGAAGTTGGCGCGGATGCGGCGGGAGATTTCGTCCTCGTCGATTTTCGCCGTGCCGAAGGTCTCGACGAATACCGAAACCGGTTCGGCGATGCCGATGGCATAAGCCAGCTGAATCTCGCAGCGCTCGGCCAGTCCAGCGGCGACCACGTTCTTGGCGACAAAGCGGGCGGCGTAGGCGGCGGAGCGGTCTACCTTGGACGGATCTTTGCCGGAGAACGCGCCGCCGCCATGGCGGGCGAAGCCGCCGTAGGTATCCACGATAATTTTGCGTCCGGTCACGCCGGTGTCCGCCTGCGGGCCGCCGATGGTGAATATACCAGTCGGGTTGATATAGTATTTTACCGCCGAATGATCGTATCCCGCGAACTCGGCTTCCTGGAGAACGGGGTCGATGACGTCGGTGCGGATGATGCTCTCCACGTCGCGCTGGTTCAAGCTGGGATGGTGCTGGGCGGAAAGAACGATGGTGTCGATACCGATGGGGCGATGAGTGGTGGGATCATAGGCGATGGTCACCTGCGATTTGGCGTCAGGGCGCAGCTTTTCGCTGTCGGTGGCTTTGCGCAGCTCCGTGTATTTCGCCATCAGCCGGTGGGCGAGGGTGATCGGGAGCGGCATCAGCTCCTTGGTCTCGTCGCAGGCGTAGCCGAACATCATGCCCTGATCGCCCGCGCCTTGCGGCTTATCGCCTTTTGCTCCGGCATCGACGCCGACCGCGATATCCGGGCTCTGCTTCTGAATGGCGACGAGCACGCCGGTGGTGTTGCCGTCGAAGCCGACGTCGGTGTGGGTGTAGCCGACCTCGTTGATACGGTCGCGGACGACGTCGGCGATTTCCACATAGCCTTCGGTGCTGACTTCCCCGGCGACGACGGCGAGGCCACGGGTCAGGAGGGTTTCGACGGCGACGCGGGAGCGCTTGTCCTGGCGGAGCATCTCATCGAGAATGGAATCGGAGATCTGATCGGCGAGCTTATCGGGATGGCCTTCCGAGACGGACTCGGAGGTGAAGAGCTTGATGTCGGGCATTGTGCGTTGAGCTTCCTTTGCGGTTGGATGAAAACAGGCCAAGCGAGCAACATCGCTGGGCAATCGCGTGTTCACCAAGAGCGGAAGTTCGGCGCGGGAAAATCGTGGGTTTGCGGCGGCGGTACGGCTTGGGGAAGTTCACAGGCCGATGCGGGAGCAGAGTCGATTCTTATCGCGTGACGCAAGAGCGCAGCACCGTTGCTGGCTGCTCACCGGATTTAGCACCTGCCTCGCTTGGAAAACCGCGCGAGGTGGTTGTTGTGGTTTCTCAGGGCCGGTCCCTCCACCACTCTTGATAAGACGCAAATCTATTTAGTTGTGAGATAAATTATACGCCCCTCGACGCGCGCCTGTCAAGCAGCACAGCGGGTTTGAATTGGAGCGGCAATGCGCGGCTTGTAAAATTTGTTTTCGGCGAATCGAACAATCAGCAGGCTCGCTGCGTCAGTGTATGTGCTCCTGCTTTGGCCAACGCAGACAAAACGCAGAATCAGTTTTGAAAGGCAAGATCATGAATAAGGCTTCTCGTTTCGTTACCGCCGCCCTCGCCATCGGAGCCGGCGCGGCGATTGTCCTCGGCCCCGTTGCCTCGCAGGCCGCGCCGCCGTATACCATTCAACATGGCTATGGCGTCAATGGCCGGCTGAACCGCCAGCAGAACCGGATCAACGCCGGTATCGCCGATCATCAGCTCTCGCCTCGCGGGCAGTATCGGCTCGAGGCTCGCGACAACCGTATTCAGACCCAGGAAGATATCGACCGAGCCAACAACGGCGGCCACCTGACTTTCGGAGAGCGCAACCGCTTGGAGCGCCGCTTGAACGGAAGTAGCCGCGCCATTTATCGCCGCCGCCACAACTAAACAGGAAAAAACAACACCCCGGCTGACTTAATGAAAAGTCAGCCGGGGTGTTGTTTTTTCCTAGTAGGAGCGAGCGATAATCACCTGCCGGGTGGTCTCGCGGCCAGTCATCACGCACTTG
>CAXSEA010000329.1:0-3047 GCA_964235675.1 uncultured Armatimonadales bacterium | reverse complement strand
CGACGGCGCCGTCTACGGCACCAACACGGTGCAAGTCTCTCCGCAGACGCTCTAACTCAGCCAAGCATAACAAAAAACCCTCCCCGGATACTTGTCGTATCCGGGGAGGGTTTTTTGTGGCTTAATCCAAACCTGCTGATTCTAGCCAATCGGAGTCGTTGCGCGCTGCCAGGAGAGAATCGTGTATGTGGTGCCCGTCGTCGGGAAATAGGGTGGGGGATTGTTCGCCAGCCGGACATCATAATTGAAGGTCTGCGACATGCCGTTCGTCGTGGTGTTGCTCTGCAAATTGACCAGGCCGAAGACGCCTCCCTTTTCTGCGATATAGCCGCCATCCAAGGTGAATGTGCCCGTTTTCCGCTTCGTCAAATTGGCGGCGTCAAAGGTATTGTAAGCGACTATGCTCGCCATCACTGTGCAGGCGGTAATGGCGTTGCCACTCGCGTCATTGGTGGTCACTTCCAGCGTCTTGCTGACTAAACCGAGCGTGCCCGCGTTTTTGGTGAAGCTAGAGCTGGTAATCGGCGTAAACGTGGTCAAGTTACCGTCGATATTCATGTTATCGGACGAACTGGTCGCGATCGTGACGCCGCTTGTATGAACCAGGGTGCCACTGGAATTGTAATAGCTGTCGGCGACGGTCCCGGCTACCCCGCCGGTCATATCTTGACCGTGGTCTGCGCCGCCGTTGTTGTAGGCCGTGGACGTGTCGGAATACGAGTCGTAATTTGTATCCCCGCTCGTTTCTTGATGCCCGAAATTGCCGTCGGAATAGATCACCCCATTAGTCGTACCGCTCAGCGTCGTCGTTCCGGTATTGGTCGTGCCGAGATCGTAAGTAGTCCCCTGGTACACGGCTTGCGTGTCGGTCGTAGTGTAGTAAGAAGTTGTGCTTGTCGTCGGGTCGGTTGTGACGTAGGTCTTGGAGTACGCAGTCGAGGTGTAAGGATTACCGCCGTATGTGCCGGAACTGGTGGACTGCTGGTCGTCCTCGACGGTTTGTTTCACGCCGGTGCTGTCTGTAGTAAGCGTCAATTGGCTACTGTCGCCATGAATGTAAATTCCGCCGCTCACCGCGCCGCCGCTGCTGGGAACGGTCACGGAAGGCGTGGAGCTTGTTGGAGCGGTCATGCCGCCGAGCGCTGCGGTCATTTCGGTGGAGCTTGATGTCGGCATGGGAATCGACGGCACCCCTGTGCTCACGGTGCTCGCTCCACCCGCGGCGACATGGATCCAGTCGTTATTGGTGGCGGGGGCGGTGTAGCTGGAGTCATCTTTCACCCACTTGATCGACGACGCCGAAGTGGTATACGCGCCGGTGCCCGCGTACTGAAACATTGGAGTCGTATTGTCGGCGCTCGACCATAGCATATACCGCTGGTTGCCGTCGGTATCGTTGCTATGCACCGGACCGCTAAAGGCAGTCAGGCCCGGCTCCCAAATCGCGCTGGAAGGGCTGTCGTCCGTGAAGTAAGCATACTTGCCGAAGCTGTCCTGCTCCACGTATGCTTGAACGATCTGCTGCACGCTTCGATAAGTGCCGATGCTTTCTATCAGAAACTTTTTCTGCGTCTGGTTGATATCGTCGATATTGGGATAGACCAGCACCGAGAACTTGCCCGTATCCGAAGTGCCGCTCACCGTCATGGTAATTGATTCGCGGTTGGGCGTCATGCTGGTATCCAGCGAGCCGTTCCATAAAGCCGGGGCGTAGGGCAGGTTGGGGGAGCTTGGATTCGACGGCGGCGGGTTCTGCTGGCTCAGCCACTGCACGGTATACATCACGCCCGATTCCGCCAGGTTATAGGCAACCGTTTGGTTTAAATCGGCCACCGCCGATTGACGCGCGTTGTCGGCGGTGTTCATCAGGCCATTGCCCGTATGGCTCTTGCCCGCGCTCAAAGCCAGCGTGCCGATAATCGAGGCGCAAAAGATAACGAACAGCGCCATCATCGTCAGGGCGTACGCCATGCCTTCCCGGCGCGGCCTGCCTAACGCGGGGCGATCTGAAGATAGTCGGCGCATTTCCATAGGAGGTTTGCTTGCTAAGAGGCTTGGAACCGGGCGCTTGTGGAGTTTACCGGCGTGTTGCTGTTCAAATTGGATTTGCCCGACTGATCGAAATCGCGCAGCAAAATGGTTTTGCCGACAGTGATATCGTCGTTTGAGCCGTTGGTGGCTTCGTTTGTATTCACGCCGTTTTGCGCGCTGTAAGCGCCGGTCACGATTTTTGCCTGTATCTCATTCCAGATCACCGTGGTGGTTGATGGGTTCACCGGCCGGTCGAACTCGACCGCGTTCCAAGCGTTCGTGTCGATTGTTTTGACGACTGCCTTATCCACAATCTGACCGTTCACAGTGCCGGTCTCCCATAGATAGGTGCCGGTTGCGGGCAATGGATTGCCGGAAGAATCGGAGCGGAAAAACAGGACGTAAGTGGTCGATGTCCCGGTAGCGTCATAAGGCGTCACCGCTGTGGTCGGCGCAACTCCGGTGCTGGTGACAATATTGATCGCGGTCGTCACCGCCGGATACGCGATAAACGCTCCCGTGTAGCAGACCGCGCTGCTGGAATTCGTGTTAGTAAAATTGGCGGCGGTATAGTTGGCGAACCGGCTCGCCGGATTGCTGGTGTTCGCCGCGTTGCCACTTGCGCCGATTTTGGCGAGCGAAGTCGTAAACGACACCGCATTCCCGGTAAGCGTCTCCTGCGGCAGCAGGTAGTACAAGCCCTCGCGCGCGCTCTCGGCAATCTGGCGCAGCCCATTCGCGCCCGCCTCGCCTGTGTACGCGTCGGCTTGAGTGCGCGACTCGAGCCGCAACGCGCCGACATAAAGATTCATCACGCCAAACATCATCACGGCCAGCACAGTTAACGAGCAAAGCGCCTCGATCAGCGTAAAGCCCGCGCTGCGCTCCCGGCTACTGCCACGGCGGTCGGTTGGCGACATGTTTTGTGTGAAGTGCATGGCGATTTGTCTAAGAAGGTGTAAAAAACACCTCGCGGAGACCTATCCGGCCTTTCAGGCCACCTTCCCTGAAGGGAA
>CAXSEA010000328.1:0-3065 GCA_964235675.1 uncultured Armatimonadales bacterium | reverse complement strand
TGCTCGATCCGGTGAACATTCTGCGACGCGGCTACAGCCTGGTGCGGCTGGCGAAATCGGGCAAGCTGGTGCGGTCGGTGGAAGACGTGCAAGTAGGCGATAAGGTTGAGATTCAGGTCGCCGACGGCGCGGCGTCGGCGGTTGTCGGAGAGAGTCGCGCGCAAAGCGCAGTTGAAGAAAAGGAGCCTTTATCCAGTGCAGTATAAGGAAGCGATGCAGCAACTGCAGACCATTGTCCGGCGCGTGGAAGGCTCCGAGGTGGATGTGGACGAGCTAGCGGATTCGGTGCGCCGCGCCAATGCCCTGATCGTGGAGTGCCGCCGCAAATTGCGCTCCGCCGAGGATGAGGTCAGCAAAGCGCTGGACGATCTGCGGGCGGGAGGTGGCGGCACCGGTGGCAGCTCGCTATGCGTTGACCCGGAGACGGGTGAGATTTTAGACGAGATTGACCGGATGATGCCGGGGTGACCCCCATCTAGCGCATCGCCGACCTATCCGCCCTCTCGGGCACCTTCCCTAAAGGGAAGGAACTTTATATCAAGCTAATCCGGCTATAGCTGTACGCATTAAAACAGTAAGCCTATTAAGCTGATTGAGAAGTTCCTTCCCTTTCAGGGAAGGTGGGCGAGAGGGCGGATGGACGGGGTAGCACTCGCCCTCTGATTTTGGATACTATGGCGGCATGACACAGTTGCCCGAGCCGCTTCGCATCGCCTTGCTCTCCCGCGTTCATCCTCATGCCCACGCTTACGCCGCCGCGTTGCGGGAGAATCCTCGCGCGGAACTGGTTGGGGTTTGGGATGAGGACGCCGCAGCGGGCGCGATGTTCGCGCAGCAGTACGATGCGCCGTTCGTCGCCGATTTAGACGCTTTGCTGGCGCAGGGCTTAGATGGGGTCATTGTAGCCTCGGAGAATGTCTTGCACCGTGGATTGGCCGAGAAAGCAGCGGCGGCTGGGGTGCGCGCCGTTTTGTGCGAGAAGCCGCTGGCGACGAGTTTGGAGGATGGGCGCGCGATGATCGACGCTTGCGCCGCTCGCGGCGTGAAGCTGGCTACGGCGTTCCCCTGCCGCTTTTCGCCGGTGTTTCAGCGCCTGAAGGCGGCGGTGGAGGCCGGGAAGCTTGGGACGATTTTAGCGGTCCGCGCGACCAACCATGGTAAATGCCCGTTTGGCTGGTTTACCGAGCCGGAGAAGTCCGGCGGCGGGGCGATTATCGATCACACAGTGCATGTCGCCGATTTGAACCGGTTGCTGCTTGGCTGCGAAGCGGTGGAAGTGTACGCCGAGTCGGGGCACAACATGTTTCATCAGCCGGAATGGGAAGACAGCGGCTTGCTGACGATCAGCTATGCGAGCGGGGTGTTTACCACGCTGGATGCGTCGTGGTCCCGGCCTGTAAAAAGCTTTCCCACCTGGGGCGATGTGACAATGGAGGTGGTCGGCAGCGCCGGAGTAGCGCAAGTCGATTTATTTCGTCAGGCAAGCGTTTTGCATACCGAGCTAGGCATTCCGAGCACGCAGGCGCTTGCCTGGGGCAGCAATTTGGACGCGCTGATGGTGGACGAGTTTCTAACCCTGGCGTCCGGCGGGAATGCGCCAACCTTAGCAACCGGCGAGGATGGTCTGGCGGCGCTGGCGGTTGCAGTGGCGGCCTACGAATCGGTTCGAACCGCCGAGCCCGCGCGATGTATCGCTGTCGCCGCCGCATCCTAGTCGGCGCGGATTATTTCGGCGAGTTTTGCCGACGAACCTTTAGCGGCACTCAACACGGTTTAAGACGCATTCAGGGCCATGCGCGGCACAACCACTAGCGGTTGCGCCGCGCATGGCCATGAATGCGTTGAACTCTAGTACGCGGCCAAGCCGTTTTGGCCACTGGCGGCGGGGAGGGATTTGATTGCCCCGAGACTGATCAATTTACCGTTTGCCTCGACTTGGAATTCGCTGATCGTGCCAGCTCCCGCGGTGAGCGCGAAGAGGAAGCGTCCGTTGCCGGCCAGCGACAAATCGAGCGGGGCGCTGCCCGTTCCCGTGCCGATTGATCTCAGCACGTCGAGAGAGCCGTCGTCGGAGACGCTCGCGGTGCTGATTGTTCCTCCGCCGGGGTTGGAGACATAAACATAGTTGCCGTCGGGCGAGGCTTCTACCCAGCAGGCGGCGACGAAACCGGTGGTTGCCGAGCCGGTAATGACGGATAGGCCATTATTGGAACGGACGTTATAGGAAGAGATCGCACCGTCGCCGACGGTGGGCGCTTGAGTGACTACCAGCGGGCCTTGTGGCGTGAATGTCAGGCTAAACGGAGTTTTACCGTACGAGGCGT
Source organism: uncultured Armatimonadales bacterium (assembly GCA_964235675.1). Taxonomy (GTDB): domain Bacteria; phylum Armatimonadota; class Armatimonadia; order Armatimonadales; family Capsulimonadaceae; genus CAXSEA01. Next base: position 741 of record CAXSEA010000328.1, on the reverse strand, counting down.
TCTCTACAGGCACGCCGGCGGCTCCGTTGGAGTCGAGGGGAAAGATGTCGATCAAACTAGTCAGCCGCTCGGTTGCCGCCAGCTCTTTGCCGTCGGGGCTGATATCGATGGACGCGCCGCCTGCGCTCGGGGCGCTGAGAAGATGAAGCGAGCCTTTGATCGGGTCAAGATCCCCATTTGCGGCGATATGGAAGCCGCAAATACTGCCTGCGCCGCCGCTATTGAGAGCGTAAAGCAGGTCGCCCTGAACGGCCAAAGAGTCAGGGAAGCCGCCGCCGCTGGGCCTGAATTCGATCAGAGACAGCTTGCCATCCGTGCAGACGCGAAACACCGAGATGTTGCCGCTGCCGCTGTTGACCACGAAAAGAAATCTGTGGTCGTCACTCAGCAAAACCGAGTGCTGCGACTGCAAGGGGTCGATAGCGCCGTCGCTGCCCCGACCGCCGGTCAAGTAGGTCGCGAGGTAAGTAAGCTTGCCATCAGCGCCGCGCTTGTAGGCGAGCACTTCGTTGGTGGTCGCGTTGTTGCTCGCGACATAGACCGCTCCGGCGGATGAGGCTATATCGGGATGAAGCGCCACGGCGGCGGTCGAGCGCTGCGTCGTCGCGGCGAGTAGAGACAAAGAGAGGGAAAGGGAAAGCGAGAGTGCAGCGGTCGCTGTGAAGTTTGATCGTATCATCGTGATGTTCCTTTGCTGTAAAAGCTACCGTTAGTTTACAGATTCAAAGTTCACGAAACGAT
>CAXSEA010000327.1:0-3090 GCA_964235675.1 uncultured Armatimonadales bacterium | reverse complement strand
GGCGGCTTCGGCTGTAAGGGTTCGGCTTGGTCGCACGTCCCGCTGACCGTCCTTGCCGCGAAGGTGACCGGACGTCCGGTGAAGCTTGTCCTACGACGCCAGCATATGTTCGGCATGGTTGGCTACCGCCCGCGTACGGAGCAGTCGATTTCGCTCGGCGCGACTCCGGACGGTAAACTCACGGCGCTCAAGCACGACGTCTACACTCAAACTTCCAAATTCGATGAGTTTGTCGAGTCGTCGGCGATTGCCTCTCGCATGATCTACTCCTGCGACAATGTCGGAACTACCCATCGATTGACCCGGCTCGATTTAGGCACGCCCACCTTCATGCGCGCTCCGGGAGAATCGACTGGCACGTTCGCCATCGAAACCGCTATGGACGAACTATCCTACGAGCTTGGGATGGATCCTTTGGCCCTCCGGCTCGCCAATTACTCGGAAACCGACCAAGACAAACAGAAGCCCTATTCCAGCAAATCGCTGAAGGAATGCTATGCAGTAGGCGCGCAACGCTTCAACTGGGCGCGCCGAAACCCCACGCCGCGCTCGATGAAAACACCTGACGGCTTGCTGATCGGCCTCGGAATGGCGACAGCTACCTATCCCGTGCGGCGTAGTCCCGCCTCGGCGCTGGCGCGCTACAAGCCCGACGGCACCGCGCTGGTCACGGCAGGCTCCCAGGATATCGGAACCGGCACTTATACGGTGATGAAGCAGATTGCCTCCGACGCGCTCGGCATCGCCTATGAAAAGGTCGATTTCCAGCTTGGTGATACCAACTTCCCGCCTACCCCCGTCTCCGGCGGCTCCCAAACCGCCGCCAGCACCGGCTCGGCCGTCCTGGAAGCAAGCTACGCCGCGAAGCAGTCCGCCATCATCGCCGCCGTTACCGATAAGAACTCACCTTTGTTCGGCGTCTCGTCAGTCGACGTCGATATCAAAGACGGACGGCTTTACTCGAAACCCGACCCTGGCAAAGGCGAGACCGTGCAGGCGCTGCTCCTCCGCCAGAAGCTCCCGCACTTCGAGGAGACGGTTCAGTCCAAGCCCGACCATGACAAAGAGTTGTATTCGATGCACTCCTTTGGCGCGGTCTTTACCGAAGTGCATGTCGATCCCGACCTCGGTCAAATTCGCGTGGCGCATGTCACCGGGGCCTACGCGGTCGGCAACCGCTTGAACGCCAAAACCGCCAACAGCCAGCTGATCGGCGGCATGGTCTTCGGCATCGGCATGGCGCTGATGGAAGAGACCCATATCGACCCGCGCTTCGCCCGCGTGATGAACCCGGATCTAGCCGAATACCATGTTCCCGTGAACGCCGACGTTCCCGCGCTCGACGTGATCTTCGTCGATGAGCGCGACCCGCACATCAACCCGCTCGGCATCAAAGGCATCGGTGAAATAGGCATCACGGGCATTGTCGGCTCGCTGTGCAACGCCGTCTACCACGCCACGGGCGTACGGGTCCGGGAACTGCCCATTACCTTGGACAAGGTGCTGATGGCGTAAGCCGCGTTCAGCAGTTTGCAACAACGCCGCGAAAAGGAACACATCGGTTGGAGAGCGGGTTTATTATCGAGAACGCCGCCGCCACGGACGCCAAGGCAATCCGCGTCGTGCAGCGCAAAACGTGGCTAGCGACTTATCTCAATGCGGATCTCGGTATTACCAAGGACTATATCAAAGACCGCCTGGACGGCCCTCGCGGCGAGCTGATCGAGCCGCGCTTAACGCGTATAAGAAGCGCTATTGCTGGAGCGACCGCCGGGAGCGCCGTCTACGTGGCTCGGTCAGGAAACAGCTTGGCCGGCTACGTTTTCCCGACTTTAATCGACGGGCAAAAGCATGTGGGCGCTTTGTACGTGCTCCCGGAATATCAAGGACGGAACTTGGGCACCCTGCTGATGCAAAAAGTGTTTGATTGGCATGGCGAGAGCGAGAGTGTCTACGTTCATGTTGCAATCACCAACTTAAACGCCATTCGTTTCTATAAGCGCTTAGAGTTTGAGGAAACAGGGCGAGACATTATTGATAACGCTGCACGAAACCAGGGTATTCCCGAAATACCCTGCATCGAAATGTTGAGGCGAGCGTAATTGCCCGCGCTTATTATTAAATGCCGGTTAGTTGTGATAAGGCCACGCGGCCCAAGAGCAAACCCGTGAAAGAGCTTGAAGAAATTGCAGCCGCTTACCAATGCCTAGGCGCGCCCTGCGCGCTGGCCACGGTGGTGCGCGTCGAAGGTTCGTCGTACCGCCAGGCGGGCGCGCGGATGCTGGTCAGCGCCGACGGCAAGATCGTCGCCGGCTGCGTCAGCGGCGGGTGCTTGGAAGCGGATGTCGCCGAGCATGGGCAGCAGGTCATCGCCACGGGCGAGCCGCGCGTCCTGGTTTATGACACTTTAAACGATGTGGATGCCGAAGGCGAGCTGCTGCTGGGCTTGGGAACGGGATGTAGCGGAATTATCGAGATATTGGTCGAGCAGTTGATCGGCGAAAACCCCGATGCGATTGCTTTGCCGCTGCGGCTATCGCGCTCGAACGAGTCCGGCTCTCTTCTAACGATTTACCGACGGGACGACAAGCCGTATGCAGAGCATATGATCGTTCATATAGATCATATGAATCAAACTTATGAAAATGGAGTAGACGCGTTTCTCGAAACAATCCAGCCGCCGCCGCATCTGCTGTTGTGCGGCGGCGGGCCGGATTCCTTGCCGCTGGCACGTCTGGCGCGAGAAATTCTAGGCTGGCGCGTCACCATCGCCGACCATCGCGCGGCCTACGCCGATGTTGCCCGCTACGGGGAGGGAGTGCAAATTGCGCACGCTCGGCCGGATACGCTCGAGCGGCATGTCAAAATCGACGTGCGGACGGCGGTCATACTGATGACGCACAACTATCTGCTTGACCGTGAGCTGCTAGATTTGGCGGCGCGCAGCGACGCTTTCTATGTCGGGGTGCTCGGCTCGCGCAAGCGCTGGCATACGCTGGACGACGATCTACGCGGCGAGGGCATCGATACGCGCGTTCTGCTCGGCACGCGGCTACATGCCCCGGTCGGGCTCGATATCGGCGCGTCGTC
>CAXSEA010000326.1:0-3160 GCA_964235675.1 uncultured Armatimonadales bacterium | reverse complement strand
CGCCGTAGAAGTTGGTACTGCCGTCGGGCTGGAGAGCGTCGATTTTGGCCCAGAGAGATTGGAGAGCATCGGGGTTGCTGCCGTCGACTCGCCATTCGTCGAGATCGTGGTCGCTGAACGGGATGACGATGCTGATGTCGCGGGCTGAGGCTTGCAGGAGAGACTGACGGGCCTGGTCCTGGTCGAGGAGTTGACGCATGCCGGATTTGAGCTGGTCGGAGCCGCCGTTGCCGCCCATGCTGCCGGAATAGTCGAGGCAGTAGATGGTGAAGGACGGCTTGCGAAATGTGGTCTGATAAAGATCAAGGCCGAGGCGAATGACTGAGGCGTCGGGGAATTTGATAGGGGAGAAGACGCGTGTCGTGTCGATGCCCCAGGCCGGGTTAAAGACGGCGGGATCGGCTTTGGCGATCTGCATGCCGATGGGGCTGGTGCGCCAGCCGAGGGCGGCGATTTGCTGCTGGGCTGGTTGGGAGAGCAGATAAGTCTGTAATGCTTGAAAGAGCTTGGCTTTGGCGGGGTCGCCGTGGTCGATGTAGCCGAGGGGGTAGTCGGCGATAGCGAGGCCGTCCTGCGGGTAGATGACTTGGAGCGGCTCGCGTCCCTGCTGAACAAGCTTCTGGTTGGTGTCGATGATGACGGATTCGTAGTTGACCATGCCGTCGTAGTCGTCGTACTTGCTCAGGAACAGGTCTTGCAGAAAGCCCGACGAGCCGGCGGAGCGATTCACGGTGCCGAGGATGGCTTTGATTTTGCGCTGGACATCGGGGCGGCTCAGGTCGGAGGCTTTCAGGGTTTCGGGATGACCGGCGAAGGCGTAGAGATAGCCGAAGTAGGCCGACGCGCCGGAGTTGGACTGGGTGGCGGAGGTCATCATATAACGGAGCTTGCCCGCCTGGGCGGCTTGCAGAATTTCGGCTACTGTGACGGGCTTGCCGATCCAGCCGAGGCGCTGGGCGATGGAGCGCTTCACGCCGAAGACGACGTAGGTGCGGGCGATGCTTTTGGCGTCCTTCACGCGGTGATGCGTGTCGCCGAGGTTGAGCCAGAGGCTGTTGGAGGGCAGGTAGGCGTCGGCGGTTGGGGTGTCGGCGGCTTGCAGCTCCTGGCTGATGTCGAGCGAGCCTTCGTACTGGACGTTGAGGGTGGCGTTATGGTCGTGGGCGAATTGGTCGAACAGCGGCTGGAGGGCGCGGCATTCCGAGCCGGCTATTAGGTTGAACGTTGGGCCGGAGGCGGAGCTTGGCGAGCCGGGGGAAGAGCTGCCGGTGCCGGCGCTGGTACCGCTTTGACCGCAGCCGGTCAGCAGCAGACTCGCCGCGCAGATCGCCAGGAGCAGCGAAGCCCAGAGCGAGAGCGGATTGGAATGTGTTGGGAGCGCTTTCATGGTTGGCATGACACTGAATGTTCGTGGAAGTTGCGAAAGCTCAGGGTAAAAAGATTGTGAGGCGGCTGTCTGCCGCGCTTGCTTTATAGGCTGTAGTCGAATCAAGGCGTTAATTGCGCTTATTATAGTGCGCGGTTCTCGATATCCGCATATCGTTGTTCAGTGGAGCGTCAGGGCGGGCTTGCTTCTTGGCATTCAGTAGAGCGTTTGCTGCTTGTTAGCGAGAAGCAAGCCCAGCGGCGGGCGCAGGTATAATCGGCGGCATGACAGATCGCGCGCTTTCGCCCACCGTCTCGCAGATTCTTTGGCCGCAGGCCTCCCCTGCCCGCTCGCCCGCGCTCTGGCTGGCCCGGAGCGTCGTCCTCGCCGTGGCATTCAGCCTGATGATCGGTTTGACCGCGCATGCGCAGCTGCATCTGCCGTTTACGCCGGTGCCGATTACCGGCCAGACGTTTGGGGTGCTGCTTACCGGCGCGCTGCTTGGGCCTCGGCTGGGGGCGGCGACGGTTTTGCTTTACCTGCTGGAAGGCAGCCTGGGACTGCCAGTGTACGCGTCGGCGGCGGGCGCGGCGAGCTACGGATACTTGGCGGGGTTTGTCGTTTCGGCGGCGGTCGTGGGGTGGCTGGCGGAGCGGGGCTGGGATAGAAAACCGCTGACGACCGCGCTGATGATGGCCTGCGGTTCGGCTGTCACGTATGCCTGCGGAGTTGCGTGGCTGTCGCGGTTTGTGGGGAGTGTCGGACATGCGCTGCTGCTGGGGGTTGCGCCATTTTTGATCGGCGACGCTTTGAAGTGCGCGCTTGCGGCGGCGTTGTTGCCGGTAGGCTGGCATCTGCTGGGCTCACGGCTTAAGCGCGATGCCTCTTAAATTGCGCCTTGGAACGCGGGCGTCGGCGCTGGCGCTGGCGCAGAGCGAGTGGGTCGCGGGCGAGCTGAAGCGGGCGCATGCGGGCTTGGAAGTCGATCTGGTGCGTATCTCCACGCGGGGCGACCGGTCGGCGGCGGCGAACGTGCCTCTGTCGTCGTATTCCGAAAAAGGGATTTTCGCTAAAGAGATCGAGGAGGCGCTGCTCGCGGGCGAGGTGGATTTCGCCGTCCATTCCATGAAGGATTTGTCCGCCGCGCTGCCGGACGGGCTGGTTCTCGGCGCGATTCCCGTCCGCGAGGACCCCCGCGACGTTTTTGTCGGAGCGCGGCTGGACGATCTTCCCGAAGGCGCGCGGGTGGGTACGGGCAGCGTGCGTCGGCGGGCGCTGCTGGCGGAGCGCCGGCCCGATTTGCGGCTGCTGGAGATACGCGGCAATATCGATACTCGCTTGCGAAAGCTGGGCGCGGGCGAGTACGACGCGATTGTTCTTGCCGCCGCCGGATTGAAGCGGATCGGGCGCGAGGGCGTGATCGCGGAGTATCTCGACCCGCTCTGGTTTACCCCCGACCCTGGTCAGGGCGCGCTCGCGATCGAGTGCCGCGAGGACCGCGCCGACGTTTTGGAAGTGCTGCAAACGATCCACAATGTCCGCACCGGCCACTGCGCCACCGCCGAGCGCGCCTATTTGCAGGCGCTGGGCGGCGGCTGCTCGACTCCTATCGGCGCTTGGGCGAATTTCCCTCAGCCTGAGAGGCGATTTACGCTGCACGCGATGATGGCTGGCGAAAGCGGCAAGATTACGAGAGTGAGCTTAACGGGCGACGAAAACGAACCGGAAGCGCTGGGACAAAGCATGGCCGAGTCGATCCTCTCAGTTGCGCTTATGGGATAGATTCAACTGTGA
>CAXSEA010000325.1:0-3163 GCA_964235675.1 uncultured Armatimonadales bacterium | reverse complement strand
CCCGGCGTTGTGCACTTCGTTCGCGACTTCCTGCGCTTTTTGCATGGAGCAGCCAGTCGCCTTGCGCAACTGGAGAATAACTTCGTCGAACGTATGCCAGTCGTCGTTATAGACGATCACAATATACGGTCCGCCGGAATCGCCTGTCCGCAACAAGCGCTCCCATTCGGTGGGGCTGGGAAGAGTCAACGTTGTTTCTTCGATAATGGCTGGATTTGACATAATTTTAGCTCTCGGCGATTCTTTGCGGCGTCTGATGCATCACGCGCGCTGAGAATAATACCAATAGATACCCAAAGCGAGCGCAACCTTGACACGCCCCGGAAATATCCAGTAATCTAACTGCTGGTAATTTCTATGAACATCATTATACTTGGCTGCGGTCGCGTCGGCTCCGCGCTGGCGCGGCATGTGAGCAACGAAGGTCACACAGTCACGGTCATCGACGCCAGCAGCGACGCGTTCCGCAGGCTTGGACCAAAGTTTAAAGGCACTAAAATCATCGGAGCCGGCCTCGACCAAGACGTCCTGAAGAAAGCCGGAATCGAATCGGCCCATGCCTTTGTCGCGGTCACGCAGGGCGACAACACCAATATTATGGCCGCTCAGATCGCGAAAAACGTCTTCCACGTCGGCAAAGTCATGACCCGCTTGTACGACCCGATCCGCGCCGAAGCCTACACCGCGCTCGGCATCGAGACTATCTGCCCGACAAGCCTGGTCTCCGGCCTCTTCTCGGCGGCGATCACCGGCGAGCCGACCGAGGCGAGCGTCCTCTCCTACCTGACCTCCCTCGACCACCGCACCCGCGAAGAGCTCGACTAGCGAGGCCGTCTTAGTCGACTGCATCGCGGCAGCAAGGCATTCCTTATGTATGTGATTATCGTCGGAGCCGGCAAAGTCGGCTACTATCTGACCAAGCGTCTGCAGCAGGAGGGGCACGAAGTCCTCCTGATGGAAAAAGACAAGCGCCGCGCCTACTCGCTTAACGAGATGCTCGGCGACACGGTCCTCTGGGGCGACGGCTGCGAAGTGCGCGTCATGGCCGAAGCCGGATTTGGGCGCGCCGACTGCATCGTCGCCGTCACCGGCGACGACGAGGACAACCTCGTGATCTGCCAGATGGCGAAAGGCGAGTTCAATGTGCCTCGCACCCTCGCCCGCGTGAATAATCCCAGCAACGAGGAATTGTTCCAGCAGCTCGGCATCGACACTACCGTTTCCAGCACGTCGCTGATCTTCAATCTCATCGACCAGCAAATCGAGCCGGGCCAGCTCATCCCTCTGGGCGCGCTCAAAAAGGGCAATATCGAGGTCGTCGCGATCTCAGTCAGCGAGCGCTCCCCTGTTCTGGGCAAGAGCGTCCGCCAGCTCAGTTTGCCCGCCGACGCGCTGATTATCTCAGTGGTGCGCGGCGAAAACGGACGGCTCCCCTCCGACGATTTGCGTTTTGAGGCAGGCGATTCAGTGGTCGCGCTGGTCTCCGCCAGTTCCGAGCAGGCCGTCCACGCCATCTTTACGGAAGACATCTAGCCCGGCGCGCCACATTATGTGCCGACGCATCTTCGGAACCATCTTCTTCTTATTCGTCCTGGCGGTAGTGGCCGTCATTTACCTCGCCGCGCATGCGCCCGCGCCGCATGCCAAAGTTCTGACCGGCAAAGCTCAGCAGGCCGCCGCCGAGCGCCGGGTGCAGAAGGCCCTGCTCGACCCCACTCCGGCACTTCCGCAAAACGCAGCGGGAGTCAAGTCAAGCGAGGCGGACCCATACCGGCAGTTCAGCGTTCATTTGCGCCAGGATGATATCAACACCCTGCTGGCGACCAATCCGGCGGTGATGGATCGTTTGCGGCACGCGAAAGTCGATTCCGCTCTGGTCGCGTTCGTTCCGCCCGATAAAATGGTTCTGACCGCGCAGCTTCAAGTCGGCGGCGGCGAGAAAGTGGTGGCCGTCGCGGGCACGCTCGCTCCCACCGATACCGGCGACGTCGCCTTCCACAGCGACGCCGCGCAGGTCGGCTTGCTGCCGCTGCCGGTCGTCTCCAACGCCAAAATCGACGACCGCGCCGCCCAGCTTCTCGCCCTAGGAATGCCGAAGCTGCCGATCTCCGTCCACTCCCTCAGCATTGCCAACGGCACCCTCACCCTGACCGGCCCGCGTAAACAGTAGTAAACGCAGCAATTCTCCAAACCGCTCACGAAAGGCACTTGTGCGAATTCTCATCACCGGCGCGTCCGGCAATACTGGAAAAGGTATCGTCACCCGTTTTCAGGCGATGGGGCGCGAGCTGGTTCTCACCGACGTCACCCGCCTGCCGGACAATTTCTGCCTCGCGGGCATCCCGTTCGTGCAAGGCGATATCCAGCAAGGCATCGGCCTTGATCGCGCGGCGGCGGACTGCGATATGATCGTGCATCTTCCCGTCTGGCACGGCATCCACTGGGGCGCAAAATCCGAATCGATTACTGGCGGCTGAACGTGGACGGCACTTTCTGGATGCTGCAAGCGGCGCAAGCGGCCGGCATTAGCCGCATGGTCTTTCTCTCGTCGATGTCCTGGCACAACCACTACGATAAATACGGCTTCACGAAACGAGTCGGCGAGGAGCTTTGCGAGTACAACCGGCGCAATCACGGTCTGCGGTATATCGCCGTACGCCCAGCCGATCTTACTCCCTGGGGCGACGATTATCTTCGCTACGGCGCGCGTCTGTTGTATGGCGGCGTAGACCGCGAGGATGTTTTAGACTGCATCGCCGCCGCCGCCCAGGCGCTGGAGAATCCGCTTGACGCCGGGATGGAGCCCGAAGGCTTTACTGTCAACGCCATGCGCGTGGATTCCTACACCGACGAGCAGATGGCGGGCTGGACCGACCACCCGGCATCGGCCTGCGAGCGGATATTCCCTGGCTCCCGGCAGCTTGTCGAAAAGTACAACCTCGGTATCGCCCGCAAACCCAGCGCCAACATCCCCGAAGCAGCCGCCGCTCGCATCGGCTATCATCCCAAGACGCGCTTCGGCACTTTCCTCGACCAGCTGCGCCGCCTCGACCAATCCGGCGGCGAAGCGGCAGTCAGCGCCGTCCACTGCGATTATTGAATCCATTCCACTAATCTAATCACTCCTACTTAAGCAAACAGCCCCGACGTTTCACGTCGGGGC
>CAXSEA010000324.1:0-3218 GCA_964235675.1 uncultured Armatimonadales bacterium | reverse complement strand
CGGGGTGCGCCGAGTTCACTTTGATTGAGGTTCCCGCCAGCTCGTTGGCGAGATGGAGGGTGAACGAGTTCAGCGCGGTTTTGGAGGCGTCATAGGCGAACGCGCCCGCTTCCTTGAGCGGCGCGTTCTCGCCGGAGCGCAGGGTGAGCGATCCGAGAACGCTGGAAAGATTGACGATGCGCCCGGCGTCCGATTTCGCGATCAGCGGCAGGAGCGCTTGAGTGAGCGACACGACGGCGAAAAAGTTGGTGTCGAACGTGGCCCGCAGCGTGTTCGGCGCGAGATCGGCTACTTTGCTTCCGGAGGAAGGCTCTTTGAAAACGCCGGCGTTGTTGATTAGGATATCCAGCTTGCCAAAGTGCTCCTCAAAATATTGGGAGACTTCTTGGGGCGAGTTCGAGTCTTCGGCGTCGTACGGGATGGCGGACGCGTCGATGCCCTGCTCCCGCAGCTGCGCCGCCGCCGCTTCGCCCTTGGCGATATCCCGCGCGCCGATAATCACGGCGACGCCCTGCTCGCCAAGCTGACGGGCCGTTTCCAGCCCGATGCCGCGATTGCCGCCAGTGATAAATGCCACTTTTTTGTCGGTCATGTTCATGTCTCCAATTTTGTTCGTCAAAGCCGCGTCAATCGAATGGCCGACGCGATTCCTGCTGCCAACAGTTCGTCCGAGACCGATGCGTCGTTGGTCGCGCGGGAAAGCTGCAGCGCGCCGAGCATCCCGGAGTAGAGCGCCATCGCCCTTTCGCGTCTGCCAAGCGTGCCGTCGGGGAGCAGCGTCGAAAGATAATCCACCAAAGTCGTCAGATATGCCGCGAAGTCGGAGCGGGCCGCATCCTGCAAACGGGGCAGGTCGGCGATCACGCAGGAGGTCATGCATCCCGACTCGGGATAATCGCGGTGCTCGGGCGAGAGGTACCAGCGGATAATAGCCTCGATCCCGCCGGGCGCGGTTTCGCCGCCGTCGCCTTCGGCCAGACGCTTCCATCTTGCTAGCCCTGTCTGCTGCACTTCCGTCAGCGTTTCGCGGACAAGCTCGTCTTTGGACTCGAAATGCGAGTAGAAGCCGCCGTGAGTCAGGCCGGCGGAATGCATGATCGACGCTACGCCGGCGTCGGCAAGTCCTTCCCTGCGGATGCTCGCGGCGGCAGCCTCGACAATGCGTCGCCGGGTATTTTCTTTATGGGTAGGCGTATAAGGCATGGCTGAACGCGGGAACTCAGGCGCTAAATTATGATACTCATCATAATTTATCGGTAAGCAGAGTGGTTCCCGGACGGGGAATAAAACTTTTCGAGGAGCGATTTACTCAACTAGCCCAATGCTCCGCGCGTCCCGTCGAGCCGTCCCCAAACCCAGTTGGGGAACTCAGCCGCAGCGAAAGCGGAGCCGCGACACGCCGCAACTATTCAATCCCCTGCTCAACCAGTTTATTTCACGCCGCGAAAAACGCGGCTTGGCAATACTCCGCCGCCGTCTCGCTCTGCATCCGTGAACGCCCCGCACGGCGATCGCCGAGACCGGCCGCCGAACAAGCCCCGCCCGGATACCAACGCGGAACGCGCCGCCTGCCCCAGAGCCGCCATTGCCACGATCATGGCCACAACGGAGTGCAAAAGGGCAGTGAGCCGGTTTGAAACGAAAGCAGTGCTTGAGGCGGTATTGAAAGAGTCTTGGCGGCGGGGCGAAGCGATCTGCCCCGCTTTCCGCGGCTTTAACGGGAGCGCATTTCGGGGAAGTGCTACTATCTCATTTGAACCAGCGCCTCGCGGATTTCCCTCAGCGAAAGAACAAGCTTGCCTCAGCAAGTCACGCCGTAAAAATCCGCCTCGAAGACGTGGCGGCGCTTGTCTACCAAGTAGCCGCTGAAGCCTCCTGTCGAGTCTGTCCAGGCCAAGCCAATTGCGGCGCAGCTTTTCACACATGAGCCAGCTACAAGCTAACAATTTAGTCAAAACCTATGGTCGCCGCACCGTAGTGCGCGGCGTGTCGCTGACGGTTTCGCAGGGGGAGAGCGTCGGGATTGTCGGCGCGAACGGGGCGGGCAAGACGACGACATTCTATATGATGGTCGGCCTGGTGAAGCCGACGTCGGGGACGGTGCTGCTCGACGACAGCGATATCACCCGCGAACCGATGTATGTCCGCGCGCGCAAGGGTTTGGGCTATCTCGCGCAGGAGAACTCGGTTTTCCGCCGTCTGACCGCCGAGCAGAATATCCAGCTGGTGCTGGAAGGCGCGTTGGACCGGGAAGGCAAGCGAATCGGCAAGGCGGAGCAGAACAGGCGTCTCGAAACGCTGCTTACCGATCTCGGTTTGCAGGAGCGTCGCCACAGCCAGGCGGCGGTGCTGTCGGGCGGGGAGCGTCGACGGGTGGAGATTGCCCGCGCTCTGGCCACCGAGCCGCAGTTTATTTTGCTGGACGAGCCGTTCACCGGCGTCGACCCGCTCGCTATCGGCGATCTGCGCACGGTCATCAACGGCCTCAAGGCGCGCGGCATCGGCGTGCTGATTACCGACCACAATGTCAGCGCTCTGCTGGCGATTACCGACCGCGCCTATGTGGTCTCCGACGGCGAGATCAAGACGCACGGGCCGTCGGCGACACTCTGGGACGATCCCATCGCCCGCCAATTCTATCTCGGCAACGACACCGACCTGCTCGGCGGCCCGCAGCATTCTCGCCGCGTCTTTGATGAAGATGACGACGATAGCGACGACGAAAACGGGGACGCTGAGTCATGAGATTGCTCGACCGCCATATTCTCTCCGAGCTGATTCCGATTTTCCTAGCTGCCGTCATCGGTTTCGCCGGTTTCATCTGGGTCGCCGCCGGGCCGCTGCTGCTGGCGATTAAATACCTCTCGGAAGGCTTTCCCGTCGGGCTGGTCCTGCAAATCGCCGGGCTGGCGCTGCCGCCTCAGCTGGTGCTCGCGTTTCCGATGGCGACGCTGATCGCCGCGATTATCGCCTTTACCCGGCTCTCCGGCGACAGCGAGGCCGTGGCGATGTTCGCGTCGGGCATCTCCTTTTACCGGATGCTCCGGCCCGTCATCGCCTTCGGATTCGGCGTCCTGGTGCTCGGCCTGATTATCAACAACTCTATCGCTCCCGCCGCCAGCAAGCGCATCAGCTACTTTCGGCAGAATGTCGCCCACGATTTTCAGGACACGAACGCGCCGCTGGACGTCCCCCCGCTGCGCGACAACACGAAAAAC
>CAXSEA010000323.1:0-3232 GCA_964235675.1 uncultured Armatimonadales bacterium | reverse complement strand
CGGTGGTGCAGGACGTCTATATGGTCAGTCCCAGCATGACTATTTTCGACGAGATGGACGCGGGCGCGGGCGTGCTGCGGGCGCGTATCGGCGATCTGCCGACCGACCGCAACACGCTTTTGCTGCTGCAGATCGTCCCGGCGCTGATGCCGACCGGGGAGTACCCATTGGCGAGCGTCACGCTAACCTGGAACGACGCGAGCGGCCCGAACGCGCCCGAGCAGCGGACATCGGTTCAGATCAAAGAGCGTTTTATCGACGATCCTTCCCTGCTGTCCCAGGTGAACGAGTACGTGCAGGATTATGTGAACCGCTTTAAGGTGTACCGCTACGAGCGCGAGGCGCAGCGGGCGGAGGAGCGGGGCGATATCGAGTCGGCGCGCGAAAAGCTGGGCGCGGCGACCCGAGAGCTGCAGCGCCTCGGCGAAACCGACCTCGCCGCCGACTTGCAGCAGCAGATCGCGTCGATGGGCACCGGCATGAACGACCCGTCACGGGTGAAGCGGATCAAGGCGACGACGCGTAAGCTGGGGGAGAAGGTGACGCCGGGGATTTGAGAGCCCATCCGGCTCTTCAAGCCACCTTCCCTGTAGGGAAGGAAAAGTCTACAGCCGGGTTCTCACTCGGCTGACACTCAGCGCCATCTTATATTTCCTTCCCTTTAGAGGGTTTAGAGAAAGGTGTTGGAACTCCCCTCCTTTTCCAAGAGGGGTTGGGGGAGGTCGGGTTTAGCGAGGCGTTTTGTGCGTGGCGGACCTCCACTAGCCCCTCCTTGGAAAAGGAGGGGAACCAGAACTACCCCTTGATTTGCGACTTTTTCTAAATCGTCTATAGGGAAGGTGTCACGAAGTAACGGATGGATTCCCAGCGTCGCCTACTCTGCGGTTGTGAATGGCGGCCCCCGCGCTTCTGACGGAGAGCAGCGAGTCCGGGAGGTCTAGCCAGAAGCGGTAGAGGTGGACCAGGGTGACGATTCCGATAGCGGTGAGGGGCGCGGCGAAGAGGACTCCGGTGATGCCGTCGATTTCCAGGCCCGCGATAATCACGAACAGCACCAGGACGGAATGCAGGCCGATCGCGTGCCCCACCAGGCGCGGGTAGAGGATTTTCGAGCCGGCCTCGTTGATGATGACAAACAGCGCGGCGACCGCGATGGCCGCCGCGACGGGGCTGTGCAGGTGGGTGGGGCCGATGATCGCCGCGATAATCGCCGGAATGCCGCCCAGGTAGGGGCCGAACACGGGGATCAGCGAGGCGAACGCGACGAATATCCCGATCAGCAGCCAGATATGGATTCCCAGCGCCAAACATCCCAGCGCCGTGGATGCGCCCATCACCAGGGCGATAATCAGCTGGCCTCGGACAAAGCCGCCCAGGATGCGGTTGACGTCCTCTTCCCAAATCTCGGCGTGGCGCAGCAGCTTGGCGGGAAGATGGTCGTTGAGGCGGCGGCGCATCTCGTGGCTATAGACCAAGAAATAGACCGTAATCAGCAAGACGAAAACCGCTTCTCCCAGCGACACCGCGAACGCCCGCAGAACCGGGACGGCGAGCTGCTCCGCGCCGACTGCGCCCGCCTTGACGCTGTCGGGGATGGTGGAAGGGTCGCGCAGGTAGTCGTCGAAATGCGAGTGGACTCCCATCCCGTCCAGGCGAGTATCGGTATGCTGGAGAAAGATGTCGGCGCGCTGCTTGTAGGCTTGCAGCTGACGCTTGTCACTGAGCGACTTCACCTGGCTTGCCAAGGGGCGGCTGAGTCCGTAGATGCCGAACCCGATCAATCCCAGCAGAACCGTAAAAACGACGAAAATTGCCATGCCGCGCGGCATCAGCTGGATGGGCGCGCGGCGGGGAGCGAATCGCAGGCCTTGCGCGGTGTTGCCGTCTTCGGGAGCGACGCTGTGCGCGTCCCGCGGACTGCGCTTACCGGGAAGGCGGCGGATGCCTTCGACAAGCGGATCGAGCGCGTAGGCGAGCAGAGCGCTGAGACTGAAGAGCAGGAGGGTGTGGTGGATGTACAACCCCACACGGATTAGGCCGGCGACGAGCAGCATTAGCACCAGAAGGGTGGAGGCGATCACCAGGAGGCGCTGCCATTTTTCAAATTGCTGTCTGGTATCTTCCGGCATCTTGATTAATTCAGGCTCCGGCAGTCTGGGATTGCATCTTGATGCGCGCGGGAGTCGGCGGGGCGTTCAGGATCTCTTCGATTTGGCGGACATCGCCCGCCATTCGCTCGATCAAAGCGTCTAAGCTATCGAAGTGCAGTTCCTCGCGGATGCGTCGAACGAAGCGCAAATCGATAGGCTGGCCGTAGACATCGGCGTCGAAGCCCTCAAGTAGAAACGCTTCAACTTTCCGGGTTGTATTGATGCCGTCCGTGGTTGGGTTGGTGCCGACCGAGACCGCCGCTGGAATCAGCTGGCTAGCGGTGTGGCGGCTGCCCCCTGCCCCGCCGAAGCTTGCCCAGGCGGCGTAGACTCCGTTTGAGGGAAGAAGCTGCAAGGGCTCGTCGGGCTGGAGGTTGGCGGTGGGGTAGCCGATGGTGCGTCCGAGCTGCTTGCCATGCACGACCACGCCGCGCAGGGTGAACGGCCTGCCGAGCAGAGGCGCGACGCTTTCCATTTCGCCGCGCTCGACCAGAGTTCTCGCCCAGCTGCTACTGATGCGCTCGCCGCCGGAGGCGACGGTGCGCGCGACATTGACGCTGAAGCCGAACTGCTCGCCCATCGATTCCAGCTCCATCACCCCGCCCTGCCGTCCGCGCCCGAACCGGAAGTCCGCGCCGACCCAGACCTCGCGGGCGCTCAGGCGCTTGACAAGGACATCTTCCACGAACTGCCGCGCCGACAATGCCGCGAAGGATTCGTCGAACGGCGCGATGACCGCGCTCGCCGCGAGCCCCGGCGCAACCATCCATTCGGTGCGCTGGCTGAGTGAGCTGAGCAGCGCCGGGGCGCGCTCCGGCGCGAGATAGGCGGCAGGATGCGGGTCGAATGTCAGGCCGAGCGCGACAAGGCCCTGCTCGTCGGCACGGACGCGCATCCCGCGCAGTACGGCCTGATGGCCGAGATGGACGCCGTCGAAGACGCCGATGGCGACGGCAGCGGGTCCGGCCGGTTTGTAGTTGTCGAGAATGGTTGCGAGCACTGCTTTTGTGCGGTGATTGTGGCACACGCGGAACCCATCCGTCACTTCGTGACACCTTCCCGGTCGGGAAGGAAAAGTCTAC
>CAXSEA010000322.1:0-3241 GCA_964235675.1 uncultured Armatimonadales bacterium | reverse complement strand
TGTCTCGCTGCCGCAGCCATCATCGCCGTACCTATTATCAGCCGATGCGCTTGCCGGACGAGTTCGCCCCCAGCTAGCGAGCGCTCTTATCTCCCCGCGCGTCACCGTCGGGCAGCTTGCCGCCGACCGGGTCAGAGCCATTCGCGTGGCACTCGCCTTGTACGCCTCGGCGTGCGCTGTTCTAGTCGCCGTCTGCCGCAAGACGCTTGCTTCGGCATGGGGCAGATTACTCACTAGGCGGCGCGTTCATGGAATTGCGAGCGGCGGATACGTCTCAATCCGGTCACGCCACTATCCGCCCGACATGCGCCACAAAACCGGCGAGATCATCTCTGCCAGTGTGCGCCGGCACAATGCCGCTATCCGTTGCCGGTAACTGCGTCACCTCATGGGCTCGGCGGGTTCGCGCGCTCGGAGACGATCTCCCGCTCCGGCCAGCGCAGCGCCGTCAGGAGATGGCCGCGCGCCGCGCCGGTGTCGATATTGGCGCTGTTGCTTCTCACCTGCGGCTCGTCCTGCGGCGTATGGCCGTAGACGATGAACGCCGCGCCGTGATAGTTCTCCGCCCAGTCGCGGCGCAGGGTTTTGCCTTCCGGGGAGCGTCCGTAAGCGTCGCCGTTTAGAATGAAGCGACGGGATTCGGCATCGAGCGGACGCCGCAGCATCGCTTCTTCCACGCCCGCATGCGCGAGAATCAGCCGCCCGCCGTCGAGGTGCAGCAGCAGCGGAGTGCCCGCGAGGAAATGCCGCAGGTGCGCTTTTAACGCGTCGGCGTCCGGCTGCACGTCGATTTGATTGAGCGTTTCCTGCAAGCTCCCTTCAAGATTCGTATACTCGCCGGTGAGAGCGCGCAGCATGCCGTTGTCGTGGTTGCCGAGGACGTTCCAAGCGCGTCCCGACTCCACCAGTTTCATCACCAGCCGAAACGCGCCGACGTTGTCCGGCCCCCGGTCCGACAAATCCCCGACGAACGCCAGTTTCCGTCCGCGCGGATGGTCATACTCGCCGTCATAACCCAGCCGGTCGCACAAGTGGCGCAGAGTGGGAACGCAGCCATGCAAATCACCGATCACGTCGATCATATCGCTCATAAGCGTTCATTATGTCCGATCAAGCGTTACCGCCCTCCAGCTATAATAAGCGCCAAAGGGGAACACGATGAAGTACCGCGATTTTAACAAGACGGGCAGGCAGGTTTCGGAGGTCGGCGCAGGATGCTGGCAGTTCGGCGGCGACTGGGGCGAAGTCAGCGACGAGCAGGCGATTGCCACGCTGCATGCCGCCGTGGAGGCCGGCGTCACCTTTTTCGACACCGCCGACGTCTACGGCGGCGGACGCAGCGAATCCCTGATCGGCCAGTTCCTCAAGGAATCCGGCCGCTCGAAAGGATTGTTCGTCGCCACCAAGCTCGGGCGTTTTTCGGAGCCGGGCGGCGACGCCAACTACACCTCCCAAGCAATGCGCGCGCATACCGAAGCGTCCTTGCAGCGGCTTGGCGTGGAAGCCCTCGACCTGACACAACTGCACTGCATTCCCACCGAGCAGCTTCAGCGCGGCGACGTATTCGAGACACTGCGCGCGCTCAAAGCGGAGGGCAAAATTAAGGCGTTCGGCGCAAGCGTGGAGTCGATGGCCGAGGCCGATCTCTGCCTCGGGGTAGACGGCTTGTCGTCGCTCCAGATTATCTTTAATATTTTTCGCCAAAAGCCGATTGCCACGCTCTTCGATGCGGCTTTTGCCAAGCAGGTGGCGATTATCGTCCGCCTGCCCCTCGCTAGCGGACTTCTTTCGGGCAAAATGACCGCGCAGACTCATTTCGCGCCGCAGGATCATCGCAGCTACAACCGCGACGGCGAGGCGTTCAACGTCGGCGAAACATTCGCCGGGCTGCCGTTCGAGCTGGGCGTCCAGCTGGCAGACCAAGTTAAGGAAATGACCGGCGCGGATGCATCGTCCCAGCCCAGCATGGCGCAGGTCGCGCTCCGCTGGTGCCTGGACTTCGACGCCGTCACCACGATCATTCCAGGAGCGAAAAGCCCGGAGATGGCCCGCGTGAACGCCGCCGCCGCCGACTTGGCTCCGCTTTCCGCCGCTTCTCACGAGCAGCTCGCCCGCTTTTACTCGGAATCCGTCGCGTCCGCGATTCGCGGGCCGTACTAGGCGCGGCGGGTATACTATTAGACGCATATGATTTTGCGATTCGGCCCGACGGAAATAGAAATCGCGCGCGGAAGCGTGACGGAGCAGGTCGTAGACGTGATTGTCAACGCGGCTAACACCTCCATGCAAGGCGGCGGCGGAATCGACGGCCGCATCCACCGCGAGGCGGGGCCGGACATGATGGCGGAGCTGCGCCGAATCGCGCCCCATGGGGCCAAAACCGGTCGCCCGGTGGTCACCGGGGCTTACCGGCTGCCGCAAAAACGAGTGATCCATGTCGCCGGGCCGGTCTGGAACGGCGGCGCTCGCGGCGAAGCGGAGCTGCTTGCCGCCTGCTACGCTAGCTCGCTGCAAGCAGCGGACGACCTTAAACTGGAGAGCATCGCGTTCTGCTCGATTTCCACGGGGGTATACCGCTACCCGATCGACCAGGCCGCAGTTATCGCCGTGCAGTCCGCCGCGAATTATTGCGCCGATCATCCCGGCACAAATCTGCGCCGAATCGTGTTTGCATTATACGGCGCGGATGAATACGCCGCTTTTCTCAATGCCGCCGCCCAGATAACCGGCCTTGACTAACATTCTCTGAAAAGCCGCCCTGGGCTTTTCAGCGCAAAAAAAGCCCAGCGGCCCGAGCGTCTCCGAAAATACGTGATACAACTTGTCGGCGAGACAACTGAAGAGATCAAGCTGCACCTGGAAAAGCTCGGCCTGCCGGCCTACCGAGGCAAGCAGGTATCCGAGTGGCTTTACCGGAGGGCGATACCGGGGCAGGGCGGCGGCGCGAACGCGACGTTCGGCGCGATGACCGATCTGCCGGTTACGCTGCGCGGCGATTTGGCGGAGCAGTTCGCCCTCGCGCCGATGTCGCTGGTCCAAGAGCAGCGCGACAGCATCGACGGCACGGTCAAAATCGTTTGCGAGACCCGCGCGGCGGGCGACAATCTTCAGATTGAAAGCGTGCTGATGCCGGACGAGCGCCGGGTCTCGGTTTGCTTGTCGAGCCAGGCGGGCTGCCCGATGGCCTGCACGTTCTGCGCCACCGGAACGCAGGGGCTGGCGCGGAACTTAACCGTCGGCG
>CAXSEA010000321.1:0-3269 GCA_964235675.1 uncultured Armatimonadales bacterium | reverse complement strand
TTCAGCAGTCCAGCGCCGGAAGTGTCCGTCGGAAGCGCCGGAACGTGCTGCCCTAGAGCCGTGAGGACGTCGGCGAGCTGGGGAGCATACAGCGTCGGATTTCCAGTCACGCGGCGCATGTTCTCGATGGTCTGACCGAGCAGTCCGCGGCGGTGACCGTAGCCGAAGTATTCGGAGAAGCTCGCCATGTCCTGCTGCCACTGCGGCGCGCCGAAGCGCCACGCGCACCAGGTGTTCAGGTATGCCAGCAGATCGGCGCGAAAACCCGGCGTCGGCTCCACGTCCAAGTCTGTCAGCGTGACCAGGCAGCGAGACAGCTCCTGCAGCAGGATTTCCGAGCCGTGCAGCGGGTCGTAGCTCGTGGTGAGATCGTGCGTCTCGATCCATTTCCACTGCGGCGCGTAGAGCGGCCACAAGCTGAAATCGTTCAGCTGAGCCATCTTACGAATGGCGCGCGGAAATGTCTTTTGCGAATCGGCATACCAGATCGGCAGCGGCGTAGTACCCGCCGCTACCGCCTGGTCGTAAGCGATGTTCGTCGGCCCCAGCGCTCCTTCAGCGTCGCAATTTGCCGGGTCGCTCTGATTGTTGGAGCCGACGGAGGTGACGGTTTGGTAGGCCGCGTTAAACCCTGGATCGAGATCAAGGAGCGTGCTGAGCGCGTAAGTGGACATGTTCGGATAAAGCCGCAGCCTCTTAGTGAGAGCTGGCAGCGCTGCTGCTACTTGCGCTGCTGACAGCGGGTGTGCCGGTAGGAGGCAAGTAGGGAAACTCGGCGGCGTTAAAGGTGTAGTAACCCCCTCCATCGAGCTTCTTGGCCGCGCCGGTGTTCGGATCGACCGGCGTCACGGTGGCGGTGCTTCCAGACACGGAAACGCCCGTCTGAGCCGTGGCCGGAGCGCCGATGCCGGGAGATGTGGCTGTCGGCGCGATCAGCTGAAAGGTGACCGCAGGGCACGTCATCACGGTGCTGATCGGCGGCGCCGGGAGCGAGATCGTGTAAGTGATTCCGTTCGGAGCCGAAGTTAAGAGGCTGAGCAGCGTGGGAGTCGTGGTGCTCGGCGGATTGGGGTTCGTGAACTTGAACGTCAGGAGCGCCGTTCCGTCGGTAGCCGTCGCGCCTGTGGCCGTGTAGGTGATCGGCGCAAGGTTCTGCGGCGTGATAGTCGCAGTCGCCGTAGATGTCGATGTCGATGTCGTTGGAGTGGTCGCTCCTTGGGCATCGACGCGCTGCATGGTCGTCATGCCGGAAATCGACAAGGCAAAGACGATCGACGCGATCAGGTGAACCGGCCTTGCGAAAAGTTGAGAGAGTTTCATTGGGTTTCCTCCGTGGATGAGCATTTGCAATCGGTAGTGGGAGCAGCGCCCTCGGTGTCGAGAGCAAAGACGTAATCTTCCGCGCGCTCCATCAGCTCGGCGGGTGTCGTCGCCGGCGAGATGCAGGGATGGATGCGGCAGCCGGCGGTCGCTACGGTGAGCAGGGCGAAAAGCGAGCAGATCGTGCCCCGCTTGCTTTGCCGAAAGGCTTTCGGATATCGAGCGGCCACTATCGGCGCTAAAAACTGGAAAGCGGTGATCGCGATATCGTGCCAGGAATACCTCTCGCCAAGACAACTCTCCGCGTAGATGAGCGCGGCGGCGATCTGAGCGTCGGTGCGGGCCGGCATGACGATCTCTCGGAGCAAGTCGCTTCGCCCGGCCGCCGCGCTGTAGCACTCCCGCCGGACGCCTTTGGAGACGGCCTCATAGACGCTTCCGCCGATCCGCACGGCGGCGTGGCCGGGAATGAGCCCGAACGCATCGCCGAGCGGCTGCCAGCATCCGAGCCGCACAAGCCAAAAGGCGATGCCATTGCCGCGATAGAAGAGCAGGCTGAGGGTTTGATCGGGCATGGTTGATTTTCGAGCGCTTCGGCAAGGCGACAAAAAAGCCGCCTGGCCATGTCGGCGAGGTGGCGAAACGCGGTGGATTATTCGGTCTAGCCTTTCGGCGTAATCTTGAAGCTGAGACGATCCACGCCCTCCACGTTGACGACGGCGATACTCTTCGGGTCGATGTCGTGAGGCATCTGGCAATCCTTACACGAAGCGGTGAGCCTTACCGTTTCGGAGCGCTCGCCGTACTTTTCGTGGGTGTCAATGCTGTAGTCGATGTTCTGATGTGAGCACGGCGCGCTGGCGGGACGGGACTCGTTGGTCGTTTCGATAGATGTCATTGGTTTCTTCTTTCTATGCGCTGAGCAGCGCGGTTGCATCCGACGTTTCCACCACCAGCCAACTTCCGAACACCAGCGCGGCCAGCGGCCCGAACTCCACACTGGCAGCATAAGCCGGATCGGGCATCCCGGTGAGCGCGTCCACCTGAGTCTGCGTGATCGCTTTCGAGGCTATTGCGGCGGCGATGTACGGCTGGAGCGTGGACAAAGCAATCGGATCGGCGGGATTGCCTTGCACGGAGTTCTCCAGGTCGCGGTACGCCTGAACGCTCGGGCTGGCCTGCTCGTTGAGCGCGAACACGATGCCGGTGAGCGCCGTGAGGACGTCCTGCTTGGCGAGGCTCGCCGCCGGTACCAAGCCCTGCGGCTGCGGGTTGCCGACACTGCGCGGCGCGTTCAACACCCCGGCGAGCTGCGCGGCGTCGCTGATCCCTGCGACGAACGACGCCCCGAGCGGCGATGCAGCGAAGCTCTTGTAGGCGGTCGTCTCGGCGGCGGTGAGCGGCGACTGCGTTTTGTTTCCAGATTGGTCGATGCGGTAGGCCATGATGATTGTCCTTAGAGTATGACGACGGCTGCTGCGCTGATCGCAGAGCCGGGGTTGACCAGCGTGGTGGTGCCTGAATCGGTATAGATGATTGAGGCCGTTGGCACGAGCGTATCCACCTGCGCGGAGCCGAATGCCGCAGTAGGAGGCGTGAAGGCAGCCGTGTAGAGCGCCACGCCCGCCGTAAACCGCATCTCATCAATGTATCCGGGGAACGTCCCGCCACCACCCGGAAAGTTGCCGATAATTACGGGAGCAGATATGGTCGGAATCGTTGCCGAACTGGTTTGCGAAGCTGAGAGCGCCCCATCTAAAAACAGCCGATATGTAGTCCCCTGCTTAGTGATAGCCACATGATGCCATGCGCCTACGCTTACGGTTGAGCCGTTCATGCTGACCGACCATCCGCCTGAATTTACTCCAGCCACAAACGAAAGTTCTGCGACATTGCTTGAGGTTAGGTATATGTAAAATGCCCATCCCGAATTCGCGTTGCTTGGCGCG
>CAXSEA010000320.1:0-3346 GCA_964235675.1 uncultured Armatimonadales bacterium | reverse complement strand
GACCGCCGCCCACCGGCGCTCTTCCGGTGTCAGCACCCCAACGCCGTTATCTGAAACCATCGCATAGCTGAGATGGTCGGCTAGAATTACGGTCAGCTCTCGGGCGGAGCAGGCAATGGGGAACACAAAACAAGTCAGCATCAACCCTGCCGCAAGCCATAATGCGGCGCGGTATACTGGCCTTCTCCTGGAGGCGTTCGGGGTCTGGTGGCCCTCCCGGTCTTCAAAACCGGTGTCTCGCCGGTAAAGCGAGTGGTGGGTTCGATTCCCATCCGCCTCCGCCATAGAGTTTCCGGAGCGCTCAGGCCGCGCGGCCTTTTTTCTCATTGGATTTTTGCTAAGGCAAAATTCCAAAGTTAATAATTGGCGCATGGCAAAGCGATCTGGGCGCATCATAAAAAATATCGGCTCAGTGCGTCAGCACTGAGCCGTGTGAAAAAAGGCCGCGCGGCCCGAGCGCTCTGGAGTTCCTACTCCTCGCCCTTAATCGCTTTCACCAGCTCCGGGTAGCGCTCGCCGGCGATACTGGTGGGGGTGATGGTCATATTGCGGTCGGTGGTGAGGGTAATCGGCGCTTGGAACGGCATCAGGGTGCTCCACTCTTTTTTGTACGAGAGGAGGACGATCTTTTTGCCTTTGGCACGCGCTTCCTGGGCGAGGCCGAAGCAGAAGCTCTTTTGCGTGTAGAGGATCTCCTTGTTCGACATGAATGATTCCATGTGATAGGGGAAGTAAGAGATCGTCATCACTTTGCGGGCGACATTCTCCAGGCCGCAGTCTTCCACCAGCTTAGCAAGCTTGGGCTGCCACCATTGGAAGGCGAAGGTCTCGGAGAAAGCGGGGTTCAAGAAAAAGAACGGATAGTCGTCGTTCTCGAACGTCATGCTTTTGCGGCAAGCGTCCATGTAGCCGTCGACATTTTCGTAGTCCTCTTTTTCCTGCGGGTTGTACAGGGGGAACTTGGTGAGCAGAACCACTTCGGCATCGTCGAGATTACCGGCGACCGGGTTGGGCAGCAGCTCGGTGTGGGGACGCTTCGCGGGCGCGAGATGGTTGTACGTATTGTAGAGCGCGGTGGCGTCCTTGGGATGCTCAAAGGGGGCGGTCTTGGGAAGCTCGTTCCAGACCGACTTGTAAAAGGCCGATGACATTCTGTGGTTGTACCTCATTAAGTGCCATAGACGGGCAATAGAGGCTTATAAACTGAGCAACTGGCCCAATGCGGTCTGCGCGGCGTAGTAGCCGCACAATCCATGGACCCCGCCGCCGGGGGGCGTCGAGGCCGAGCAGAGGTACAAATTCGGCACTCCGGTCGCCCACGGGTTAGGCTGGATCGCCGGGCGGGTGAAGAGCTGGCGCAATGTGTACGCGCCCCCGGAGATGTCTCCGCCGGGCAGGGTGGCGTTGCGCGCCTCGAACTCCCACGGGGTGGTTTTGCGTTGCGCGATGATTCGGCTGGAGAATCCCGGCGCGAACCGCTCGATTTGGCGGGTAATCGTCTCGCTTTGATCTTCATTGGAGTACTGCGGCACGTGGCAGTAGGCCCAGACCGTGTGCTTGCCCGCCGGCGCGCGGGTGGGGTCGAACAAGCTTTGCTGGGCGAGCAGAATATAGGGATTACTGGAATGCTCCCCGCGCGCCACCGCCGCTTCCGAGGCGGCGATCTCGTCGAACGTGCCGCCGAGGTGCACCGTCCCGGCCAGCAGGCACTCCTTGGCTTTCCAGGGAATGGGGCCGTCGATGGCGTAGTCCATCTTGAACACGCCGGGTCCGGGCTGGAACGCTTCCAGCTGAGACTTGTAAAGCGAGGGCAAGCGATTTCCGGCGAGCTGCAGCAGATTCTTCGCGCCGATATCGGCGAGGACGACGTCGAAGCCGTCCAGTTCCGCGACATCTTCGATTTTGCGCCCGGTGACTACCTCGCCGCCGTATGTCCGCAGGACGCCGATCAAGCTGTCGGCGATCTTCTGCGAGCCGCCGAGCGGCAGCGGCCAGCCGACCGCATGCCCGAGCACCATCAGCGCGATCCCGAAGGCGGCGCTGGGAGACTCTTCCAGCGGCAGAAACGAGTGAGCGGCGCATCCGGCGAACAAGGCGCGGGCGTGCTCTCCCCGGAAGCAGCGCTCGGCCAAAGCGCGCGCGGAAAGCAGCGCGGGCAAGCCGAATCGAGCCAGCCCAAACGGGTGCTTCGCCGCCAAAACAGGGTGCAGCATGGCGTCAGCCGTTTCCGACCAGTCGCGGGGCACAATAGGCGTGAATAGACGGGCGTAGGCGTTGGCGTCATCGCCGAGCGTGTACCCCGTGGCGGCGATAGAGCGGTGCAAAACCGCGGCGGTGCCGTCGTCGAGCGGATGGGCAAGGGGAGCGTCGGGCTGAATCCACTCCAGGCCGTGCTCCGCGAGCGGCAGCGTGCGAAAATAGCCGGAGCCGATGCCAAGGGGATGAATCGCCGAACAGTGGTCGTGAATATACCCTGGCAGAGTCAGCGGCAGCGAGACACATCCGCCGCCCGGCTGCTCCTGCGCCTCGTACACTGTCACCGCGTACCCCGCCTGCGCCATGCGCACTGCCCCGGCCAATCCGTTCGGCCCGGAGCCGATCACCGCGCAGGTGGAAGAGGATTTGGCGTGGCCGGGGGCGATTGCATCCATAATGCCTAACATTCTACCTACGGCACGGCGATGGCGGACTCTGTTACGGGACGAGGGCAATTCTCGCCCATTCCATTCGAAACCTTTAGCTTAGTTTCGACCTTGGCCAGCAGACGGCGCAGAGTCGCACGCTCGGGGCCGGTCAGCGCGTCGGTGAGAGTGTCCATGCAGCAGCCCGACGCGGGGATAAACTCGTCCATAAATGCCTGCGCCCGCTCGGTGAGGCCGATCACCAGCGAGCGGCGGTCGGTGAGGCTGTGTCGGCGCTCGATATAGCCGTCGCGCTCCAATCCATCCAGGAGGCCGGTGACAGTCGCGCGGGTCACTCCAAGATGCGCGGCAATCGCCGACGGAATCGGAGCGTCGCGCCCGACTAGATGCTCCAGGTGCAGGTACGCGATCACGTAAAACTTCCCCTCGGAAATGCGCCGCTCGGCAAGCTGGCTCTCGAACTCGGCGCTGATCCCTTCGGACACATGCTTGAGCAGCATAGCAAGCTCCACCGCTTCGACGTCGAAGCTAGGATAACGCTGCGTCACCCTTTTCAGCAGCTCGCCTTTAAAATCAATATGGAGTCGAGGTTGTTCTTGCGCCATAAGTTTGCCAGATAGAATTATGCGGCGCAAATGCAGCGGGACGCAAGCGCAAAGGCGTTTTCAGAATCGCTCTTTGGCCGCTGGGCCATTTTTCTCATT
>CAXSEA010000319.1:0-3373 GCA_964235675.1 uncultured Armatimonadales bacterium | reverse complement strand
TACAGGAAAAGACAAGTTGAAGCACTCCGCTAACTTGATCTAAGTCCTTCCCTTCAGGGAAGGTGGCACGCGCCGCGCGTGACGGATAGGTAGGAAGGTGCCCGGAAAGCGCCGGATAGCTCTCTCAGCCTTGAGGTACAATCCGCCCACTGCCGCCGCTCACCCGCAATTCTTTCCACCTCTTTCTCAGCGCCGGCATACACACAAAACTCTGCTACGCGCGTGAGGTTCTCCGATGTCAATGCTAGGTCGTATGTTCGGCTTCGGGCGCAATGAGCGCTATGATCGCGGCCTCCGCTTCTTCGATCAAGGCTTGTACGAGCAGGCGATCGAGGAGCTTTCCGAGGTCGCCGAAGGCGGCGACGCCGACCCGATGTCGCAGCGTCTGTCGCGCTTCTATATCTCCGAATCCTACGCCAACCTCGGCGTCGCCTCGCTGGAAAAGCACTCCTACGAGAAGGCCCGAGACGCACTGCGTCACGCGCTCGAGCTCAACGGCGAGTACGCCGACCTCCACCTCCATTACGGCCGCGCCTGCCGCAAGCTCAACGACCAGGGCGAGGCGGCGGGAGCGTTCACCCAGGCGCTGCAAATCAACCCCCGCTTCGCCAAAGCCCATCTGTTCGCCGGGATCTCCGAGATGGAGCGCGGCGACGTTCCCGCCGGCTTCCGCCATATCCAGCAGGCCGCCGAAATCGACCCTGGCTTCAAAACCCCCAAATACGCCCAGGCCGTGAAGCTCTACGACGCCGGCGACGTTCCCGAGGCCGTCGCGCTCTTCGAGCAGATTGCCGATTCCGACGTCGACGATATCGCCTACCACGTCGGCCTCGGCACCGATCTCTACCGGCGCGGCATGTACTCCCAGGCCATCCAGGAATACGAGAAAGCCCTCGCCCTCAACGACCGCTACGCCGACGTCCACAACCAGCTCGCTATCGCCTGCAACGCCGACGGCCAGCCCATTGTCGCCGCCCAGCACCTCCGCCGCGCCCTGGAAATCAACTCCAAATACCTCGACGCCCGCCTCAACCTGGCCCTCACCCTGGAAACCCTCGGCAAAACCGAAGAATCTCGCACCGAATTCGCCGAAGTCCTAAAACTAGACCCCGAAAACACCCTCGCCAAAGAACGCGCCGGAACTTAGGAATTGGATACTTACGGACAGTAGGGAATGCATAGTGAGTTTGCTAACTTAGTCAGCCATGCATAGGCGGGCACGTAACTACCGATGGAACAAGCAACAAGCCAGAAATCAGCATCGTCATCGCCACAAGCGGGAGGCAACCAGCCCAACGGCGGCGGCGCCAATCCCACGGCGACGCCGCCGCAGCCAAGCATCGGCACCACCTGGGCCGACAAGCTAGCCGCCCGCGAATCCAAAAACCTACCGCGCAAATAGAAGTTATGTTTGCAATCCGCTTTCAATAGCCCCGCCCCCTGGCAGGGGCTTTTTCTTCGCCTCCCGCTGTCGAACGGCGGCGGCGGGTGTTGGGCACGGCGCTGCTTGACTGCTATAATGAAAGGGCCGCTAGTATTCAGGGCAATTCCATCGACTCTCGCTGCTCACGGAGACCTGAACCAATGCATTCATCCATCCTGCGGCTCACGCGCGGCCTCGCCGCCGTCTGCGCCCTCATCTGTCTCACCCTCGGCCTTACGACGCATCCGGCGTACGCTCAGGCGGGGTATTACACGTATACGCTGAACGACGTGGACTTCAATTATTTTAGCAGTGGTACAGCCAGTGGTTACTTCGACTATGACCCAACGACATTAACCGTTGGAGCATTCGACATAACAACATCGAGTGGAACAACCCTGTATGGGCCGACACCAGGTTTAACATACAATAGCGATAATAGTTCTTTGAACCCATATATTTACTATCCTAGCAAGTATATTGAATTTGAATCGGATTCGTCGCCCTTCTTCCTCAATCTTGAACTTACGCAGCCATTGACAGCTGGCATAACTACATACAATGTCTACACTGCCGTAGAGTATGCTCCAGTAACTAATCCTTTCGGTGTAATTGTTCGCGGTGGCGAGAGAGTAGCCACTGATGGCACGGTTAGCGTGACCCCTGAAGCCTCCGCCGTCCCCGAACTCTCCCCCCTCGCCACCGTCGCCCTTCTGAGCGTGCTGGGATGCGGGGCGCTGGGGTTGGCGGGTGTAAAGCGGCGGCGCACAAGTTCAGCCGCGATTTAGACGCAAGCGACAGTTTAACGGATGAAGCTCCAGCCGCAACGCCAGGGCTTTTTCTTTGCCTCCCGCTCCCGCCCATTACTACAATCGGAGGCCACGAATCAAAGAGATCACTAGTATGGTAGACGCGGCTTCAACGAGGCGCGGCGTCGGTTTGCGGCATTTTGGCGAAGCGTCTGAATCGCGAGAACCATAAAGGCCACGCCATAACAAATACGGTATAGCTCCGACTTAGTTGGAAAAGCACAACTTAGCGCTAGAGCAACGTTCATCGCTAAGAAGGGGACGAAATCGGCGCTTATTCGTTGCCACCCAAGCCTCCACCAGTCCAAACCCAAGATGAGGCAGCCAAACTCGGCCATCCACAATCCCGTCCCATGCGGCCAATGATGAGTCGTAAATAGGGATGCCAAGAAGGTGATGATGTAAACCACGACCGCAAGAACAAAGACAAGTGCGACTATTGCATCTCGACTTCCCTGCTTAATAGACGAATACGTGATTGCAGTATGAAGCATTTCCTGTCACCTCATTGCGCGAATATATAGGAATTGGTTAACCCAGGTTGCGACGCATTGAAATTGCGATGACTTGATTGTAGCACTCCCTTACGCCATGCCAGAGATCCTTACCACGGTCTACGACGAGCTTCTAACGCTCGGCTACACCGATAGGAGAGCGGCGCGATACCTGCGCGTTCTGGTTCCAGAAGCGATGGAGGGGATGCGGCAGGCGCGGCACCGGCACGAGGTTGAGGCGGAGAACGCGAGTAAGTATCCGATGGACGCGCTCAGGAAGTGGGGATGGCTGGGGTGCCGTGGCGGGAGGTGAGCAGAGCGACAAACTAACACTCAAAAAAATATTGCTGCTGTTTGCTTCCCTAAACTTAGAGAGACGACATTCTTGACGGAGCAGAATATTTGATTCGCTCAATATAATCAAAGAATGCATCAGCGTCCGTAAACTTGTAAGAATATGCAAGCATACCAAAGATGAAGCGATTTACATATCCGAACAACTTGTTGACCGTTTTGTAGTCGGTTATTTTGGCACCATGATGTATAGACTTCGAGCGTAGATCATACGCTTTGCGAATGGCTGATGTAATCTCTAATCTTTCGTCAACGGATTCACCTATAGTTATTGCTAAACAGTCACCAATAGC
>CAXSEA010000318.1:0-3426 GCA_964235675.1 uncultured Armatimonadales bacterium | reverse complement strand
TTTGCTCTCGGGCGCTATTCTCCACCATCTCAGCCAACAATCTTTCAATAGCTGCTAAGCGTTCAGTTGTCTCTGGCTCGTTCATCTTATCGGTAGAGAGCAGGCGGGGTGACGTGGAGGGAGGTCAGCAGAAGGCGGTGAGATGATGCTGCATCAAGCAGGCAAATTAAGCCTTGCCTGGTAATCCTTTGATTGGGAAATCGTGCGAGCTTAAGAACATCACGCCGCTTGTAGAACGAAGATCATAATTGGCGGCAGGCAGATTAGTTACTGGATAGATATTCTCTTGAAGCAGTTCTCGTTCCATGTTCATAAAGGTTGCACTTGAGTAAAATGTATCATGCGGGATTTCCGCATTCATCATCAACGGTAAGTGAGAATCATGAAGGTCTAATATATCGACAGTAATTCCATCGAAACAGAATGCTTTGCCCGAACAAAGAACATGCTTTAGACCTTCAATATCATACAGTCTTACTTCCGTAAACTTTGCAGCCAGATACGAAGCGAACGCTTCCGCGCGGCGATCTACTCTCAATGCAGGCAATTGACGTTCAAACGTTTGTTGCAGTTTAATCCATAAAGACAAATATGAGTTCAATAATATCTGCCTTAGTCGTATATATACTTGTTTGGAGTCCGGTATTGTTGTAATGAGATACACTTCTCGGAACGGAGTTTTACCTAGCGTTGCTTTAAGGCTGTCAGTATACAGATGTTTATATATGTTGTATTGGTCGAGGTCTCTTAGACCACGGTCTCTATCTGCGATTATTAGCGAAATGTGATCTAATGACTTATCATACTCATTATATTTGGCTGATTTAGAATCTATTCTAGTAATTAGAGCTTCAGTGAAGTCACCAACCGTTCCAGCCTCCGAGATAATGACTGGTGTCAGTTGCCTGACGCCATCGGGCGGCTGGTGATCCATATGCCCCTTTATGAACGCCAGTTTATCAGCGTCATGCCTATATCTTCCATTGTATAAAACATCGTTGATGTAGCCAGGTATCTTGTCTAAGCGAGCGTTACTTTCAGATGACCATAGCTCTGTGATCTCGACTCCGAACCCTGTTGACGTGTCCCGCGTTGTTAGCCGAAAATCCGGGCGCTCGCTATAGTCTGGTGAGATTTCATAAGCATCTGAATACACACAATCCAATATGCGACGCTCTGCCTCTTTTTTGTTGGACATGCTACAATATACCCATCAACATCGTTTGGCCTGACCCGGCGCGTGGCCCTCGCCGACTAAGGGTGAGGTGTCTCATTTTCAACGGTCTCTCTGCATTTGCGGAGGGGCTGTTTTTGTTTGTCATCGACAAAACGCTCAAAGCGCATTTCGGCGTGATGGGGTTCCTCTTCCAGATCCAGCGGTAACCCCGCTTCACCAACCAATACAAGCAAAGGAAACGCTATGTTCACCCCTCTTTTTTCCAGCGGCAAGCTCTACATCGCTCCCACCGGTACCGCTGTCGAGGCGGCAATGGCCGCTAACTACCAAATCGGCGACGTGCAGGACGCGTCCGCCGATCTCACCTACAATGAAGCGACCAGCTATACCGACGCGGCCACCAGCCGCTTCCCCCAGGCCGTGGGCTACCACCAGGGCAAGGCGACGCTGAAGCTGACCGTCCGCGACTTCAATCCGCTGCTCTTCACGGCAATGCAGAACGTCCCCGGTACGCCGCCGACCGCTGCGGCGACTGTATCCAACCCGGTGAATGCCGGCTTTACGACCTATTCCTTCGGCAACAGCACGCGCCCTATCGCTTTTGCCTTGTATTTTGCGATGCAGGACAAAGACAGCAACATGGTTTCGGTCTTCACCATGCCGAACGCAACATCCGGAGGCTTCAGCGCCACTCACAAGCTCAGCGACTTTGGCGACGTGGAGTTTACCGTCACCGGCACCGCCGATCCGGTGAGCGGCATCTGCTACGCGTTTCTGACGCCGAGCGATTAATCACGGGGCCAGAACCAGCGCAAGTCGCGGTAGAAGGTGGAACTGTATAAATCATGAGCGTCAACAGCGTCTACGTCCAGCTCGGCACGAGCGGCTCCTTCATGGCGCCGGCCAGCGGGCAACTGATCTTGCAGTGCGAGGACAGCGTACGAGGCGACAATTCAGGCTCTTTGCCCGTGACGATCGACGGCGGCGTGTATTTGGCGCAATGCGCATCGGACACGAATGGCCCAATCGTAGTTGCGGGGCAAAGTTATCAATTCTCGGTGCCGCAGGGTGATTACTGGGCCGGTGGAACAGCAACGACAGCCGGCGCGATCCTCTTCAACGCCGACGGAGTGCCCGCCGCAACCGGCAATGATCCGTCCTTCAGCGCTGCCGCGGGCTTCCCCAAAGACAATCCGGACGGCCTACGGGCATTCTCCCTCGTCGGGCGAATGGACATACCCGCGCCTACCGCTCCCGGCGCGCCTCAAATTGTGGCGCAGTCTATTCATAGCGTAACCGTAGCCGCTCTGGGCGCGCTGCCGGCCGGCGCAAATACGGTAAGCCTGCAGATCGCGCTGGACAATGGAAGCAACGCGCCAGGCCCTTTCTCCGACGTCCCTAACGGCGAGCAAAGGCCAGACGGAAGCTACGTGGTCACCAATCTTGCGGCAGCAGGCAAGTACTGGTTTCGGTGGGTCGCGCAGAACGCGGGCGGTGACACGCCCGGCCAGAGCCTGAGCGAGGTTACCGCGCTAGCTCCGCCGCTCGACTCTCAATCTGCGGGGGGAGTGTATCGCCTATATTCGTCCGGCGTATTGGAAGCGGACATCGATTTTGGCGACGGGCCGCAATCGATCTCGTTCGCCACCGTGCAGGACGCGACGATCTCGTGCCAATTTCAGGAAAAGACGGTCCACGGTCCGGCGCAGACAAGCCGGTTCCCACAGGCAACCGGCTACCACGACGGCATGTGGAGCGTGAGGATCAATGCAGGCGACTTCTCCAGCGAAGCGCTGCAGCTGCTGGCGGCGATGCGCGCCGGGCAGGAAGGCTCAGGATACGTCGCTTCGGTGATTGCGGACGGCGAGATCGTCATGCCGGAGTTCACCGGCACGTTCACGAGTTACACTTCCGACCTGAAGCCTATCATTTGGCAGTTCCGCAAGCTACTCTCAAAGGGCCAGACGCTGCCGTTCAAAATCAACGATTTTCTATACGGCGGCTTTGACTTGAGCGCAGTCGCTGACGACACGGACGGAATCGTTGACCTGCTCATTGGGATCTAAGGAAGGAAGAGGATTTTAAACCGACATGAACGAAAACGACACGCAAGGTACGAATTTGGCCGATGTTTTGGGCGAAGCGCAGGACGAGCCGGTGACGGTGGGCGGGAAGGCTTACGCGATTTATCCGCTGCGGCTGCGCGATTACGGGCGGATTCAGCGGGTGACGGGCGAGGCGGATTTGTC
>CAXSEA010000317.1:0-3443 GCA_964235675.1 uncultured Armatimonadales bacterium | reverse complement strand
TCGACCGCGCCTCTTATAGCGTTCGCATCTTCAGCGGCAAGGGGGGCAAGGTTCGAACGGTGCATTACGGCAAGAATACTATCCGGCTGATTTGGCGATACCCCCGGGACGGCCGCCCCGAACTGGCGGGATGCACCCCGGACGAGATATCCACAGTCGACGAGCCGCTGTTTTTGTCCGACCGCGGCAGCACCTCGCACCAGGCTCTCACGCCGTCGGGGATCTACCAGCTGTTCACCCGGCTCCGCGAGGCCACGGGAATCACGCAGGTGAGGGTGTCGCCGCATACCTGCCGCCACACGTTCGGCGTGAAGATGTACCGCCACGGGGCTTCACTCTTCGCGCTGCAAATGCTGATGGGCCACACAAGGATCGAGCAAACCCGTAAATACGCGGCCGTGGCCGACGCCGACGTCGCGCGGGAGCACCGCCAGGCGAGCCCCGTCGACGGCATGCGAAAAGGGCGAGGCAGAAGCAGTAAAAACTAACCGCCGACACACGAAAAAGCCCAGGCGCATATCCCGCGCCTGGGCTTTTTCGTTCATAACGCCTTCTTGGGGCGACCCCTCGGCTTTTCGCCATCGGGCCGCGTCCGCTGCTTGTAGGCATCCAAATCGGCGCGGGTGACTAAAATGCTCCCGTACTTGCGCTGACTTGGCAAGTGGCCCTTACGGATTGCTGTACGAACAGTGCCATCGGCTACCTTAAGTTCAGCCGCTATCTCGGCAACGGTCAGCAGGTCAGGCATAGGCTCGTCTATCACTCGATCAGCATACCCGGAAAAGCCTCAAAAAACATTTGCTTATACCCATTAAAGCATCAGTTTATAAATGCTTTTATGGGTATAATAAACACAGACGGCCCCGGAAGGTGTTAGAGCACCACCCGGAGCCTGACCAAACCAGAAAGCGAACACTTTCCGACATGGCTACCACCGATAATACCATCCGCCCTCCCCAGGCGATTCAAGACGCCCTCTGGCAAATCCGCCGCCGGCGCGAGGGTGAGCGCTCCGAGCGCCTCGACTCTCTCCGCGAGGGGCGCTGCGCCCAAGCCGACTCCCTCTTCGCCGCCGGCGCCGTGGCGCGCCACGACTTTCCCCATCTCGGCTGCCGCACCTACACCTTCATCGGCTCCGCCACCGGCAAAACCGCCGTATTCGTCTACGACGTCTGCCGCGAGTCCTACACGCTGACCCGCAACGACACCCGCTTCACCGAAGCCGAGCTTTTGGAAGCCGTCGCCTCCGCCCGGCTCGCCGCGAGGCAAAGGGCGGACTGGCTGCAGTGCGTCGCCGACGAAGCGATGTGCGACGCCTACGACCGAATGATGGAGGGAGCCGAATGATGTCAAGCCTGATTGCCGATGCCTACGCGAGCGATCCGGACAATTCTCCGCTCCCGCTCCCGACCGACGACGACGCGCCGGATACCGAAGAGATCGGCCGCGAGGTCGATCCGGACATAGCCGAGATCGAGCGCGCCATTCCGCCGCCCGACACCGAGCGCATCGGCCGCGAAGTGGATCCCGACCTCGCGACGCTGGACGGCGTCCGCGCGGCCATCATGGCGATCCGCTCAGCCCTGGGCTGGGACGTCGAGCACCAGGTGTTTATGCACTGGGAGCTCGCGCCCACCATCCGAGACTTGAACGCGCTGCGCGAGGAAATGGGCGTTGAATTTCGGTAGAGATGAAATTGCAGGTATAATTTCGAGAATCGGAGGTAGTGTTATGTCTCTCGAATCAGTTGATCAATTGTATAAAGATGTGGCATTAGTCTCGAACAAGTTTGGCGGTCATTTTGCCGAAGCAGCAGTAACTACAATGTTCAATGCTAATCTGCAGGTTGCAAAGCAAAAATATCCTGATGATCCAATACTCGCTGCCGTTCCAGAGGCAACTGGTCAGGTTCGTAACAGTGACTTACTTGTTAGAACTGGGCAATTAAAAGCGATAATTCAAGAAAAAGAGAACGAAGGCACTTACAGTGGTTCTGGTTATTACAGCGGCGAAGGCGACGATCCTCCTGCTACCCTGCCATATTACTGATTTTAGCGGTTTCTCAGCGCCCAGCCCTTTAGGCCTGGGCGCATTTTTTATACGCGTCTACGTCGGGCAGATTGGGTGACTGTTCGGTTATGCCGTAAACCGGTGTAATATGCGGCTCGACAGCTTGCCTGCTTACAGGGTATCCTGACAGGGCGTTCAACCTATGAACACCCTGTCGTTTTTCGTATTTTTTTCCTTAAATCGATCTTGTTTAACTTCGCATGCAAGCAATAGATTTCTGCTGTGGTGCGGGGGGCATGACCCGTGGACTTCGTGCTGCTGGCATCGACGTCCGCGCAGGCGTCGATATAGACGAGCGGCTTCGTAGAACCTACGAAGAAAACAATCCCGGCAGCAAGCTCGTCTGTCAGGATCTCGCGACTGTCGACATCCATTCTTTGCGACGACAAGTCGGCATAGACGGCACCGATTCCGTGACCTACGCGGCTTGTACACCTTGCCAGCCCTTCTCTACTCTGACGCACAGAAACGACGAGGCCGACGAACGCCGAACGCTTCTGCTCGACTTCGGTGCGCTAGTGCGGCAAGCTCCGCCTGATTACATCGTCGTCGAGAACGTTCCCGGCCTAGAATCTACCTACGGAGGAGAAGTTTACGACGAGTTTCTCCGCATACTCGACGATACCGGTTTTACAAGTCCAAATCGGTTCCAAGCTCCACTCAATGCACGTGACTACGGAGTGCCACAGGAGCGCAAGCGTTTCATTCTTCTCGCCTCTCGTCACGGAGGGATCGTCGAGCCGGTGCGGCAGGAGGAAGTGCCTACAGTGCGTACGGCGATCGAGCGCTTCCACGCCTTGGAAGACGGTCGTGCGTCCAACGTCACGCCGAACCATGAGACCCGGAGGCTGCAGGACCATCATCGCCGTATCGTCGAAGCAGTCCCACTCGATGGCGGCAGCCGCAGGGACGTTCAAGACGAAACGATCCTCCTGCAGTGCCATAGGGGGCGTCCGAACTCATATCGGAACGTGTTCGGACGCATGCGCTGGGACGCACCCGCACCAACGATGACGTGCCGCTGCATCGACGTGTACTGCGGTCGGTTCATCCACCCCGAACAACACAGAGGTATATCCGCCCGCGAGGCTGCCGCCATCCAATCGTTTCCTGACGATTATGTGTTTCACGGTACGTTGCATAACGTTGCACATCAGATCGGTAACGCGGTGCCGGTCGAGTTGGCGCGTCGGTTGGGAGTGTCGGTCATGCGGTCTGCGGACGAGCGCGGACCTAATCGAGGTTTAATGCTATGACTGAAGCAACGCCAAAATTCAGGCTCGACTTCTCCAATCGGGTCATCGAGCATCTTGGAATCAAGCTCTACCAAAACAAGCCGTCAAACGTGATTGTCGAGTACGTGTCGAACAGCT
>CAXSEA010000316.1:0-3534 GCA_964235675.1 uncultured Armatimonadales bacterium | reverse complement strand
ACTCGTGATTTCAGCCTTGAAAGGGCCGCGTCATAACCGCTAGACCACCGGGCCACTCGGCGGCGCGGGAGTGCGCCGTTCTGCAAGCCGGGGTGGGGATGGCTCGCGAGCAGCACCAAATATACCCGGATTTTCGCGTCGTGTCAACGCCGTAGCAGCGTTATCATCTTAGGAGGAGAATCGTCCGTGAGCGCCGAACAGCTAACTAAGGTTTGTTACAAGCACCCCAGGGAAGAGACGCGGCTCTCGTGCGGGCGCTGCGAGCGTCCGATCTGTACCCGGTGCAGTGTTCTTGGCCCCGCCGGTGTCCGCTGCCGGGAGTGCGGGTCGTTCAAAACCACTCAGCTTTACAAAATCAGCCCTGGACGCTTGATACTGACCGTCGTCTTAGGCCTGCTGACCAGCCTTCTCAGCACGGCGATTATCTTTTATACGCCGTACATCGTCTTCATCTTTTTAGGCCCGGTCTACGGCTATGCGCTGGCGGAGGTGGTACTGCGGGCCAGTGGCCAAAAGCGAACGAAGGTCACCGAGATCATCGGCGTCGCCTGCATCGTCGTCAGTATGCTGGTCGTGCTGGGAGTTATCGACGGCAACGCGGCTGACCTCGTCGCCGGCTTCCGAGCCCACGCGCCGGTAAAAGAGTTCGGCCAGCATATTCTGGGCTATCTCAGCAGCAATATCTGGGGGTTGATCGCCGTCGGGCTGGCAATCCCGGCGTTTATCCGGCGGATGCGCTAGCGGACTAAGCTGCCGCGCATTGGCTTTCCCGCAGCACTAACGGGTTAAGTCGTCCGTGGCTCGGGAGGCGATCACGCGGCGCGCTCCAGCGTAGTGGTTCACGTAATACGCCTCGCTGAGTGCGCTGACCGTGACGCCTTTCGTCTCGTTGCAGGCGTGGACAAAATGGCCGTCGCCGATATAAATGCCGACATGGGAGATGCCGCGCCGATACGTGTTCTTGAAAAAGACTAAGTCGCCGACTTGCAGCTGATCGGGGGAAACGCTGGTACCGTGGAGGTACTGCTCCATCGCGGTGCGGGGCAACGCGACGCCCGCTGATTGGCCTAGGATGTAGCGAGTGAAGCCGGAGCAGTCGAAGCCGGAGCGGGAGGTGCCCCCGAATACGTAGCGGGTTCCTTGAAATGCGGTGGCGGCTGCGACGATGCTGCCGCTGCGGAGCGCCTGATCTTGCACGGCAACCTTCGCCTGATGGGCGGCGCTCACCTGGACGCGCTGCGCGTGGGAGGTAGCCGAATGGTGCCAGTGGGAATGGAAGTGCCGTCCGGCGAGAGCGGGAGCGGGAGCGCTGAGGGAGCCGAATGCCGCGATAATCGCGCAGGCTCCATAAAGCGAACGGGCGGAGAAAACGCGGCTGCCTGAGCCACTAAGCTGCAATTTCAAAACGTCGAATCCTTCAGTCAAAAAGAGAGTTTGCGGCTCGGGGCGATGCGCGGCTATAAACGCCATTTGCATTCGCTTTGCGTCGATGCACCCTCGATGGCGCGCAACGCACCCCAGCGCCGACGGTGCATAGGATTACGCACCCGCTCAAATGTGCCTGACCAACGGCACAAGACAGTGTAACGCAGATTTCTCGCCCTGTCAAAAACACCGGAAGAATTTATGTGAGTTTCTGCTGATACTCTGGAACAAAGCGGTTTATCCTTAATGCCGACTCGCGTCTCGCCGGGCTGGGTATATTGAGCTATGGCAAAGCTCAACGATGACTCTGTTGATTCTCTACTAGCGGAAGAGGCGAAATCGCCGGAGCCGAACACTGTTTCGAGCTGCCACGTCATCAGTGGCGCGCGGCAGCATGCGGAGCTTGTCGGGGCACTCCGCGCGATGCTGGATGGCGCGGACACGGCGCGGTTGGCGGTGGGCTACTTCTTCGTAGAGGGAATCAGCTCTCTGCTGGAGCCGCTGGACGATCTTGACCGCATCGATCTGCTGATCGGAAACGTCGTGAACCGATTGACCGAAGAGCAGATGCGCGAGATGGGCCATACGCCGGGAGCTTTGAAAGCGTCGATGATGTCGGATTCCGAGTTTGCCGCGCGGTACCGCGCCGAGCGCGATCAATCCGCCACCGAAACCGCCCTGAACCTGCGACGCACGCTCGCGTCTCTTCCCCGTACGGAAGCCAACCGCGATACGATCCTGGCGCTGGCGCATTGGATTGCACAAGGCAAGCTGCACGTGCGCGTCTCCACTCGCTCCCGACTTCACGCGAAAGTGGCGCTGGTCGGCTATGGGAGCGCGGACAATCGCGCGCCGGGAGGAGCGATTGTCGGCTCCAGCAATATCACGCTCAGCGACACGGAATCGCAAAGCGCGACAGGCCTGTCAAACCTTGATTTCTTGCTGGAAGGAGAAAGCAATTACCGGACGCTCAACCATTGGTTCGAGCAGCACTGGAGCGACGCGCAGGATTTCCACCGCGAGCTGTTCCATGAACTCGGCCAATCTTGGCATTTATCCGAGCATTAAGGCAATTAGTTTGTCCGCGCCGCTTGTCAAAGAGCGCGTCGCCGCTTGCCTGAGTGTAATCTGCTTCCTTGCGGTTGTTCAGCCTGCGGCGCATCTTCCTCGATGCCTCCTGCGTTCATGCCCGCCGCCGAAGCGGCATGTTCGGCCAGCGCAAGTACCGGAGAGTTGTGGCGCTCTTCGTCGAGCAAATCAGAGATGACATCCGAAAGGGCAGGTCGCAGCGGCATTGCCGCGAAAGCCTGCGCGTGGAGTCCCATAAAGGCCGGACCTCCTCGTCCGTTTTCATTATACACATCCCGAAGGATTGTTTAACACAGTTCAATTCCTGGACTGGCTCACGCCGTTTTGCGTTCCTTAATTCGCACTACCCATGCATGTTTTCAAGCGCATCTCAAAAAGCGCCGATAATTTGACTTTGAATCAAATGTTATGAGTTCTTCCATCGAGCTGCCGCAATCCGCGATCGACATAGTCCTCGGCCTGCCGCCGGGCGGCCGCGTCTTGCTGATCGGCGCCACCGATACCGGAAAGACCACGCTGACCGCGTCGCTGGCGCGCGCTCTCGCGCGAAGCGGCAAGCCGCCCGTGGCTATCGTGGACGGCGACATTGGGCAATCGGAAATCGGCCCGCCGGGAGTAGTCAGTCTCGGGCTCTTCGGGGACCAAGAGCAAGGCGGCGGCGAGCGCGAGCCGCGCGGCTTCAGCCGCCTACCGATGCTGGCCGGCGTTTTTGTGGGGTCCGTCACCCCGCGAGGGCGCGCGCTGGAGACGGCGTCCGCCATTATCCAAATCACGCAATCGGCTCTGCTGCTCAATCCGAAGCCGTACTGCACGCTGATTGATACGCCTGGGTATGTCACCGGGTCGGGCGCAACTCTCCTGCGTACGCTGATCGAAGTGATTCGCCCGCATCTGATCATCGCGCTGGCGCGGGGAGCGGAGCTGGAGCCGATTCTAAGGCCTTTCGCGGCAAGCGGCGCTGGGAACAGCACAAAGGGGCAGGGTGGCGTCAGGATACACCGCGAGACTATTGCGGCGGAG
>CAXSEA010000315.1:0-3557 GCA_964235675.1 uncultured Armatimonadales bacterium | reverse complement strand
TGCTGAAGGTGGCGAGGCGCGTCAAGTCACCGATTTCGACGATTCCGTCAGCCTGATTAAGTTTTCGCCGACCGATCCTGACTTGCTGCTTTTTGCTCGCGACAGCGGCGGCAACGAAATGCACCAGCTTTATATGCTCGATCTCGAATCGGGAGCCATCCGCAGTATCACCGATTCGCCCAATGCACAGCACAATTTTGGGGATTGGTATCCCACTGGTCAGGAAGTGGTTTACACCTCTACCAAGCGCAATGGAATTGACTATGATGTCTATGGTTTTGATCTGCAAACGGGTGAAGAATGGATGGCCGCTAGCCTAGGTGGATACTGTAGCGTTGTTAGCCTCTCGCCATCTTGGCATTGGCTTGTCGTCTCTAAAGCTCGCGGAAGCTTTTTGGATACCGAGCTTTACTTGTTTGATCTTGGTGCAGATACGCCACCTAAACTGCTGACCCCGCACGAGAAAACCGCCCTCTACTCCAAAGCCGAATGGCTGCCGGACGAATCGGGTTTTTATACTATCAGCGACGACGACGCTGATACTGCGGGAGTTAGGTTTGTCAGCATATCCGAAGGCCGAGCAGTCGATGTTTTGCCAAGCGAGTGGCCGGTTGAAGATATTGCGATATCGCCTGACGGAAATTGGCTTGCCGTTGCCACAAATAACGATGGCTGGAGTGCGTTAAAGGTTTATAGTGTCAACGCAGGCTTTCCAGAAGCATTGCAGAATCAGAATCCAAAGCTCGCGCAAGCCCAAGGCATTGTCGGTGGCTTAAACTGGGATCGCCGCAGCGCAATGCTTGCATTCGCACGATCTGATTATGCTGCACCTTTTACCGTTTGGACGCTAGCGCTAAATCGCGACACCTGGCAAGTGACGCAACTGCCCGCGGTAGTGCCAATTAGCGCGATGGTCGAGCCAAACTTAATCCATTATATTTCTTTCGATGGTCTAAGTATTCCGGCGTTTGTGTTCATGCCAAATCATAAGCACGCTGATGCCAAGATTCCCGCCGTCATCTACATTCACGGCGGCCCCGAAGGCCAGTTCCGCCCGTCCTTCAACCCGGTGATTCAGTATTTCGCCTCCCAGGGCTACGCCGTGATCGCTCCCAACGTGCGTGGCTCCGACGGCTACGGGAAAGCCTATCTCGCTCTGGACGACAGGCATAAGCGCCTCGACTCCGTCCGTGATCTGGAAGGGCTGTACCGCTGGATCGAGGCGGATGGTCGCATCGATCCGAAGCGTGTCGCGCTGATGGGCGGCTCTTACGGCGGGTACATGGTGCTGGCGGGACTCGCGTTTCAGCCGGAGCTTTGGGCGGCGGGGGTGGATATTGTCGGCATCGCCAATTTGGTGTCATTCCTGGAGAACACCTCGCCATACCGGCGCGCCGTGCGCGAGGCCGAGTACGGTTATTTAGCGACCGACCGTGAGTTTTTGGCGTCGGCGTCGCCGATTAACAAGGCGGGCGATATCCGCGCGCCGCTGTTTATCATCCACGGCGCGAACGACCCGCGAGTGCCGCTGTCGGAAGCCGAGCAGATGCGGGACACGCTGGCGGCGCGGGGCGTCGCCGCCGAGCTTCTCGTTTACGCCGACGAAGGGCACGGACTCGCCAAGCTGAAAAACAGACTGGATGCCTATCCGAAGGTGGCGGCGTTTTTGGCTGACGTATTTGAGAGATAGGGCGGGCAGCATAAAGACGTATGAGCCATGCTGCCGCGCCATGCGACACTTACTGCTGATAAGCGATCGTGATCCAGTCGCGCTCGAAGGCGTGCGAGGATGTAGTGTCGAAGTCGGCGTTGCCCGAGAGATAGAGCCTATCCAAGCTGGCATCGAGTGCCGCCGCAGTGCCGTAGGTCATGCCGGGATTGTAAGGCGAGCCGGTGTAGTCCCGCTGCGATAGGAAATTGCCGCCGGAATCGAGCTTGGTTGATCTGATATCCGAGTTGTTGAAATTGCCGGTCGCGTAGATATTGTCGCCTGGACCGATCAAGAGCGAGAACAGATTGTCGGACGAATCAATTGCCCATTGACGCGCGCCGCCGGAATTATACTTCGCCATCTCGTTTAGCCGTAGGCCGTTCCCGTCGGATACCTCGCCGCCGACGACGACGTTGCCCGCGCTATCTAAAGCGATCTGCTCGGCTCCTTGCTGATAAGGCGCGGCGCTCGTGTAGTTCTCTTGCGACAGCCAGAGCTGATAGCCGCTGGGTGCAAGCTTGGTCGTGATGAGCGCGCCGTCGAGGCCGCCTGTCCCGAGATCGACGTACTCCATCGCGCCTGCGAGATAGATGTTGCTGGACGAGTCGATGACGACTGCATTGGACGTGGAGTCCGTGACTTTGTAGCCGACCAGAGTTTCGCCGAATACCTCATTGCCTTGAGTGTCGTACTTAGTGACGGTAATACGCTGCGACAAGTCCGCCTGCGGTGTCTGCCCGACTACAACGATGTTGCCCTGGCCGTCTAATTCTCCTGCGGCAATTTCCGCTTGACCGTAATTGCCGGCTGGATAGACCCTGGTCCAAATCGTATTGCCTGATGGAGAAAGCTTGCTGACAAAGCCGGTGTAATCGAACGTGGCTGAATTAAAATAGTTGCCGTAGATAAAAATGTTGTCGCTTGCATCCACTAAAACGCCGTCGGGGGACGAGCCGCTGGGGTAGGAAGGCGTCGGTAAAGAAACTTTCAGGAGCCGTGCGCCCCCGTTCCGGGAGTATTTCACCAGCAGGGCGGGATCGTACTGAGTGTCGGGGCGAATAAGGATAACGGCGTTGCCTTGCGCGTCCAGGGTGGAGAACGTGTCATTGACTTCGCTGAACTGCTCGGAATGGCCCCAGGCGCGGGAGCCGGACGGAGTATAGGCGATTACCTCGAAATGGCTAGGATAGCCGGCCACGTTTCCGGCAACGACAACATCGCTGGATTTGTCGATTACCGACGATGTCGCCGAACTTTGCCGATACGCGGCACCATCGACGCTGTGGTGCCAGATGCCCTGCGCTTTTGCGCCGGTTGAGTTGCCGATCAGCAGCGAGAGCGTCAGTAGCGAAACGACGCCGTAGGTTGAGCGGGGAAATAAGGTCGTCCAAGATTGCATGATTATAAGGCTCCTGTGAAAATACGCCGGCATTCAAGGCGGGACGAGGATCGATACTAAATAGCGTTGCGGACTATGCTGCCAGGCGCTTTGTTAGTTTACCAGTCGCTCATGGCGGCGACAAAGCGAGTCCATCCAAGATACTATTTTGCCGGTAGGTTGCTCGGGAGAGTTCGACCGGCAGCTCGTAAGTTTTAAGCTAAACATGAGCGTAGAAGCTGGAGGCGGTGCATTTCAATTTTAGTTGTAAGTGTGCGCAGCTTCGACCGACGGCGAACTTGCCGCCTGCGTTCGCTGCATAGATTTACTTTACCATTACTATGCTGAACCGCAACCTAACAGCTGCAACACAGGCGCTAGGCGGTCATTGTCGGCCGCTCCGCCGGGTAGACCGTGAAGCCGACTTCCTCCAGCTGCCGGTAGAGATCACGGGCGTGCGCCTTATCG
>CAXSEA010000314.1:0-3568 GCA_964235675.1 uncultured Armatimonadales bacterium | reverse complement strand
GGGTGACTTAAAGAAGTACG
The DNA here is from genome assembly GCA_964235675.1 of uncultured Armatimonadales bacterium. Lineage (GTDB taxonomy): Bacteria > Armatimonadota > Armatimonadia > Armatimonadales > Capsulimonadaceae > CAXSEA01. The sequence continues at coordinate 3,548 of CAXSEA010000314.1, read as the reverse complement.
GATCGTTCATTCCAGGTATTCGTCCAGGGAAGCCGACCGAAGAGTACCTTGATGGTGTCATGACCCGGATTACGCTGGCGGGCGCAATCTTCCTTGCTTTGATCGCGTTAGTCAACTACTGGGTCCCCGCGCTCACCCACACGGGTTCATCCTTTACGCTCGTCGGCGGCACGTCGCTGTTGATTGTTGTTGGCGTCGCGCTGGATACGATGCAGGCAATTGAGGCACAGCTCTTGATGCGTCATTATGAAGGCTTTATTCGATAAGCAAGCTGCAACGGGTAACTCGGGGGGTTGACAACCTGAGTATAATAACCGGATGGTAAGCCTGAAGAATCGGGAGCAGATAGAAAATATGCGTCGCGCCGGGCGTGTAGTAGCGGAAGCGCTGCTTGCCATGCGTGACGCTATCGTGCCGAATCAAACCAGCACGCTCGATCTCGATCTGATTGCCGCGCAGGTTTTGGAAAAGCGTGGCGCTGTGTCGGCATTTAAAGGCTACAAGCCCCCGTTTAGCGCGGTGGCTTACGAATACAATACCTGTATTTCCGTGAACGAAGAAGTGGTTCACGGTGTTCCGTCAGCAAAGCGCATCCTGAAAGAGGGCGATATCGTTTCCCTCGACATGGGTGCCTCGGTGGACGGATGGTATGCTGATGCCGCTATCACGGTGCCGGTGGGCGAAATTCCGAGCGCTGCGAAAAACTTGCTGCTGATTACTCGTGAATCGCTTTACAAGGGCATTGCCGAGGCTAAAGCTGGGGCAGCATTAGGGAACATCTCCAATGCCGTTCAGCGTCATGCCGAGCGGAGTCACTACGGGGTGATTCGGAGCTTGGTCGGGCACGGTATCGGACGCAGACCGCACGAGGAGCCCCAGGTTCCGAACTACGGCCGCGTGGGCAAGGGTTTGGTCCTGAAGCCCGGAATGACGATTTGTATCGAGCCCATGATTAACATCGGCAGCCCGGACGCGGATCATGTGCCGGGCGACGACTGGACTATTGTAAGCGGCGACCATAGCTTGTCGGCGCATTTTGAACATACGATTGCTATTACGGAGGAAGGTCCCGAACTGTTGACCGACCTTGCTCCCATGGAGAAATAAACACGCTTATGCCAGGTGCAAGAGGCGGTGGTTATCGAGGCGGTGGACGCGGCCGGGGCGGTACCGGCGGCGCTTTTGGCGGTGGCGGCAACCGATCCGGCGGCGCGAGCCGCCCACGGCCCGAGCCGAAAGAAAAGCAGACATACGAAAAGGAAGAGGCCGTCGCTGTCGAAGGCGTGGTTCTTGAAACTCTACCGAACGCTATGTTTCGCGTGAAGCTTGAAGGCGAGCATGTCATTCTCGCTCAAGTGAGCGGTAAGATGAGGCTTCATTTCATTAAAATTTTGCCCGGAGACCGGGTTCGTGTCGAGATGTCGCCGTACGATTTAACTCGTGGGCGTATCCAGTACCGATACAAATAAATAGTTTTCGCTGCTTGCAAAAGCAGCGCTAAAAACAAGAGCCGACTGTCCTAATTGACCGAAGGGCAGGCGGTTTGCGCCGTGTCGGCGGGAACGCTGGGTGGCGTGAATATAGTCAGGTCAGAAGGTGCGAAAGAATCCGATGAAGGTTCGTGCGTCCGTTAAGAAGATGTGTGAAAAGTGCAAGGTGATCAAGCGCGAGCGTGTGGTGCGCGTGATCTGTGTGAATCCGAAGCACAAGCAGCGCCAGGGCTAATCATAATCTGAATAGCCGCCTTATGGCGTGAAGGCTGTCCCTCCACATGATTGTGGGGTAGCTGTAAACTGAAAGAGCTTAGCTTACGAGCGGCTCAATGACTTGCTGACCAACGCTTGCATTTTCAAGCGGGGCAGCTTCAGGAGCATATACTAGTTGGCACGTATTGCAGGAATTGACCTCCCGCGCGACAAGCGCGTGGAGTACGCTCTACTTTCTATCTTTGGCCTAGGTTTAACCAGCAGCCGAGACATCCTCGCCGGAACGGGCATCAGCCCGGACACGCGCGTGCGCGATCTTACCGAAGCGGAAACTGGCCGGCTTCGCGACGAGATCGAGCGGAACTACCGCGTGGAAGGCGATCTTCGCCGACAGCTCGATATGGCTATTCGCCGCTTGAAGGAGCTGCGCTGCTACCGTGGCATCCGCCACAGCCGCCATCTCCCTGTGCGTGGTCAGAAGACCAAGAGCAATGCCCGCACACTGCGCGGTAAGCGTCGTCCTATCGCCGGTAAGAAGAAGGTCGGCAAGAAGTAAACCACCATGGCTCGTAAACAACAAACCAATACAAAAGATACGCGCAGCAACAAGCCGCGCGAGTTCAAAAATATCGCTCAGGGCGTGGTGCACGTTCAGTCCACGTTCAACAACACTATCGTTTCGATTACCGACGTCAAAGGCGATTTGATCTCCTGGGCAAGCGCCGGCAAAGTCGGATTCAAGGGGAGCCGCAAGAGCACGCCGTTCGCCGCGCAGTTGGCCGCTGAAAACGCCGCGCGCCGCGCGATGGAGCACGGGCTTCGACGCGTTGAAGTCATGGTGAAGGGCCCCGGCGGCGGTCGTGAGACGGCTATCCGCGCCTTGCAGCAGGTCGGTATTGAAGTGACTCTTATTAAGGACGTCACTCCTTTGCCGCATAACGGCTGCCGCCCTCCCAAGCGCCGCCGCGTCTAACGATTTTCAGAACATTCGCGATAGTCCCTCGTAGCCTGCTCAGGCCTAGTGCGCCTTGCCGCGTTCGAGGGCGATTGAACAAACTTAAGGAAACGATAGAGAGATGGCTAACAACCACGATCCCAAGTGCCGCCAGTGCCGCCGGGAAGGCGAAAAGCTCTTCCTAAAGGGTACTCGCTGCTACAGCAAAAAATGCGCGATTGAGCGCCGCAACGTTCCGCCCGGCCAGCATGGCCCCGGCTCCGAGCGCAAGAAGGTCACCGAGTATGCGCATCAGCTTCGCGAGAAGCAGAAGACGAAGCGCTTCTATCGCGTTCTTGAGAAGCCGTTCCGCAACTACTTGGCGGAAGCCGAGCGACGCCGCGGCGTTACCGGCGAGAACCTGCTTCAACTATTGGAGCTGCGTCTCGACAACGTGATTTACCGGCTCAACTTAGCGGCATCACGAGCTCAGGCTCGCCAGAACGTTTCGCACGGGCACTTCACGGTCAATGGGCGACGGGTCAATATTCCTTCCTACATCGTTAAGATCGGCGACACGATTGGAGTCCACGAGACCAGCCGCAAGCTGCCTCCCATGATAGCGTCGCTGCAAGGCATGGGGCGTCGAATTCCCGAGTGGATGACCTTCGACGCTGGGCAGCTTTCGGGTCGAATTCTTTCCGCGCCGACTCGCGATCAGATCGATACGACTGTTCAAGAGCAGCTCATCATCGAGTTCTACTCCCGTTAAGTTTGAGCTTAAGCATCGAATTGGGAGCAATCCCGTCGCTGCTCAAGCCAATATGTTGAATTGCTGTTTGGCAGCTGCCGGGAGCATGGACGATCATGCTCCCGGCGGTATCAAGCTGCGTTAGACTGGGGGCTAG
>CAXSEA010000313.1:0-3576 GCA_964235675.1 uncultured Armatimonadales bacterium | reverse complement strand
GATCCGCTGCCGCTCCGCCTGCGTCCTCGACGGCGATCTGCTTCCCGTCGCTCAATTTTCCGCCGTTCCAGGCGATCTTCCAAGCTTTCGATTCGCGCAGTACGCGGCGATTCTCTTTCCCGCGGGATTGCCCAACGATTTAGCGGTTCTGCCCGACGTGCAGCTCGAAGGGCTAATCATAGCCAAGGGGAACCGTCCTGCTACGGCAGCCATGATTGTCTGCGCCCCGCTCGCGACCCGCGCGGGACAAGTGGTGGGGCACTGTCTATTCGCGGCAGTCAAAGCTAGTAAGCTTGCTGCGGGACAAATCGACGCTCTGCGGGATCTGATGCTGCTTGCCTCGGAAGAGCTGGCAGAGTTGAGCGCCGAAGCAAACGGCAGCGCCGGACCGTTGAGCCGTTCCGAAAACATCACTCCTCAGCTGGTTGCGCCGACCAAGCGGCAAGCGTCCATTGTCGAGCGCTCCAATTCGCCGGCCTGGCTTGTCGATACGCCCAGCGGGCGTATCCTGGATGTAAACCGCGCCGCGCTGGCGGCATATGGCTACAACCGCAGTGAGTTTTTAGCTCTGCCTTCGCTGCATTCCTTGACCCGCGAGACCCGAGGATTTGGAATAGAGCCGCAGATGCCGCCCGAAACCTCGGCAGTCTCCTGGCGCTGTATGCATAGCGCTAAAAACGGTCGTATGTTCAGCGTCGAGATGTCCGCCTTTCCCGCCGAGCTCGATGGGCGTCCCGCACGCCTCATTTTGGCTCGTCCGGTTCGATCCGGCGCGTTCGGCTTGATTTCAGCGGACGCGAAGGACGCGGCGCTGGCGCAAATCAGCGAGGCGGTGATCGCGGTCGATCTGAATTTTCGGATTACCTACTGGAACGCCGCCGCCGAGCGGCTTTACTACTGGCGCGCCGCCGACGTTCTTGGCGAGCTTCTGCCGGAGGTGATCCAGCCTATCTGGAGCAATAAGCGCGAGGAGCACGATGCATCGACCGCGCTTCTCACCAAAGGCGAGTGGACAGGCAACAACGTCCATTCCACCGGCACCGGCGAAGCCGTCAAGGTGGAGTGCATGGTGACCGCCTTGAAAAACGAGCTGGGCGAGCAGGTCGGCTTTCTCTGCGTCAACAGCGATGTTTCCGAGCGCACGAAAGAGCCCGCCACTTCGGCGGAAAACGAGGAGCGATTCCGCTCGCTTTTCGATTTCAATCCCGACGCCGTGGTTCTGCTCGACGAAAACGGCAATTGCCAGTCGGCCAATCTCGCCTGCAAAATGATCTTCGGAAAGCGCCCCGACGAAATCGTGCCGCACTCGTTTTTTGGACTGATCGATCCCGCAGACCGTACTGGCGCTCTCGCTGCCTTTGACCGCGCCCTGCATGGGGAGCCGGTTTCGTTTGATTTTCGGGGCGCGGCGATCGATAAAAGGCGCTTAAATTTAGCTGCGGTGGCGCTTCCCGTCATTATTGACGCACAAATTGTCGGAGTTACGGTAGTCACCCGAGACGTTAGTGAGCGCAAGCGCCTTCAGGGAATGATTGCGGCGGAAAACGAGCTGCTGCAGTGGCTTGCCGCCAAAAAACCGCTCAACGCAATTGTCGATCGGTTGATTTCCGATGTCGAGCAGCGGTACGACTGGCTTCGTTGCACGGTGATCATACTGCGCGACGGATTATCCGGTATCCGGAAAATTTACTCGTCATCGCCGGAAGAACTGGCGCCTGCGATAGTTCGCCTCGAAAACTTTGAAACCAGCAGCACAGCCTACCGCGCAATGACTCAAGGGGTGCGAGCAAGCTCGATGCAGTTGTCTGAGGAACGCGTCGGTAAGCAGCAGGCGACCGTGGCCGGTTTGCTGAACAGTCGCGCAGCCTGCTCCACGCCAATTTTATCGACGCCCGGCGCGGCTATCGGCGCGTTTACTCTTTATCTGCCCGAAGAGCGCGAGCCGACCGCTGAAGAGCTGGCCTTGTCCGACCGTATTGCCGCGCTTCTTCGCGTGGCGGCAGAGGCCGACGGAGCGAACCTTCGGCTTCAACTCCACGACCGCGCCATCAATTCCGCAGTCGCATCGGTGGCGATACTCGATCCGTCGCAGGCATCGTGCCCCATCGTCTACGTCAACCAAGCGTTCCAGAAAGTGTCCGGCTATGGCGAGCGCGAAGCTGTTGAGCGCGGCCTGGCTCTCCTGTACGGTCCCGAAACCGATGTGGCCGAGATCGAGCGTATTGCCGCCGCTATCGCCGACGAGCAGGAGCATACCGCGCTGCTGCGCTTGTACGCCGCTGATGGACAGCCGTTCTGGAGCTCGACATCCTTGTCGCCGGTGCGCGATCTTGAAGGCCGGCTGACCCACTACATTGCAGTTTTTAACGATGTCACGGCTCTCGTCAGCGCGAACGAGCAGGTAAGCGAAAGCGAGCAGAAGTTCCGGCAACTGATCGAAAACGCCGGCGAGATCGTGCTTGTGCTGGAGCAGTCCGGCACGATACGATATGTCAGCCCTGCCGTCGAGCGTGTTCTAGGTCACAAGCCGAGCGACATACTCGGGCATGATATATTCGAGTACGCTCACCCGGAAGATCTGGTTGCCGCTCGGACTGAGCTGCTGAAACTGATCGGCCTACCGGACGGAAGCTCCAAAATCCTAGAGCTGCGCGCCCAGCGTCGCAACGAAACCTGGTGCTCCATGGAAGTTTCCGCGCAGAACTTGCTCGGCATGCCCGGCGTGCGCGGCGTCGTGGTGCACGCCCGCGATTTATCGGAGCGCCAGCAGGCCAAAGACCGGCTCGATCATCTCGCCTTCCACGACAGCCTCACGGATCTGCCGAACCGGCTGCAGTTCAACGAGCATCTCACCCGAGTGATTGGCACAGCCAGACGTCGCGGCAGCCAAGCCGCCGTGCTCTTTCTAGATTTGGACCGGTTCAAAGTCATCAACGATACTCTCGGCCACAGTGTCGGCGACCAGCTGCTGCAGCACGTCGCCAGCCGCTTGGTGCTGACCGCGAGAGAAGGCGATACGGTGGCACGCTGGGGCGGCGACGAGTTCACGGTTATCCTCGCGGATGTCGGCGGCCAGCGCGAAGCGGCGCGCGCGGCCCAGCGTATCATCGAATCGCTGTCGGAGCCGTTTATCATCTCCGGCCACGAGCTGTATATCACGGCCACGGTCGGCATCAGCTTGTTCCCGGCAGCCGGCGGCGACGTGGAGACTTTAGTTCGCCACGCGGACACGGCGATGTACCGCGCCAAGAATGTCGGCCAGAACCATTACCAGTTCTATACGCCTAAAATGAACGCGGGCGCAAGCGAGCGTTTGGCTCTTGAAAGCAGGCTGCGCCGCGCCCTGGAGCGCGAAGAATTCACGCTGCATTACCAGCCGCAGATTGACGCACAATCCGGAAAAATGACCAGCTGCGAGGCGTTAGTGCGCTGGCAACATCCGGAACTTGGCCTGGTGCCGCCGAAAGATTTCATTCCGCTAGCCGAAGAGACCGGTCTGATCCTGCCGATAGGCGACTGGATCATGCGAGCCGCCGGCCGACCGGCCAAGCAGTGGCCGGAGTTCGGCGGCGCCAA
>CAXSEA010000312.1:0-3599 GCA_964235675.1 uncultured Armatimonadales bacterium | reverse complement strand
AGTGGATCGCAGCCTTTCCCGAAATTATCGACCTGGCAGATCAAATCGAGGCCCGACGCATAGAGCTTGGAAAATCCAGCGGCTTCGAGCGAATGTATGCCCGAGTCACTAAACTTTATTTCGGTGGCATGGCGCGGCACCTCGCCGAAATGCGGCGAGTGCTTAAACCAGGCGCAATGCTCGGCTATGTCGTAGGCGACCAAGCGTCCTATCTCAGAGTCATGATTCGAACGGGAGAACTGCTAGGGAAAATTGCTGTTTCATTAGGTTATGAATTAGTCCGCATTGACCTATTCCGCACACGATTAGCAACAGCCACACGAGAGCAGCTGCGTGAAGAAGTAGTCGTCTTGCGTTGGCCTGGAAGTTAATTAAATTGCCAAAGCAATCCACTCCCTCCCAGTATGTCCGGCTAATCGAAGTGATTTTTCACCAGTATTACAAGCCAGGACTACGTGAGCTTGCATTTAATCGTGACGAAATAGTGAATGCCGCCCAACAGCTGGGAATTTCGCTGCCGAAAAACTTAGGCGACGTTATCTATAGCTTTCGATTCCGCGCCACATTTCCTGACTCCATCACGCAAACTGCCGATGATGGTTATGCGTGGATCATCCGGCTTGCTGGGAGAGGAACTTACGTCTTTGCGATGGTGGAAGATCGTCCTATTGCGCCCAACCTTCAACTCGCCGAAACGAAAATCCTCGACTCTACGCCTGGCATGATCGCTCGTTACGCTTTGACCGACGAGCAGGCGCTTTTGGCAAAGCTCCGCTATAACAGGCTCATTGATATATTCACAGGACTAACCTGCTACTCCCTACAGAACCACCTGCGTGCAGCTGTGCCGGGAATTGGGCAAGTCGAAACCGACGAAGTCTACGTCGGAGTAGATAAGCGTGGGGCGCACTACGCGATTCCAGTTCAAGCAAAACGCGGCAGCGACAAAATCGGAGTTGTGCAAACCGAGCAGGATTTCGCGCTTTGTCTCAGCAAATTTCCTGATCTCGTCTGCCGACCGATCAGCGCTCAATTTATCGGCAACGACCTCATTGCCTTATTTGAACTAGAGCAGGAAGAAGGGATGGTACGCATTGCTTCTGAGCGGCATTACCGGCTGGTTCAATCAGAAGATTTGTCTGCAGCCGAGGTGACTCACTACCGATCACGGTTTATGAGCGATTAAACACTTTTGCCTCAGATGTACAAATTGCATCTGAGGCAAAAGTGTTTAATCAAGCAGTCTTTGATCTACGCAAACGGCCCCACCACCGAATGCGCCTCTTGCCTCTCCTCGCCCGCAGGGTCAGTCGGCACAGCGTTCTCCGTATGCGAGTTCTCCGGCGAGAACTCCACGTTCCGGTTGGAAATTCGCGACCGGCTCTCTTCGGCCAAAGCTTGCCGGCGCTTGATGCCCCGCTGGAAATGGTTGGCGAACGGCCGGTTGATCAGCAGCTCGATTGCGGCGGGCTGCGACGTAATCGCCTTAATGATCGCCGGGTCGAACTTGAAATTCCGGTCGTAGAACATCAGCCCGTTCACTTCCTGCTCCACGTCCGTCAGCTGCGTGTAGCAGAAGCCGCACATCGCTGGATTGTTCAGCAGCGCCTCGGTCAGCCCACGATACCGGGCCAAAAATTCCTCCGCCGAGCGCGGCCATTTGCCGTAGCCCCAGCCGCCGCCGACATTCAGCTGGCCAGGGTTCCACCAGATGCCGCCGTACTCCGACACCATGTACGGCTGCCCCACCTTCCACTCGCCGCTCGGGCTCGCCGCCGGCTCATTGCGGAACACCTCGCCGTCGCCCGTCACCAGCGGCGCGTAGCGCGCCTCGAACGTGGCCGGGTTCTGATCGTAGTCATGGACATCGTAGATATCCGTCTCCACATGAGTCCATCCCGACGAATCGATTACCGGGCGCGTGGCGTCGAACGCCTTGGTCATCAGATAAACCGAGCGGAACGTCTCCGGCGTCTTTTCCGAGTCGTGCTCGTTGAACGGACACCAGCCCACGATCGACGGATGGTTGTAGTCGCGCTCCAATTCTTCCATCCAAGAGCGCAGAAACCCCGCCAACCCTTCCACATGCGTTACATCCAAACCCCAGTCCGGCATCTCGCCCCACGTCAGATAACCCATCCGGTCGGCCCAGTAGTGGTAGCGCGGCTCGAACACCTTCTGATGCAGCCGCGCCCCGTTGAACCCCAGCTCCATCCCGATCTCGATATCGCGGCGCAGGGCCGCGTCGGTCGGCGCGGTGTAGATTCCCTCCAGGTAGTACCCCTGGTCGAGCACCAGTCGCTGAAACACCACATGCCCGTTGATCGTCACCGCCGGCCCGTTCATCTCGATGGAGCGCAGCCCAAAGTAGGAATGCACCACGTCCAAAACCGAGCCGTCGTGATCGTCTTCCAACGTGAGCATCAGGTCGTACAGGAACGGGTCCTCCGGCGACCAGGCCCGCACCTCGTCGAGATGCAAAAACGTCCCCGCTTGCGGCCCCGACGCCGGCGCGACCGTCTCGCCGACCACCCGCCCCTCGGCGTAGGCGCGCAGACGCATCTGGCCGCCGTTTACCAGCGTGTCGCCGGTCAAGCGCGCCTCCACCAGCGCGCCCCCCGCCGCTAGCTGAGGCGTAATCCGCGTGGACGAAATATAAGTGCGCGGCACTGCCTCCATCCAAACCGTCTGCCAGATCCCGGTGCAGCGCGTATAGTCGCAGCCCTGCGACTCGTAGGTATGCGCCTGCTTGCCCTTGGCCTGCCCGAACGAGCGGACGTCGTCCTCGGCGCAGATCGTCACCACGACCTCGCTCTCGCCTTCTTCCAAATACTCGGTGATATCGAACGTGAACGGCGTGTACCCGCCCACATGCGTGCCGACCTCGATCCCGTCGATATACACCCAGGTGTGGTAATCGCACGCTCCGATATGCAGCAAAATCCGCTGCCCCATCCAGTGCTCGGGAATCGCCACCTGCTTGCGGTACCAGACCGCCGCCATAAAATCGGTAAACTCCACGCCCGACAGCTTCGATTCCGGGCAGAACGGCACCGTAATCTTGCCGCTCAACTGCGACGCCTTTTGCAGCTTGCGCGCCCGCCCGCTCCGCCCGTGGTCGATCTCGAACTCCCACTCGCCGTTCAAGTTCATCCAGCCGTGCTCCCGCGCCATTTGCGGGCGAGGGTACTCGGGCCGGGGCTGGTTGGGATCGGAGGGATGGCTAATGCGATGCAGCAGCGCTTCCAGCAGCTGTGCGGGCGCGTCCAGGTTAGGGTAGGCTTCCCGAGTCGACAAAGAAGCGGGACCAAGCGAGCCGTCAGGCTCCTCCTGAGTCGCTCCGCTTGCGCTCTCCTGCGACACCAATGTTTGCGACATGCTGTCTATCACGATCGTCAGTCTCCTCGACTCGACTAAACTTTTCTAACCGCTGCAAAGTTCCAACAAAATCCAAATCGTCAGCAACGGCTACGCTAGAATAAATCAGGCCCACCGGCTCCGCCCCTGATAGCTTGACCAAATATACCGCCGCGTAAGCCTACTGCCTCGATGCGCCGCTGCCAAAGGGAAACCCTAGCCGCTGGCTCCGCCGGTTTGCC
>CAXSEA010000311.1:0-3654 GCA_964235675.1 uncultured Armatimonadales bacterium | reverse complement strand
AAAATCAACGAAGCGCCCACAGTCACGCTTTGGGGCTCCGGCTCGCCCATGCGTGAGTTTCTCCATGTCGACGATCTCGCGGAAGCGTGCCTGTTCTTGATGGATACATACGAGGACATGGAACCGATCAACGTCGGTACGGGTGAGGACTTGAGCATATATGACCTTGCCGCAACCGTGCGCGACGTGGTTGGCTACCAAGGTGAAACGCTCTGGGACACGACCAAGCCCGATGGCACCCCCCGCAAGCTGCTAAACGTCTCGCGTATCCACGCGCTCGGTTGGAAGCACAAAATCGAGTTGGAAGAAGGAATTCGGCAGGTCTACGCCGGTGTCGACACTTCTCTCTGGCAATAAGCGCCGGTAAATGCCAAACCTGCCGATGGATTGCGCGTGTTGTCTCGACGATTGCAGCGTAGGACTGCTCCTAGAGCAGGTCCTCGGGTTTATCGTCCACGACCAGCCGGTAATCTTCAGAGGCGGTATGTCCAAGCTCTTTCAGTAGCTGCATCGCCTGATAGATGCATACGTCGGAGTTGAAATACTCCCATTGTCCCCATCGCCCAAGGCCGAATATGTTTAGCGGTCGCGCCCAGTCCAGGATTTGCCGGATCGTCTCCGCCCAGCCGAGAGTCGGCAGCGGGTAAGCGTACTCATTGCAATATGAGTAAAGCTCGCCGCCTTGGCCCGCCTGCCATCGCTTGATGTTGGTTTCGCGGTAAACGCCGCTGGGATCGCTGTGCGGCGCAAAGTTGTGAATAAAGAAGCTGCGGTGATGCGGCGCGTCCAAGCCTGGGATGTAAGTCCAGTGAGCGGGCGTGTCGTACTGCTCTTCATGCAGTGAGACGACCACGCTGTTGTTGCGCAGGGCATTGATCGCCTCCCGGATTTCAGTTGGAAACAAAGGCGAATCCGCCATCGCGTGCCAGGGGATGGTATTGATGACGCGTTTAGCGTGGTACGTCCCATTGACGACTAGATGATCGCCGTCTTGAGCGATTTCCTGCACGGCTACGCCAAGCTCCACAACCGGTTCCACTGGTTTATAAATGGCGTCGAATACAGCCTGGAAGCCGCCTTCTTTCGGATAATAAAAGCCTTGGTGCGAAGGCATTTTGGCGTCGTCCGACTGGCGGCTCAGACAAGCCGTCACGATTTCGCTGACGTCGATGCGCGGAATTTTGTGCAGCCAATCGACATCCATTTCTTGCGGCTCGACGCCCCATATCTTGCGGTTATACGGCAGCATGTAGGTCTCGGCGATCAAGTCTCCGAGTTTCCACCGAATCCACGCCTCGTAGTCGCTGGGCTCGGGCTCACCACGCGCCTCGCCGTTCTGCGCGACTGAGATCAGGTACTCCACCTGCTTTTCAAGCGGCATCTGCCAGATGTTGGACTCGAGCGGATAGTCCAGCTCCATACCATCCAGCGCGATGGTGGAAACGCGCGGAAAAAAGTTGAAGCTCGATTTCGGAATGTGGGCGAACACGAAATCATAGACTTCCTGGTATTTCGTGCAGAGGAAGTGCCCGCCGCCGATATCCAGAACATGGTCGCCGACTTGTTTCGTACGGCACAAGCCGCCGGGCTCGGGGGAAGCCTCCAGCACTTTGAGGGAGCTGACACCCGAGAGCTGCAACAGGCGGGCCATGGTAACGCCTGTAATCCCGCCTCCAATAACTAGATAATCATAAACTTCCGTCATAAGTATTTCCTTGAATGTGGTTGAGGATTTCGTTCTGGTTTAGGTCGTCCACATCTTCGCACACGATATCCAGACAATTTGCGGCAGCGTTCATGGAAGCAAGGCCAAAGGCTTCGATCATGTCAAGCCCGATCTCGTTTTTTGGCGGGTTGAGAACGCACATGGGGACAGTCGAGGCGGCAGCGATATCGCACAAACCGCTGCGCCAACCGACAAACGGAACCCCGGCTTCGCGCAACGCCACGAACTCTGGATAGCCGCAGACGAGCGGCACCGTACCCGGCGCGGCGCGAAGGGGATCGCGCACGTTGTGCAGTACCGTTCGACCAGCCCCGCGCAGCATCGCGACAAGCGCCCTGACGACGCTGTCCGGCGGTGGCGGCAGAGAAGTGGCCTCAGTGCTCAAAATGACAAACTGCTCCGCCAAGAAAGTAGTTGCGAGACAATGCCGCTGGCGCGCGCGTCGTATCTCCCCTAAATTGGACAGACTCTGAAGATCCCCGAAATACTGCTTGATTCCGCTGCCCCGCAAGGTGCCGAATCGCTTTAACGAGGCCGCGCCTTGCGTGAGGCGCGTCACGCTTCGGGCCGCTAGGCTTATCTGTGCACGAGTAGTCAGAGAGCGTTCGACCGTATCGGCGGCGATATTGCCACCAGTCGGCGCTTCCAGCCAGACTCGTTGCGGCTCCGGCGGCATCCCCCCGGTCACACCGGCTAACAACCAAATCGATTCCAAAATGTTGAGGCCATGCCGTTCCAGTAAATCGACATCTTCGGGAAAAGAAATGACGCAAACTACGTCGTCCGCTTTGCCGGCATGATCCGCGAGCTCTTGACGCCGGCTCCATTGGTTCCAATCGTGGCCGCCGGGTAGCCGTGGCACAAATGCAAGCTCGACAATCTCATCGACGCCCGGACACAACCGGATCAGCGAGATGTTCGCCTTCCTGGTCGCGAACGTCACCCGGCAGTTCGGGTTGATTCGTTTCACGTGCCGAATCAAAGTCGTGCTCAGCGCGACATCTCCGCTGGCCGCCGGCACGATCACCATGAGAGATTTCAAGCGCTCCGGGTGCAGCGGCTCCGAGCAGCGCTCAGCCACCAGCTTGTCCCAAACGGGTATCGCTACAGACTGCCTAGCTATAGTTGGAAGATTGTTCAAAATGCCGCACTGCCGCGCGATGCTTACCTATCCCAGAAGGGTGGAGAGTTTTTCATAATCGAGATCCGCAACACTGTCGCAGACCATTTCCGCATTGCGAGCCGCAACGTGCATTGCCGCGAAGCCGAACGACTCGACCGGCTTGTCCATGGTGGCCTGCATCAGGTCTCCACATTCGGCGAAAGTGCTTGGATAAATCGTGCACATCGGAGCCGGAGATACCGCGGCAATGTCGCAAAGGCCGCTCCGTAGCCCGATGAAAGGAACGCCAATATCTCGCAGGCTCAAAAACTCGGGGTAAGAACAGACCAGCGGTATCGTGCCGGGTGCCGCATCCGCGACATCCAGAACATTTTGGAGCACCACTCGTCCCCGCGAGCGAAGATAGCGGATAACTGCTTCAAACAAGCCTCGCGGCGGTGCCGGGAACGTCATCGCTTCACTGCTCAGGATAATCAGCTTTGCCGCCGCTTCACTCAAAGACGGACGCTCGGGCAAACGCCGCGCGTAAGCTGCGTTAAGAGATAAATCGAGTATTGATTTTGGAACGCGCTTCCAACCGGCGCTTGTCACGCGGCGCTCGCGAAGGGCTTTTACAATGGGTTTGGTCGGCTGTCGGCAAGCCTCGCCAATGAGTTGCGACGCAAGCCCGGAACTGAAACAGCGGTCGAGAACCCGGTCCGCTAGACCCGGCTCTGCCGGCGGGTCCATCCAGAGCCGCAGCGGCTCATCAGGCAGTCCGTCCGGGTTCCCCGACAACAGCCAGATCGTCTCCATGGAGTTGTAC
>CAXSEA010000310.1:0-3727 GCA_964235675.1 uncultured Armatimonadales bacterium | reverse complement strand
GGCGGCTAATCTATATTCAAACACTGGAATAAGCGCGCAAGTTCCACCCCTGTCGCCGCTCAGACGAGAATAGCGTCGCTTGCGTGCGTTCCCTGCGGCACCACCGCGTCGCAGCCCACGATCACGTTTGTCAGCATACTCCCGCGCTCGATTGCCGCGCCAGGCCACAAGATACAATCCGTCAGCCGCACGTCTTCGGCAATCACGCAGCTCGCGCCAATCAAATTTCCCGATTCCAGCCGCGCCGACGGATCGATAATCGCACCCTCGCCCACCACGCTCCCACCGACTAGCCGACCATGCGCTCTCTGCTTCAGCCGCCCTTCCAGGACGTCCCAATTCGCGCGCCTGTACCGTTCCGGCGTGCCGGTGTCTTGCAGATAACCCTGGAGCGGCGCGGCGAAAATCCGCTTGCCCGCCGCCAGCCACGCCGGGAAAATATCGCTCCCGAAATCATGCGCCCCGCTCGGCAGCTCCGCCAGCAGCGAGCCGTTCAGCACGTAAATACCGGCGTTCGCCAGAGTGGCCGGCGTTTGTCCCTCTGCCGGCTTTTCGATAAAGCTGATAACGGCACCGCCTGAGTCCACCTCCACCATCCCGCACGCCGACGGATCATCCGGCGTAAACAGCGCCATGGTCACGTCGGCGCTTTTCTCGCGGTGGAGCTGCAATAGCGGCTGCAAATCCGCCTCGATCAAATTGTCGCCGTACACCACAAGCAAAGGCTCGTCGCTATCAAAAAAACCAGCCGCATTCGCCAGAGCGCCGCTTGTTCCCAGCAGCTCCGGCTCGTGCGAGTACCACAGTTCGATACTCAGCCTCTCGCCCGACCCCAGCGTATCGCGTACCTGCTCAGGGAGATAATGCAAGTTCACCACGGCGGTTTTGCACCCTTGATGCCCCAGCCAGATCAGCGTCCGCTCCAGCAGCGGCACATTGCCGATGGGAGCTAGAGGCTTCGGAACCGAGTCGGTCAGCGGGCGCAGGCGAGTCCCCATTCCAGCCGCGAGAACCATTGCTTTCATGCCCGAATTGTAGCACGCGGCGCGCTCTCGCTTTACAGGAGACCCTCGCAAGGCCATAATGGAGGATATGCAAAAACAAGCGATTTATTCCGATGCCGGCCCCGTCGCCGGAGCGCCCTACACCCCCGCCGTGCGTGTCGGCGAGATGATCTACGTTTCCGGCCAAATTCCCCTCGACCCCGCCACCTCGCGCATCGTGGAAGGCGGCTTCGAGGAGCAGACCCGCCAATGCATCCGCAATCTCGCCGCCGTGCTCAAGCTCGCCGGCAGCAGCCTGGAGCACGTGGTCAAAACCACCGTATTCCTCAGTGATCTCAATAACTTCGCCGAGCTCAACCGCGTCTACGGCACCTACTTCTCCGGCGTCAAGCCCGCCCGCTCTTGCGTCCAGGTAGCCCGCCTTCCCATGGACGTGCAAGTCGAGATCGAGGCCATCGCGCTGGCGGCGGACTCCGAGTGAAGCGCAAACGCTCATTATATGCGGCGTCTGCACTCATCGCAGCCGCCTCGTTGATGCTGGTTCACCCAAGCTCAAGCGCCGCCGCGCCGGCGGCGGACAAAAACGCGTTCCAAGCATCGCTCACGACCCTGGCAACTCTCGAGGCTCGCCACGACTACGCCGGCTGGCGCAAATACGCGCAATCGCTGTTCGCGCCGAACGCTCTCGTCACCACGATTCGGCCGACCGCCAAAACAACGCAGACGCTTTCGCAGTACCTAGCCGACGAGCAGCGCAACATGGCGCTCACCGCGTCCGCGCGCGCCACCATCGAGCATGACTACGTGCAAAGCTTTCAGCTTCTTCCGGCGCGGCTGGCCGCCGCGACTTCCGAGCTCACCACCCACACGCATGAGCCGGTGGAAAACCAGCTCTCCAGCGTCGATTACGTGATTGAGCGCGACTACACTCTCCAGCAGCAGAGCGGCGCGTGGCGCATTCTCCGCCTGAGCGTCACCATGACCAGTCTTTCGGTGAACGGCAAATCCCTCGGCCTCGTGAAGCCCACACACAGGTTTGTGCATCATTAGTGGTGACAATCCCTCAACTGATCCGCGCCAAACTTACCGTATATTCGTGAAGCCGCCTCAATGCAGATCGGCGGCTCAATCGCAATGGTTCCTCTTCGACTTACCCTGAAAAACTTCATGTCCTACGGCGACCAGCCCACCCTGGTTGATTTCGAGGACATGCACGTCATCTGCTTATCCGGCGAAAACGGCCACGGCAAAAGCGCCCTTCTCGACGCGATCACCTGGGCGCTCTGGGGCGAAACCCGGCTCGGCAAGCAAAGCCACGATCAGCTCGTTCGCATCGGCGCCGACGAGATGTCCGTCGTCCTCGATTTCCAAAACGGCGGCGAGACCTACCGCGTCCGACGCCAGCGCAGCCGCAAATCGTCCGGCAACATCTGGGAATTGCAAATCGAGGAGCCGGGCGGCTCCTGGCGCTCCTTAACCGCGCAAGGCGCTTCCGACACCGGACGAGCCATCACCGACCTGCTCCGCATGAGCTACGAAACTTTCCTCAACTCGGCCTACCTGCGCCAGGGCCGCGCCGACGAGTTCGTCCGCCAAAGCGCGAACAAGCGCAAGGAGCTCCTCGCCGAAATCCTGGACCTCGCCCGCTACGATGATCTCGAAGCGAGCGCCCGCCTCAAAATGCGCGAAAGCGCCGACCACGCCACGGACGAGAACCGCGCCATCAACCAAATCGACGCGGAGCTCGGTAGCGCCGCCGACGCTGGCGAGAAATTAGCCGCCGCAGAGCGCCAAATCGCCGAGCTATCCCTGCAGCGCGCCTTAATCGACCAGGCGAACGAAATCCTCGCCGATACCCGCGCCCATCTCAACGCCGAAAAAGCCAAGCTCTCCGAGTTAGCGGCGCAAGTAGCCGACCTAGACAAGCGAAAATCGGCCCAGCTTCGCCAGATCACCGAAGATCAAGCCGTCATCGACACCGCGCTCAAACTGCTGTCCGAGAAAGACCTGATCGAGCGCAATCTCGCCCTCTACTACTCGCTACTCGAGCGAGCCGAGCAACTGCAAACCGACGCTCAGCGATTCCGCGAACTCGACGCGCGCCGCCTCCACCTGGAAACAATTATCACGACTGCCCGCCGCGAGCTGGACCGCGACCTTAAAGAGACCGAATCCGAGCTGCGAGGCATCACGCGCGCTTTGGAAACTCTTCCCCAGCTCGAGCAGCGATCAAATCAGCTCAGAGCCGGTCAAACGCAACTGCACCCGCTCCAGGAGCGCCTCGCGGCGCTCGACGCCGAGCGGCAGGAGCTTCGCGCCAAGTTCGCCGAGCTGGGCGCCGATAAAAAACGCTGCGACACGGACATCGCCGAAGCGGAAAAGCGTCTCGACCGCGTCCTCGACCAAAACGAGACCTGCTCGATCTGCGGCTCCCCGCTGCCCGAAGAAAAGCTGCGCGCCCTCGCCGACGAATGCGCCTCCAACGTCGAAGCCCTCCGCGACCGCCTGAAACGCTTCAAGCGCGAAGGAGCCGCTGCAAAAAACGCGATAGAGCACACCGAGCTGCAACTCAGCGAAACCGCCTCCGACCAATCGCGCCTCCAGGAGTCCCGCCTTGAGCTGGCCGCCCTGGAGCAAAAGCTGCATCAGCTCCGCGAGCACCAAGCCAAGGAACTGGCGCTGAGACAGGTCGCCGAAGCTCTTCAAGCCAAAATCGCGCGGCA
>CAXSEA010000309.1:0-3762 GCA_964235675.1 uncultured Armatimonadales bacterium | reverse complement strand
CTCTACGAATAGAATTTGGCTCAAATCAATGACCGCAACCGTTGTGCCTCGCCGCAACTTCCACCGTGTAGTCTTCTGCACCGCCGGAGTTTACAACATCTTTTGGGGGTTGTTTTTCGCGTCTTTTCCGCAGTGGCTGTTTCGGCTGGCGCATATGCCTTTGGACAATCATCCGCAAATTTTCGCGGCGATGGCGATGGTGGTGGGTCTATACGGGGTGGTTTACTTCGAGGTGGCGCGGGTGCCGGAGCGGGGATGGGTGCTGGCGACTGTGGGGTTTGTGGGAAAGGTGCTGGGCCCTATTGGACTGGCGCAGCTGATTTTAACGCATGTGTGGCCGGTGGCGACGTGTGTTCTGTCGCTGACCAACGATATTATCTGGCTGCCGTTTTTCGGTCTTTATCTTTGGGACGCCTGGCCGTTGTTCCGGCAGGATTTGCGGGAGAACTGGTTTCGGTGAGCCGACGCCGGTTTATTGACGGCAATATAGCTTAATCGCTTATCTGTGCACGAGCACGATTCCCACCAGAATGAGCGCGACTCCCGCCCACTGGAGGCGGTGCATCTGTTCGCGGAGGGTGAGCCAGGCGAGAATGACGGTGATGGTGCTGTAGAGAGATGAGAGCGTCGTGACCAGGGCGACATGGCCGGTGGCGATTCCCGCGAGGTCGCAGACTGTCCCGCAGACGGCGAGCACCGCGCCGCAAGCGATGACCAGCAGGGTTTTGTTCCATCGCAAGGGAAGGTCGCCGCGCCGTTTGACGAACGGGATCAGCAGAATCGTGGAGAGAAAGTAGCTGAGCCAGACCGGGATAAATCCGCCGAGATAGGGCGTGACCCGGTAGCCGTAGAGCCAGAAGCTGAAGCCGTAGGTGAGGGCGGCGGCCATCGCCCATCCTGCGCCGGATGCGTTCAGGCCGCGCTTTTGCGGCTGCTGGGCGGAGTCCAGGCTGATGCCGGGGGCGTCCACTTCTTTCGAGCTGGAGGCGAACGGGATGCCGGCCATTACCAGGACGATGCCGATCAGCGCGACCGCGCCGAGACGCTCGCCTGAAAGCAGCGACAGAGCGGCGGCCACCACCGCGTAGCTAGCTGAAAGCGGCGAGACCACGGCCAGCTTGCCGCGCTCGAAAGCGATATAAAGCAGCAGAGTGCCGACATTGAAGAGCACCCCGGCGACGGACGCCCAAACCCAGATCTGCCACGGCTGATGCATAGCCCGGACGTAGCCGTGGGTGGCGAGCAATCCGGCGGTGAGCAGCGCCAGGCCGATCACCTGCTGCATGTAAAGCGTGCGGTACGGGCCGACGGCGCGGGTGGCGAAGCGGGCGACTAGATCGCCCACGCCCCAGAGCGCCGCCGCCGCGAGGCCGAGCGTAATCGCCAGGTTAAAGCTGGTCAATGCGGCAGTTCCGAAAGGTGCGCGGTTTGACCGGCTTCCCCGACGTATGCCATACTGTTACGCTCGAACGGACGTTTTAAGCGGGAAACGTCCGGTGGCCCCGTATGGGGAAAGTTTTTCGATTTGCGAGGGTGAGACAGCATTGCTTTTGGGAACGCAGCGCATCAACGCGCATGGACATTTGGAAATTGGCGGATGCGATACGGTGGAACTGGCGAAGGAGTATGGCACTCCCTTGTACGTTATGGACGAGGCGTCGATTCGCGGCATGTGCCGCGCGTACAAAGCGGCCTTTGAAGCGCGGTATCCGAAAAACGATATCTCCTTCGCCGGAAAAGCGTTTCTGAACAAGGCGATGGCGAGAATCGTGCATCAGGAGGGGCTTGGCCTGGATGTCGCCAGCCTCGGCGAGATGCATACGGCGCTCTCAGCGGGCTTTCCGGCTGAGAAAATTTTGCTGCACGGCAACAACAAGTCCCGCGATGAGCTGCAAACAGCGCTGGATGCCGGAGTGGGGCGGATCGTAGTTGACAACCTTTATGAGCTGCGCGCGCTGATTTCGATGGCGGGCGAGGCGGGCAAGCGTCAGGGGATTTTGATCCGGGTCGCGCCGGGAGTCGATCCCCATACGCACCGGTTGATCCGCACGGGGCAGGAAGACACCAAGTTCGGTTTCAATATTCGCAGCGGCGACGCGGCGGCGGCAATCAGCGAAGCGTTGAGCGCTCCCGACGCGATTAAGTTGCGCGGCCTGCACTGCCACATCGGCTCGCAGCTTCTGGATTCCGACACGCACGTGCAGGCGGTTGAAGTGATGGTCCGTTTCATGCGCGAGACGGCCGATTCCACCGGCTGGATGGCGGAAGAGCTGGATATCGGCGGAGGGTTGGGAATCCGGTATTTAGAATCGCAGCAGCCGCCGACGCTGGACGAGTTCGCCGAGAAGATTACGTCGGCGCTGAAAGCCTGCTTCGAGCAGTACGATATCCCCACCCCATTGCTGCTCCAGGAGCCGGGACGCTCGATTGTCGGCGAGGCGGGCACGACGCTTTACACGGTTGGAGCGATCAAGACCGTCCCGATTCCCGAAGCGCCGGGCGAGCGGGTATATGTGGCGATCGACGGCGGCATGTCGGATAATCCGCGCCCGCAGCTGTATCAAAGCAAGTACGAGGCGATGGTGGCAAATAAAGCCGGTGAAGCTAAGGACAAGGTGGTGACGATTGCGGGCAAGCACTGCGAGACCGATATACTGCTCTGGGATCTGCCGCTGGGCGACGTGCATCCCGGCGATATCCTGGCCGTGCAGTCCACCGGCGCGTACAACTACGCGATGGCGTCCAATTACAACCGCTTCCGCAAGCCCGCCTGCGTGCTGGTGAAAGACGGCGAGGCACATCTTATCTCCCGGCGGGAGACGCTTGACGACGTGCTGCGTCTGGACGAAGTGCCGGAGTATTTGACGCTCTAGAATAGGGCGCGGGGCAAGCGAGGGTTTCCAAGACGGCATGGAGCAGGGCCACTTTAATATTCAAACCGCGATGATGGTGCTCCTGTCGCTGATTGTCACGGCGACTTTGCACGAGTTCGCGCATGCGTTTGCCGCCGACCGATTAGGCGATGAGACCCCACGCAAGCTGGGGCGCGTCTCGCTGATTCCGCTGGATCAGTTCGACTTTATGCGCGGCTTCGCCTTGATCGTATTTTCCTTCTGCTACTTCGGCCTCGCCTGGGGTAAGCCGGTGCCGGTGAATCGGGAAAGCTTCAAGAACCCGCGCCGGGATGATCTTATCGTCGCGGCAAGCGGGCCCGTGGTGAATCTCGCTTTGGTTCTGATACTTGCCGTCATAATGCGGACCGGGTACTTTCATCTTGCGATGACTTCGCCGTGGCACCGCCTGATTGATGCCGCCTTTGAAGTGAACGTCGTCACTTTGTTGTTCAATATTGTGCCGGTGCCTCCGTTCGACGGCGCGCGAATATTGGGCGATTTGCTTTCCGAAGAGAACGAGAAGCAGTACCAGCGCTTTTTGGGCCAGTGGGGACTGGTGGCGATAGCGACTCTGGTGATCTTCGGCTCGCCGTTTATCATGCTCGCGGCAAATAAGTCGGAGGCTTTCTTCGGCAGCCGGTATGAGCGTCTCAAAACTGCGCCGGCCTCTCCCAAACCGGCGCAGCCGCCTGGCCGAACGGCGGCGGCATTTCTCTCAGAGGCAGTAGATAAACACTTTGCGGAGACCTATCCGGCCTTTCAGGCCACCTTCCCTGAAGGGAAGGAGTAGCCGCACAAATAACACTGATCTTAAGTCCTTCCCTTCAGGGAAGGTGGCCTGAAAGGCCGGATAGGTCCGTGGGGTGAG
>CAXSEA010000308.1:0-3765 GCA_964235675.1 uncultured Armatimonadales bacterium | reverse complement strand
GATTTCGGCGTGGTCAGGCGTGTACGGGAAATCGATCACACGCTTGGCGTCGTCGCCACGCCCGAGCATGGCTTCAATCAAAGCGGAATTCTGGTCGGTATCGTGCAGAGAATAATCCAAGGGAGCCGAGATCGACTGAACGATTTTCGGCAGCTTGTCATTGGGGTAGACGAAGCCGATGCGGTTTTTGGCGTTGATTGCCGCCGCGAATGCCATGAACTTCCAGTTGCCCGAGGGAAACAGCGAGATCGAATAATCGAACTTTTCGGCGCGCAAGCTTTGCATCAGCTTAAGCCCGACGCTTTTCGGCTGCTTGTCGGGGTCCCACTCGTGGATCTGCGAGAAGTACCCGGTGGCCTCACCCATGCTGCGGATCGCGCCTTTAAGAGCGAGCAGGTGCAGATTTTCCTTGCCGATAGCATCGCTGAGCATCTTCAAGCAGGGCGCGGCCATGAGGAAGTTGCCGAGTCCGATTGGGCAAAGGATGAGAGTTTTGCGGGGGCCGTTGACGTCCAGCGCCTTGAACGCCGGGCTGGTCTCGATTTGGGCGGCGTTCGGCGCGGTCTCGCCGAGAAATTCTTGCTGTTCTATAGTCAAACTCATAATGCTTGGTGCGCCATCGAATCGCGCTAGCTTTTGCTCATCGTTTCGACAAGCCGCGTGGTGGATCGGCCTTCGGTGAATCCAAGAATGATCACTTCGCCGCCGTAGCTGCGCACGACCGGCGTTTCCGGAAGCGTTTCCACCGTATAGTCGCCGCCCTTGACGTACAGCAGCGGGCGCACGATTTCTATCACAGGGACAGGAGTCGGCGTGTCGAACAAAGTGACGTAATCGACGCAACGCAGGCCGTCCAGTATTTCGGCGCGCTCCCGCTCGCTGACCAAAGGCCGGGTCGGACCTTTGATGCGCTTCACGGAGCTGTCGGAGTTAACCGCTATTAGAAGAGCGTCGCCCAAAGCGCGCGCCTCCTGCAAGTAGCGCAGATGACCAACGTGCAGGAGGTCGAAAACACCGTTTGTGAATACAATCTTTTCGCCGCGCGCCTGTCGCTCGGCAATGGTCTCGGCTAACTCGCTCAGCGATTCGATAAACATATATTAAGCGGCGGCGGCTGTCGGCGCGGACGCTGTGTCGCGCTCGACGGCATGGATAATTTCGCTCACGCTGACGGTGGCGACGCCCAGCTTTTTGACGACTTCGGCGGCGGCGTAGTTGGCCAGGACGACAGCCTCGTGCGGGGTGGCTCCGGCGGCGAGCGCAAGAGTCATGGTGCTGATGACCGTATCACCTGCGCCGGCAACGTCATAGACTTCCACCTCGTGGGCGGGAACATAGACAGGCTCGCCGGGAGCTTCTTTCGAGAAGAGCGAAAGGCCGTGGCCGCCGCGAGTAATCAAAATGTAGTCCGCGCCTGTTTTCGCTAAAATCTTCGCGCCAGCATCCAGAATCTGCTCCTCGGTTTCGACGGGGCGCTGCTGGCCGATGGCTTGGCTCGCTTCCAGGAGGTTGAGGGTGATGACGGTGAGCTGGCAATCCTCGTTCAGGATAATCGGCTTGAGGTTGCCGGTAACCGGCTTGTCATACAAACGAGCGGTCTGCACGCAGTTTTTAATAATCTCCGGGCTAAGAACGCCTTTTTGATAGTCGGACAGGATAACCGCGTCGCAGCCGGGAATGAGTTCCTCCAGCATGGTTTTCATGCTGGCGACATGCTCCGCCGAGAGCGGCTGGCGCTTCTCGTGATCGACACGGACAACCTGCTGAGAGTGGGCGACGATCCGGGTTTTACGAGTGGTTGGGCGATCATCGGCGATAATGAGGCCGTGGGTTTCGGCACCTTCAGCTTGCAAGGCGGTCGCTAGGCTGCGTCCGGCTTCGTCGTTGCCGACCAAACCGCTGACGATGCCGATGGAGCTCAGGGCGCAGAGATTATTGACGACGTTCGCCGCGCCGCCGGGAACCTGGCTGTAGCGCTCGGCATCCACCACCATAACCGGAGCTTCCGGGGAGATACGGCTAACCTGGCCCCAAACGTACTCGTCCAGCATGACGTCGCCGACGACAAGGACACGCCGACCGGGAAATCGGTTGAGAATCGCTTTCAAATCCATGATATTAGCTCCTTGGCAAGGGGCAGGCTCCCAATGAGATGGCGAATCTCTACCACTGGGAAGGTCGGCTGCCTGGTGAATTCAGAAGATGCGAGGCGTTAAGCACTCGGTGAGATAACGCCTCGGTAAGCCTAAGCTTCCGGTCGAGCGCGGAGGCCGAAGCCATGGACTAGAGAGCGCTCAGCTT
Source organism: uncultured Armatimonadales bacterium (assembly GCA_964235675.1). GTDB lineage: Bacteria > Armatimonadota > Armatimonadia > Armatimonadales > Capsulimonadaceae > CAXSEA01. The sequence continues at coordinate 1,464 of CAXSEA010000308.1, read as the reverse complement.
CTGAGTCGTCAGGCTCGTCGATTGCATCGATCAGCGTAATGTCGTTGACCGGCTCGGCTGAGAAAGTATTGACTAGCGGAGCCGCCGGCTTGGCTCCGGTGAGCTTTACGTTAAACACGACGGATGCCAGCGCCACACTGACGATCTCAGCCCCCATCATCATAAGCCGGGAGGCGACGCTCATATCAAGAGCGTAGGCCTGCTTCATCGAGCCATGCAGCATGATGGTCATCGCCGCCTCGCGGAATCCTAGACCGGCAGGCGAAATGATCGAGAAGAAGCCAATCAGCCAGGATCCCGGATAGGCCGCGATACAGGCCAGAATCGGCGCGTTATGCCCTGGCAGGAACGCCGCGGCGAGAACGTAGAAGCAGAACCCGGAGAAGACCCAGTAGGCCGAGAAGTAAGCGAGCAGCGCGATGCTGCTGCCGGTGGACATGGTGGGAATCGACGCCTTGTCCAGCTCCTGCCCAGCGATTTTATTCAAAATCTTCCGGAACAGTTTGATGTCGTACATCTTCAGCAGCGTCTTGGGATTAGCCGCCAACGCGCCAAAGACGAGGACCAGCAACGCGACTCCAGCTAGAATCTCCTGGCCTGTGTGGGTATGCAGCATGCCTTTTAAAAGGCCGCCCGCAAAGGCAATGGTCACGATTACGCCGCCGACCAGAATATAAACCAGCTCCATCACGATGGCGAAGCTGACCGCCGGGACGGAAAGACCGTTGTCGCGGGCAAGCATCAAGCGGGAGGCCGTGTACAGCACGCGTCCCGGCATCCAGCGGGCGATGAGGCTCATGTACCACATTCGCATCGTCAGGCGGGGCGACGCTTCCTGCTTGAGGGCGCGGATAATGCCGTGCCAGCCGATAGCTTGAACGAGGTACTGCAGAAGAAAGAGGAGACCCGCGAGCGCCAGAAGGCTGACGCTCGGTTTTGGCCCATTAGCCAGGGTGGCCAGATCCTGATGCAGCGATTTGCGCATCGAATGGAGGAGGTACCCGACGGCCACTACGACAAACGCTGTTTTCCAATATTTTCTAACGAAGTTCATACCTTAGACCGCCGCTCCCGCCGCATACTCGCTGGAGGTTTCGCGGGTCGCGCCGGTGCCCTGCGCCGAGCGTCCGACTCCGATGCAGGTTAAGCCATGAGCTTCCAAGCGCTCCGGGTTATAGAGGTTGCGCCCGTCGAATACCAGGTTCGTCTTGAGCATGCCAGCGATGCGGTCGAAATTCAAGGTTTTGAACTCGTTCCACTCGGTGACGACGGCGAGGCAGTCCGCGCCTTCGCAAACGTCGTAGGCATGGTCGCAATATGTGACGTTCTTCAAGACTTCTTTGGCGTTCGGCATGGCGACGGGATCGTAGACCTGTACTTTAGCCCCTTTATCGGTTAGAAGCTGGATAATCTCGATGGCCTTGGAATCTCTAAGGTCGTCGGTGTTGCCTTTGAAGGCGAGTC
>CAXSEA010000307.1:0-3849 GCA_964235675.1 uncultured Armatimonadales bacterium | reverse complement strand
TTTTTTGCGCCAGATCGTCGGCTGGCGGGAATACATGTACCAGAAATATTGGGAGCTGATGCCTGGCCTGGTCACGGCGAACCACTACGGCCACACGCGCGACCTGCCGCCGTTTTTCTGGGGCGATGGCAAAACGGAAATGCACTGCGTCCAGTCGGTAATCGACAAAGTAATTGCAAACGGCTGGTCCCACCACATCGAGCGGCTGATGGTGATCGGCAACTGGTGCCTGATCGCCGGGATCGAGCCGAGCCAGGTCAACGACTGGTTCCTCGCCCTCTACGTCGATGCCTACGACTGGGTTGTCCCGCCAAATGTCATCGGCATGTCGCTGTATGCCGACGGCGGCAAAATCGGCACCAAGCCGTATTTCGCGTCCGGCAGCTATATCAACCGGCAAAGCGACTACTGCGAAGGCTGCCGCTACGATCCCAAGCAGCGCGTCGGCCCGGACGCTTGCCCGTTTAACAGTCTCTACTGGAACTTTGTCGACCAGCATCAAGCGGAGCTCGCCGCCAATATGCGGACGCGCCAAATGACGCTTGGCCTGGGCCGTCTCAAGGATTTGGACGAAGTCCGAACGCAGGCGCGAGAGTTTTTGAACGCGCTGCCGAAGCCGGAGCGAAGCTACGCTCAATCGGAGTGAGGACGCAGTCGAGAGGCTCTTACAATTGACGGCTACCGTAAACCATCGGTCGACAAAGCCCTACACCAAGTTGGCAGGTACACTCCCAATATCGGCACATTGGTTTATGAGAGGGCGCAGCGTTGCTGCCCCGCATCGTTTGAGGAGAGTGAACCGTTGAGTTTTCCGCAAGATTTTGTTTGGGGAGCCGCCACCGCCTCGTACCAGATCGAAGGCTCCGCGCTCCGCGCGGGCGGGGGCAAGTCGGTCTGGGACATGTTCTGCGAGCGTCCCGGCGCGGTCTACCAGGGCGAAAATGGTTGGCAGGCGTGCGACCACTATCTCCACTATGAAGCCGACGCCAAGCTCATGGGCGATCTTGGTTTGAAAGCCTACCGCTTTTCCTTGAGCTGGCCGCGCATCCTGCCGGACGGGGTCGGCGCGGTGAACCGGCAGGGTCTCGACTTCTACGATAAGCTGGTCGATGCTCTTTTGGCCAGCGGCGTCGATCCCTGGGTGACGCTATTTCACTGGGATTATCCCTACGCGCTCTATAACCAAGGCGGCTGGCTCAATCCCGATTCCAGCCGATGGTTCGCCGATTATACGCAGGTCGTGGTTGATAAGCTGTCGGACCGCGTTACCCACTGGATGACTTTAAACGAGCCGCAGTGCTTTATCGGACTCGGCCATCTCGACGGAATCCACGCTCCCGGCGACAAGCTCCAACTGTCCCAGGTGCTGCTCGCCGCCCACAACTCGCTGCTCGCCCATGGACGCGCCGTGCAGGTAATCCGCGCGTCGAGCAAGTCGCCCGCCCCCAAAATCGGCGCGGCTCCCGTCGGCGTCAGCTTCACTCCCGCCGATCCGAGCAACCCCGCCGACGTCGAGGCGGCCCGCCAGGCCACGTTTTCCATAGCCGACCCGAAATCCACTTGGAACAGCATCCTCTGGTTCGAGCCGTGCTTCACCGGCCAGTACCCCCAGGAAGCGTTCGATGCCTACGGTAAGGATATGGTCAAGCCCGCTCCCGGCGACATGGAAATTATCGGCCAGCCGCTCGACTTCCTGGGAGCTAATATCTATCAATCGTCCGCAGTGAAGGCAGGCGAGAACGGCAAGCCGGTAGACGTCGATTTCCCGGTCGGGATAGGCCGCACGGTCATGGACTGGCCGGTTACTCCCGACGCGCTCTACTGGGGCCCGAAGTTCTTCTACGACCGCTACAAAAAACCGGTCGTCGTCACCGAAAACGGTATGGCCGGCAACGACTGGATTCAAGCGGACGGCCAGGTGCAAGACCCCGCCCGAATCGACTTTCTCACCCGCTACCTGCGCGCTTTCAAGCGCGCCCGCGACGAAGGCGGGGTGGAAACGATGGGCTATTTCCAGTGGTCGCTCATGGACAACTTCGAATGGGCCGAAGGCTACAAAAAACGCTTCGGCCTGGTCTATGTCGATTACCAAACCCAGCAGCGCATCCCCAAATCATCAGCGCATTGGTACAAGGCCGTAATCGAGTCAAATGGAGAGATGCTGTAGGTGACCCTATCCGCCCTCTCGGGCACCTTCCCTGAAGGGGAAGGAAGTGTTTACGGCCTTTTGATTCGCTTATCGTCCGGATGCGTACGCTAAAGATAATTACAGCGTGATATAAACTTCCTTCCCTTTCAGGGAAGGTGCCCGAGAGGGCGGATAGGTCGCCACTTCTGACAATGTCCGCTCGCGTGGAACTTAATTTCTGCTCCGAAGTCTAACGCACACAATCGGGTACAACCGGTCGCCTGCTTGCGTGGGCGACTGGAGAGAGCGAACCGGGATGAAACTGTTGAACGGCGGCGCGGTCGGCAATCTGATGCGGGTTTGGAGCTTGGTTAAGGGCGTCTCCAGCGACGATCTGCGACGCTTGCAGCAGATGGACGTGCGCCTGGCGCTCGTCGGCGGCTCCGGAGCGGACCGCGCTTGGGCCATGGAAAAGCTAGAAGCGGTGGGCGCTCTGCCGGAATATGAGACCATCGACGCCGCTCGACGCGCCGGGGAGGTATCAGTACTGGATATTGGCAGCCCGATCATCCGCACCGACGCTGGCTGGAGCGCCGCCCTGGCGGGTCTCGCACAGGCGCAGCCTGAGCGACGTATCGCGCTGGCCGCGAAGTATCCGGGACTCCGGTCCGTCATCACGCAGCAGCTTACCGGTGAGTACGCCGCCCGCAACGCGAAATCGGCGGCGATGTCGGCGCTTCCAGGGATAGTTCCGGCTTTCGATATTTTGCTGCCCGCCACCGCCGCCGGCGATATGCTGCTGATTACTAAAAGTCAGATCACTCTGCTGCTGGAGATTGCCGCCTGCTATAACCTGCCGCCGGATATCGGCGCGCGGCTCACCGAGCTGGTGCCGGTGGTCGGCGGCGCGTTCGGCTGGCGCGCTCTGGCCCGCGAGGTGCTTGGCCTGGTTCCCGGTGGGGTAGGGGTGGCTGTGAAGGCGGGCGTGGCGTATGCCGGTACCTACGCGGTCGGGCGCGGCGCGAGCTACTACTACGCCAGCGGCGGCAAAAAGCTGGATATGAGGCAGATCTACCGCTCGGCGTTGACCGACGGCATCGCGCGGGGTAAAGCGATTCTGGACAGGCGCAAGAGCCATGATCTGACTACCGTTTAGGAGCGCTTTGCGGCGCGGAACTTTTCGGCTGTTTCCTTGTTGATCTCTCCAGTCTTTCGCGGGTTGTGCCGATATACGACCTTGGAATCCGCATTTCCCGGCATATTTGACAGTTTGCCCGCTTGAGGCATATAATGAGCGGCGCGTTTCGCAAAAAGCGCCGACGGACGGCTTGTCGCCGCGCGTCGGGGCGCTTGGGCGAGAGCAATAAAGATAAGGAGCGGCGAGGCGTTGGGCGATAAAGAAGAAATAGTTTTAACTCCAGACGGCTACGCGGAGCTGCAAGCCGATTACGAGCGCCTGCGCACGGTGGAGCGCCGCGAGATTGCTGACCGCATCCGCGATGCGATCACCTATGGCGAGCTCACGGAAAACTCCGAGTACGAGGATGCCAAAAACCAGCAGGCGTTCGTGGAAGGTCGCATCGAAGACCTTCGCCATATCCTCCAGGTCGCGCGCGTCATCGACGACGCCGAGATCCCGACCGATATTGTCGGTCTCGGCTCACTGGTCAAAGTTGTGGACAACTTCGGAGACGATTGGGAAATCCGTATCGTCTCGCCTG
>CAXSEA010000306.1:0-3902 GCA_964235675.1 uncultured Armatimonadales bacterium | reverse complement strand
CGCCGATATCAAACAGCAGCGAGATGCGCTCTTCCGGCAGCGGCGTGCCCCGGTCGAAGGCTTGCGTGAGATAGGCCACTTTGTTGAGGTCGCCCATCATGATCGCGCCGATCAGCATGCCGTCGCGGATAATTAGCTTCTTATAGGAGCCGCGCTTCGGCTCGGAGAACGTGACGACCTCGTCGCGGTCGTCGGTCGGCTCGGTAACTCCCATCGACGCGACGTCCACGCCCATGACTTTGAGCTTGGTGGCGAGTTTGCTGCCGTAGTAGGCGGCATCGGTGTTGCGCCCGGTGATATGATCCGCGAGCACCTTCGCCATGTCCCACAAGGGTGCGACCAGTCCGTACACTTTGCCCCGGTGCTGGGCGCACTCGCCGACCACGTAGATATTGGGGTCGTCCACGGCGCGCATCTGGTTATCGGTGACAATCGCCCGCTCCACGGTCAGCCCGGCGTCGCGTCCGATTTCGGCGTTGGGCGTGATGCCCGCCGAGACCACCAGCATATCGCACTCCAGCGACGTGCCGTCCTTGAATTCCAGGCCGGTGACCGTTCCGTCGCCGGAGACGCGCGTGGTGGCCTTGTTCAGATGGACGTGCACGCCCAGCTTCTCCATCGCGCTTCTCAGCATTTTGCCGGCGGTCTCGTCGATCTGGTTGTTCATCAGCCAGCCGCTGATATGGACGACATGCACTTCCAGGCCGTAGTTCAGCAGACCCTTGGCCGCTTCGAGTCCGAGCAGGCCGCCGCCGATCACCGCCGCCTTACGGATGCCCGCCGTGTGCCCGGCGATTTTGTTGCAGTCGTCGATGGTGCGGAATCCGAACACGCCGTGCTTGAGCTCACCCGTCGGAGTGCGCAAACCCTCCATCGGCGGCATGAAGGCGCGGCTGCCGGTGGCGATAATCAGCTTGTCGTAGGGGTAAGTCTCGCCGTTGTCGGCGTGCACCCGCTTGGCGTAGCGCTCGATCTGCGTGGCGCGTACGGGGGCGTGCAGGGTGATGTCGTTTTCCTCATACCAGGTGAGGGGATTGAGAAATATCTCGGTGTGGTCCTGCGTGCCGTTGAGGATGTTCGACAAGAGAATGCGGTTGTAATTGCCGTAGGGCTCATCGCCGAGCATGGTGATGTCGAACTGCTCCGCGCCGCCGCGCGCGAGAATCTCTTCCACCGTGCGCGCGCCCGCCATCCCGTTGCCGATCACGACCAATTTTTGCTTTTCCATCATGTCCATCTGAATCGCGCTCCTTGCTAAATTTCCACCAAGCCAATATCAAAAACCACGCTGCCCGAGACATGCTCCGGGGCCGCGAGATACACTTCAATTTTCGTGCTCGGGAGCAGATCCTCCACGACAGCGAGCGGCACATGCACGTCCGAGCGCGCGCCCATCGGGAAATAGCGCATCGGCTGGCCGTCGCGCATCAGCACGGCGTAGATCAATTCGGCGGATGAGTTGCCGCCTCGGAAATAGACCATCTGGCCGCGCTTGCCGGCTGGCACCGTGTAGCTGAGCTCCGATGAGAGCGAGAACGGGTTGGTCAGCCCGCGCCCGTCGAACGAGTACACGCCCTGCAAAAACTGGGGCTTTTCAAATTGCATTGTGCTGTCGGTTTCCTTCCATAACGTATCGGCGTCGAAGCCGATTTGATTGATAATTGCAAACAGGGCCGGTTCGGAGTAGGCGCTATGCAAGCTCCAACTCCGAGCGCTCGCGTAGAGCGGCGTCGACCGCCGAGCCTCCGGCGTAGGTAACTTGCGGCGCCTGCGCCACGCCGCCCGCGCCGAGGAAGCTGCGCTGCCAAGCGGGGGCGACGATCCGCAGAACGATCAGCGCGACCACGGCGATGGCGGCGTAGGCGAAGAAGCCGGAGGCGTAGGTGCTGGTGACGTCGTGGAGGTTGCCCATCGCGATGTTCAGGTAGTAGCCGCCGACTCCGCCCGCCGCGCCGACCAGGCCGGTGAGAATGCCGATCTGAGCGCGGAAGCGCTGCGGGATCAACTGGAACACCGAGCCGTTGCCCATGCCGAGCGAGGCCATCAGGATAAAGAGAATCGGGAAAGTCGCCCACTTGCTGTCGATCACGAAGCCGATTACCACGGCGGCGACAATCGCCACGCCGTACAGCGCGGTGAGCATCTTGATGCCGCCGATTTTATCCGCGAACGCGCCGCCGAAGGGACGCACCAGCGAGCCGGCGATGATAAAGGGCCAGGTGAACAATCCGACCGCCGCCTTCGGGTAGTCGTACTGATCGACGAAGAACGTGTTGATAAAGCTGGACAAGCCGACAAACCCGCCAAAGGTCACGAAGTACAGCAGGCAGAACACCCAAGCGTCGCCGGTTTTCAGGACGCTCATATAATCCGACGCCTTGTTCATCGGCTTGTGGCCGGGAGCGTCCTTGGCGAGGAACGCGAACAAGCCAAGCACCACCACCACCGGAATCGCCAGAAGGCCGAACACGCCGTGCCAGCCGATGATCGGCACCAAAATCGGGGCGAAGATAGTCGCCAGGATCGTGCCCGAGTTGCCCGCGCCGGCGATGCCCATCGCCAGTCCCTGCATGTGCGGCGGGTACCAGCGCGAGGCCAGCGGCAGGGCCACGGCGAAGGACGCTCCCGCCAGTCCCAGGAAGAAGCCGACGAACTGCAGGGCGTGGTACGAGCCGGCGAACTTCCACCCGATGATGAGCGGCAGCAGGGTAAACGCGAGCGAGACCATGCCGACGCGCTTGGAGGCGAAGCGGTCCACTAGCAGCCCGAGCACGATGCGCCAGAAGCCCGCAGCGAGCAGCGGCAAGCCGACCAAGGCGAGCTTTTCGGCGGCGGAATAGCCGTTCGCCACCGGCTGAGTGGTTTTCCCGAGCTTCGCCAGCGCGGCGGCGGGCTTGAGGGCGATCACGTTTTCCTTGGGCGCGCCGACCGCCGTTGACGCTTGCGCCACTTGAACCAGATGCGAGTGGGCGTTGATGTTGGCGATTCCGGCGGCGAGCGTGGCGGCGCTGGCGCTGTCGAGAATGTATTTCTCGGCGGGCTTCACGCTGTTGCGCGTGGCCGTGGCGGGCGTGCCGGGCTTAAGCAGGAGATGCGTCGTGGTTTTCGGCTCGTGCTTGGTCGCGTCGGGGCCTTTGATGACCATCGTGTACGGCGTCGCCTTGGTAATCAGCGCCGATGGCGTCACCTGCAAGTTCGCGCCGGTGAGAGCCGGGTCGGTGGCGATAAACGGCATCAGCGCGCCCAGAATCACCCAGATCATGAACGAGATGTCGAAGTGCAAGAACGCTCCCAGGAGCGATGGCGCGTGGCCGCTGCTTTTCAAGTCCGATAGTTTCACGAGATCATCCTTTTCATTTGAGAGCCTGAAGCCGGATTCCGTTCCGGCGCTGAAAAACCGTGTCAGATGCCGCCTGCGTCCGCGCTGCCGACGCCCGCGCCGACTAAACCACCCACGGCGACGTCCTGGCGCACCGACGGCGCGATCAGCGCGGCGCAAACTTTGAACTCCGGCATCTTCGAGGTCGGGTCGAGCGCGGTGTTGGTGAGCAGGTTGGCGCGTCCTTTCCCGGCGAAGTGGAACGGTACGAACAGAGTGTCGGGCCGGATGGTATTAACGACGCGGGCGTTGAACCGCGCCGACCCGCGCCGGGTGGTGATCGTCGTCCATTCGCCGTCCTGGATGCCGAAGCGGGCGGCGGCGCTGGGGTGAATCTCCACGAACGGCTCCGGCACCAAGGCGCGCAATCCGGCCACGCGACGGGTCTGCGTGCCGGATTGGTACTGCGCCATGACGCGGCCGGTGGTGAGATACATCGGGTAGTCGCCATCGGGCTGCTCGGCGGGCCCGATATACTGGACAGCATGGAAGCGGGCGCGACCGTCGTCGGTGCCGAAGCGCT
>CAXSEA010000305.1:0-3923 GCA_964235675.1 uncultured Armatimonadales bacterium | reverse complement strand
CGCCTACGACCAGACCTGCATGCATGAGGTCGTCCTCTCGGCCCGCCAGCTTGTCAAGGAAACCGGCGTAAAAGCCTATGACATCGCCAAGCGCCTCATGGACTATGGCTACCACCCGCCCACGATCTACTTCCCGCTCATTGCCCCCGAAGCGCTAATGATCGAGCCGACGGAGACCGAAAATAAGGAAACGCTTGATGCGTTTTGCGATGCGATGAAAGCCGTCGTCGAGGAAGCCCGAACCCAACCGGACCTATTGCACGACGCTCCGCTGACCATGCCCGTCCGCCGTCTGGACGAGGCCACGGCGGCCCGCCAGCCAAATCTGCGCTGGCTGCCGGCAAGCTGATGCCTGCCGAAGCACTGACGGAACGGCGCATAGTTGAACAGGAATCGAGCTTACCAGCTTGGAACTGGATCGACTTGCGCGAGCGGGCAGGGCAGGGCGAGCCGGACGCTTTGCACATGGCATCTGACGGCGAACTGCTCGATTCTGTGGGAAAAGGCCGCCAATCTGCGTCAATTCGCTGCTATACATGGCATAACTCATGTGTAACATTCGGGCGCTTGCAAAGCGAGTCCGCTGTCACCGACGCCTACCCAGGCCTGCCCTTGTACCGCCGGCCCACCGGCGGAAAAGCTGTCCTGCACGGCGGCGATCTCACAATCGCCGTCTGCGCGACGCACAGCTACCTGGAAGGGTGGGGCAGATCCGTCAATGAAACGAAGAAGCTTCGCGCAACGTACTTGAAGCTGGTGGCGCCAGTGCGCGATGCGCTGGCGGCGTTCGGCCTGGAGACGCGTATGGGCGCTGACCAATGCCGAATCGGCGGCGCCTTGGACGATGCCACGCGAAACGAGGACTGCTTCGCGTACACAGCCATGTGCGACGTCGTCAGCGCCGGCAACGAGGAAAAGCTTCTCGGGAGCGCGATGCGCCGGACGTCTACTGCCGTTTTGCTGCAAATATCGCTGAGGCCCCTTGCCGGAATCGACGTCACCGGCGACTCGTTCGTCGGCGAGTTGCGAAGGCAATATCAGACGAGGTAACCCTATTGGAAACTGAAGCATCGCTGCTGGAAGAAACCGAATTCAAAGCTCCGCACGACGCCGTCGTCGCCAGGAAGAAAATCCTGACCTGCGACGACGAGCCCAACATAGTCCGGCTGATTCAAGTCAACCTGCAAAAACAGGGCTATGACGTCATCACGGCCTACAACGGACGCGAGTGCCTGGAGCGAGTCGAGGAAGACCGGCCCGACCTGATCGTCCTCGACCTGATGATGCCGGAGATGACCGGTTTTGAAGTCTTGGAACGCCTTAAAGCCGACGACCGCTTTGCTACTATTCCCGTCATCATGCTGACGGCGCGAACCCAGGACCAGGACGTTCTGCGCGGCTGGCAGGCAGGTGTGGAATGCTACCTGACAAAGCCGTTCAATCCCGGCGAGCTGGTCGTCTTCATTAAACGCATCTTCGCTGTGGAAACGCGCGAAACGCCTGTTGAAAAGCGGCTGGAACTATAGCATCTCCAAAGCAACGAAGTTTTGACTACGTCCATGGAAACTGTCAACTTGCCGCAAACCGACGCGGCCCCGCATGTGCCCAAGCTGTCCCCGGCGCAAATCATCGGCTTTACCAGTGCCGCCGCCGTTACTGCGGCGGCCACGGGTATCGCCGGATACCTCTACCTCAAACGCCGTGAGATGAGCACCCCGCAGCATATCCTCAGCCGCTGCCGCTTCGCCATCGAGCAGCTGGAAAAAAGCATCGAATCAACCCATGCCTGACCAGCGCCCACAGCGCTCCACTTGAATCCGTGTATCGAGTCGAGCGTTACACAGTATAATGGCATTGTCGCGCCGAAGCAGATCACCGCTGGCGCGTCCGTGCCGCGCATGCAAACGAAATTCCTAGTCGTTATTCCCGCCTACAATGCCGCGCGCTATTTGGAAGAGACTGTCCGCAGCATCCAATCCCAAACATTAGCCGACTGGCGGCTCGTCATCGTCAACGACGGTTCCACCGACAGCACTCCTCAGCTTGCCCAGCAGTTCGCCGCGTGCGACCCACGCATCAGCGTCGTTCACCAAGAAAACAGCGGCCTGACTCCAACACGCAACGCCGGCTGGCGCTACGCCAAGCAGCAGTCCATCTCAGCCGATTACCTTTACTTCATCGACGCCGACGATATCGCCGATCCTGACATCCTGCGTCTGGCCGCTCAGTACATGGACGATCACCCCGAGGCAGGCTGCGTTTACGGGGACCCATACTGGTGGTACTCGGACGACGAGTCGCGTTCCTACACGCGCCGCATCCCTCGGTTTACCGTCGGCGATGCCTTCAGTGTCCGCACTCTTACAGACAATGAAGCGAACACCCCGGCTTCGACTCTCATCGGCTGGCCCGCCGTTATCCCCTCGATGTGCCTCTTCCGCGCGTCGGTGTTCGAGGCTACGGGAGGCTGGGACGAGAACCTGCGCGACGGCGGAGAAGACATCGACCAAGCTCTCCACATAGCGATGTACGCCGAAGTGCATTATCTACCAATTACTTTTATTAAATATCGCAAGCACGCCGCCAGCATGAATATGGATCAGCCCCGGTACTTCCGCGGCGTCCGTCAAATGCGCCAAAAATGGGAATCCTACGCCGCCTCCACTCAGCCCAACGCCGCCTTTGTGAGTCGCGCGCTGAACGAGGCAGCCCTTATCGTCGCCTATAATAACGCCGCCATACTCCGCGAGCGCCTCAAAGAGCGAGACGTCCGCGCTGCGATGCTGGCCGCTGGGCGCATTATCAAAAACGGCGGACGCTACGCATTAAAGCGCTTCTAAGAGGTCACACCGACGTGTCCACACCAAAATTTTTAGTCGTCGTGCCCGCCTACAACGCCGCCAAGTATTTACCGCACACCATCGAAAGTCTCACCGCGCAGACACTCGCCGAATGGCTCTGCGTCATCGTGGACGATGGCTCGACCGACGACGAAACTTCGGCCCTTGCCGACCAGCTCGCAGCGTCGGACTCTCGCATCTCCGTTTTCCATCAACCCAACGCCGGCCTTCCAGGCGCACGCAACGCCGGCTGGCAAGCCGGAGACAAAAGCAGTGACTACCTTTATTTTCTCGACGCCGACGATCTGGCCGAACCCGACGCCCTAGAGTACGTCGCCGGCTATCTAGACCAGCACCCCGGAGTAGGCTGCGTCTACGGCCGTCCATATTTCTGGTTCCCCGACGAGCCGTCACGCGACTATTTGGACGAGATGCTCCGCTTCGAGCAAAACGGCTTTCGCATGAGCGCCATAGCGAGCGATAATCCGAACGTCTCCCTGCGCACTCTAGCCGCCAACCCGGTTATTATTCCGTCCGTCTCGTTTTTCCGCCGCAGCGCATTCGAGAAGACCGGCGGATGGGATGCGTCCCTCAACCGCATGTGCGAGGATATTGACATGTCGCTGCACATCGCGCTCTACGGCGACGTGCACTTCGTCGACAAGCAGCTCATCAAGTACCGGCGGCACGCCGAAAACATGAGCAACGACAGCGCCCGCTGGCAAGCCGGATACGACCAGATGCGCGCGAAATGGGAAACCTATATCGCGCATCATCCCGAGCAAGGCCCGCGACTCGCCGACGCGTTGACGTTTTCGGATCTCTACAAATGCCACAAGCACTGGCACGGCATGATGGGGAGCCTGCGCCAAAGCAAATTCAGCGACGCTCTGGATTATCTCGGAAAGCTCATCGCCGACGGCGCACAATACCCAATCAACAAGCGGAAAAGGCAGTCGCGCCTGACCTAAACCAGCCGAAAAGACCCCCCCTAAACTGGTTCCGATAATGTATATTATGTAAAATCAGCGGGTGGGGGAGCGCTGAATTAGCCGTAGAATAGAGTTGCCGCAATCGTCAAAA
>CAXSEA010000304.1:0-3942 GCA_964235675.1 uncultured Armatimonadales bacterium | reverse complement strand
TCGCGTGTCAGCCGCTGAACCATGGAAACGATCAGCGCGAGGCAGCCCAATAATACAACGGCAATTCCGATCACAATTACCAGCAGCGCCGCGCTGTCATACGGTGCGCCCACCATAAACGCGACCTTGGCTGGGTCATCCGGGTCGGAGAAGCGGCCGAAGTTCGCCTTGAACCAAACAGCGGCGATGCCAGCGCAGAAGATCACGAAGCCGTAAAACAAACCCCTAATGCCCCAGGCTCGAATCCTATGCTCCATAATACAATCGTATTGAACTAAAACGCGTCGGTAACGTTCTGGACGATGATGATAGAAGTTTTTTGAGGCGCTCAGGCCGCTGGGCCTTTTCGCAGTCAGGCTCGTTGTGCGAGCCTGACGATTTATCGGTGGCAAAACAAAGGACGCGGCAGTGTTAGCCTGCGCGTCCTGCGGATCGTTATTTTACCCTAGTTGCCGACGTGAGTGTCACCGATACGTCTTGGGAGTGGTGGTTACGCTTGTGCGTCCTCGCCTGCACTGGGGGGCGAAACCTGGGTGTAGTCGCCTGGGACGCCGAATATTGAATCGTCCGTGGGCACTTCTCCGGCGAATTGGAGGGATGCAAAGAAAGTGACCGCGTGAGCGGGATCGGTAGTAATCCCATCGTCCGGGTCCGACCCGTTGCCGTTTGTAGTCTGTGCGCTACGATCGGTCCAGGTGGTGGTCAGATCAGTTCGCCACGGCAACTCGTTCGTTTTCTGCAACTTCGACGCCAGCGAGTTTGTCATCGGGCCGACACCCCAAGCAGACATCAGCGCCTGCGCCCACATCGAAGAGCCTTTTAGGTCCACGGAACCATAGTCCGAGCCCAGCCAAAAATCGCCGGTGACATGCGCCGTCCGTCCACTTTCGCCGGAAAAGCCGCCGCCCTCCGGCCCGCCGCCGGGACCTCCGGGGAATTGCGCAGTGTGGAGCAGGCTGCCTTCAGTGCGCGTCTGGTTTGCAAGCGACATTAGTAACGGACCGCCACCCCCTCCGCCTCCACCACCCCCAGGAAATCCACCGCCATCCCCTCCGCCTCCAGGAGGTCCGCCGCCGCCTGGAAAGCCTCCTCTGCCGCCCTGGCTACGCATCGGCTGCTCAGGTCGAATCGTGCCGTCGATTAGTAGCTTGTGGGTGTCGTGGCCTCCGATGCGCTGATTGTTGCCGGGCGTGTCGTCGGCTTGCGAAAAGTCCAGTTGAACGTCGATCGAGCCGCCGGCCGGTCGGACTGGAAGTGCCTGCGCCAGCGAGGCGCGTGGGAGCGGGTTCCAGTCTTTGAGACGCTCCTTGTAGTACGTTTTGGCTTGCGGGTTTAAGACGTACACCGTTCCTTTGTCGCCGTCGAACAGCGTACTTGCGCCGTTGTCGATATCGAGCCGCGCCTGCCTGCCTTGAGCGTAGACGGTGAACCGCTCATCGACGTTGCTTGCGCTACCGCTGCCGACGGTACCGACCAGCTTCAGGGTGTCGGCACAAACGGCTTGGCCTGCTGCAAATGTGAGGGTGGCGGCGGTCGCAACAAGAAAAATGCCGCGGCGGCTGCTTTGTAGTTTCGTGAAAAGTGCTTCCATATGTCTTTCGAACAACCGTCGATGCGATCCGACGCTGCGCGTTTGAAGGCCATTTTGGGAAAACTTTGTTAAAATCGAATGAACGCTGACTCGTGGGTAGGGCTTTCTAGAACGTAAATGCCGACATGTCTTTCAAGCCTGTCCGTCTGGGTATGCACGTGAAAACAAAGATGAATGAGGCGAGCGGGGAATCTTCGTATTTAGCGTCTTTGTCACAGATAATTGAGTTATACGAGTAGGTCGAGAGGCGGGGCCGCGTAGCGGAACCGGGGACTGGACTCCGAAGGCTCGGCGTTTGGCGCGGGCGGGGATTGCAGAAGCTCCGCGCGGTGGTCAGGGGGTGAATAAGTCTCGCCAGCCCCTTCGCTCGCCTGGAGCACCTCGCGCGATTTTTCGGTGAGCACGGCAGCGGCGAAATCGCTGACGGTCATGCCCTGCGCCGCCGCCGCACGCTCGATCAGCGCTTTGGCGCTGCTGGAGGCTTTGATTTCGATTGAGGCCGCGCTGGAAAAGATTGGGTTCATGGCAGGTGTTTTCTACACAGGAATTTTACCGTATTGTATGTAAAATTACCATAGCCCACTACTCTTTTCCCCGCTCAGAACGAGGCCTTAATTGTTCTTGCCTCAGAGTCAATCCGGATCCGCGAGCCGTAGGGCATCGGAATTTGCGGGCTGGTATGCCCAAAATCGAGGTTCTGCACGATGGGAACGTTCGGATTGTACGACCGCACCGTGGAGGCGATGACTTCCCGCTGCTCGTGTCGGTACTTGGCCTTCTCGCCGGGAGCGCGCTCGTGTTCGAACTCCCAGGCTTTCGGCCGTCCGATCAGGATGCCGCGCACCCGCCCCAATATCCCGCGCTTGCCGAACGCCCGGTAGACGCGGCGGACATAATCCCGCGAGGGAATCTCCTCCGACGTTTCCGTGAGCAAAATAATCTCGCCAAACTGCTCCAGACTCGGCATTCGGACGCCGTGGCGCAAGATTTCGTCGAGCGATTCCAAGCATCCGCCCCAGGTGACCCCTTCTACAGCGCCGCCGCGCGGCGCGTTCCAATGCCATCCTTCGCTCAACTCGTAAAGCTTCTCCGCCGTAAACACGTCGGGCGAATCCCAGCTGACGCCGACATCGTTAAACGCTTCGCTCGCCGCCAGCTCCACGTCGCCCTCGCCGAACAGGGCGAGGCGCAGATACCTATCGGTCAGCACGTCCATGCGCGGTGTCCGCGCAAACTCGGTGAACAATGCCCCACCGTAGTACGACGGCACGCCGTTGAGCCACAAATGGTTCATAAAATGCGTGTTGTCGCTGTAGCCGAAGTACGGTTTAGGGTTGTCCCGAAACGGCGCGTCGGGCAGGTTCTTCACATAAGTCACCTGATCGTCGCCGCCCAATGTGGAGATCACCGCCTTAATTTCCGGATTCTCAAACGCCGCGATCAAATCGGCGGCCCGCTCCGCGCCGGATGCATTCAGCTTGGCCGTCGCAGGGTAGGGCACGGGAACAAGGCCGAAGTCCTCCCGCAGCCGCTTCAAGCCAAGCTCATAAATATGCGGCCACCGCGCCGGAGCGGCAAAAGAGGGTGAGATCACGGCGACCTTGTTACCGGAGCGGAATTTTGGGATCGTTTGGAAGTACATACCAGGATTGCATCGCTTCCTGAGCATCGAGAGCCCACTAAGTTACGTCCGGTCTTGTAAACCACCACGGGGTATGGCAACCTCCGCCGTGTTGAGCGTATGGCAGATAAGATGATAAAGTTCGAAAACCTCTTGGATCGGAGCGTCTCGCTCGTCGTAGCTACCCATATCAGGTTGATAGCGCTGCCATCGATAGATCTCGAAATTAGTTAATCCGTACAGCTTTCGATCCATAGTCGCTCGACGGCCATACTTTAGTGGCGCAAGCCAATTTACCGCAAGCGGAGTATCTACAAGCATGCAGTATTTAAGGCGTGAGCAGGATATTTCGATGCGGAATCTGCGGTAAAGAAGCGGTCCGACGCACGTTAGTAGGTCGACTGACTCAACTTCTTCGTATGTTGCCCATTTTTCTTCGTTCAAGAAAACTTCGCGGCGTTGGCTGTCAAGTGTCAGGCTGACTCGAAACAGTAGACCTTCCAAGACTCGAAGAAAAAGCGGACCCCAAAAATTAATAACTGTAAATGCTCCAAACAATATGAGCAATTGGTAACTGTAACTAACTTTGTAATACCGAAATATAAAATATGCGAAGACGACAGTAGAGCTTTGATACAAATACTGCAATGTTCCGAAAAGCAGATCATGTATGTAATATCACCTCTGTTTGACTACGCCTGGTTAGCTGTTGTTTTTGGCAGTGAGTTGA
>CAXSEA010000303.1:0-3948 GCA_964235675.1 uncultured Armatimonadales bacterium | reverse complement strand
GTCCGAGCTGCTCGCCGCGATGCCCGAAGCCGATGTCGAGCTTTCCAGCGAAGCGCCCGGAAAAGCCGGCGGACGCAATGGAAACGGGAGCGGCGACGGCTCCGGCGATTCCGCCCGCGCCCTGCACCTGCGCTGCAATCGCGCCAACTACAAGCTGCTCGGTCTCGCGCCTGATGAGTTCCCGCTCCTGCCGAAAGTGGACGCCAGCACCCAGTTCACGATCTCGCGCGGCGTCCTGCGCGACGCGATCAAGCAGGTTTTGTTCGCGGTCAGCACCGATGAGGCCCGCCCAATTCTAACCGGCGTTCTGATGGTTTACAAGGAAGGCAAGCTGCGCCTGGTCGCCACCGATACCCACCGTCTCGCCGTCCGTGACTGCGCTCTGGTGAACAGCACCGGAGCCGATTGCCAGGTCGTGGTCCCCCACCGCGCCATGGGCGAAATCCAGCGCCTGGTGGGCGGCGGCGAGGAGCAGGCCGAGGTGCATATCACGCTGTCGGGCAACCAGGTTCTGTTCGAGGTCACCGACGCGAAAACGGGAGCGTCCACCACGCTGATCTCCCGCTTAATCGACGGCACCTTCCCCTCCTACGAGCGCGTCATCCCGCAGTCGTTCGATTCCAAGCTCACCATTGAGCGCGACGCGCTGCTTTCCGCCATCCGCCGCGCCTCCATCGTCGCCCGCGAGAGCCAGAACCGAGTGGTTCTGCGCACCTCCGAGGGCGAGCAGTCCGGCGGCGAGCGCCTCAACATCACCGCCAGCAGCGGCAACCTGGGCAACGCGTTCGAGGAAGTGGAAATCGTCCGCGAGGGCAGCGAGACTCCCCTGGAGATCGCCTTCAATGCCAAATACCTCCTCGACGTCCTCGCCACCTTGGACGGCGAAGGCCTCCACCTCGAGCTCACCGAGCCCCTGCGCCCCGGCGTAGTCCGCCCCGCTGACAACACCGACTACTTCTGCGTCCTCATGCCGATGCAAGTCGTTTAGATTGAGGTAGATTAGGCGTACTGCCAAGTCTTTCCGATTTGTCGAACTTTACAGACGATCCGTTCAGCATAACAGCTTATTGAGTAGCTAGGCGCTGCACAGGCTCAAAAATTTAATTGATGCTTAACAGGTCAACTGCACTAGATGGCAGGTGTGAACTAACTATGGGAGGGTTGCTGTAATTTTGCTGGCCTGTCGTGATCAGATACCGTCAGGAAAACTATTCAATCCCTTTGAGTTGCCATCGGCGGGGGGCTCTTCGCGGACTCGCCCATCATCGAGCGGGTTGCGCTTAGCGGTTTTCAAATCCGCCACCAGCGCGCGGATATCAATAATGCCTCCAACAGTAAACCAGATCACGATCGGCACGCAGGACGCCAGCGACACCAAGATGTAGCCGTGCCAGAAGCGAAGCCAGAAACCTTCACCGATCATACCAAACGCAAAGTGCAGCAGGCTGACCACGAGGAATATTCCCCACCAGCCGAACGTGTACAAAGCGAACGCGATCGCCACGATCCGGTCTCCGGGCGAGAACTCGCTGGTCAGCCCCAGCATCTCCTGCCACCTGGCGGCGCGAGTCGCCTGTGGTTCGGGAACATGATCCTCGCCGTCGTGGATTCGGGCGTAAGAGCCTCGGCGCAGCATCTTTTCCAGGTTAAATCGCCGCGCCGCCCCTCCCGTGGCGAACGATACACCGACATAAACCAAGATAGATGCCAAGCTCCCCAAGAACGCGAGCCACTGCCCATTGATGGGAAACTTCGCGGCGTGGTGCGCTTCCCATACCTTTGGTACAACCAGGTCGCACATACCCAGCGCTCCGCCGACAATCAAGGCGGCGTAGGCTCCGGCGGTGGTGCCGAAGCGGCTGTACAAGCCCCCAATCATCACCGCTCCCGCTCCCGCCAGCCAGATGGTGCCGGTAATCGCCTGGAAATAGAGCACCTTGTCAGGTTCGGTGTAAATCAGGCTGAAACAGAACGCGAATACGGCCACGGCGAAGATCGACCAGCGCAGCCAACGAATCTGCTCCTGCGGCTCGAATGCCCTATTGCGCAGCGGCAGGACGATGTCCTGCACGAAAATGCTTCCCCACGCGTGCATATATGTGTCGTGGCAGGTGAATGATAGAAACACGACCACCATCACCAGCAGTCCCTTGATCCCGACCGGCAGCAGATGCGCCAGCGCGATGGGAACAGTCATTTCGTCCTGGATGGATTTGCTGGGAATTAGGCTGATCGCATGGTTGATCGCGGCGGCCTGCGCGCCATAGTGGGCGTTGTGCAGCAGCGTAAAGGCTCCCAGCGGCAGCAGCAGGTTCATGAGTCCCATCGGGACGCTGCGCCATCCCTGGATGATCGTGCCCATGCGCTGCTCGTGCGGGTTGCGGGCCGAAGTCATGTACCCCTGGCCACCCAGCCAGGTTTGGTAGCCGTACACCGAGATAAAGATCGCCACGATGTAGTACCAGGCATTAAAATCCTTCACCTGCCCGGTATGGAACGGGTTCAGCATCGAGGCGTCATGCGGCGCTGTCTGCAATGCAGCTATAGCCTCGTGCCACGGCACCAGCAGCAAAATCGCCACACAGATCGCCACCAGCGCGAAGCTCGCCATAATTCCCTGAGCGCATTCGGTCAGCATCACCGAAATCTGCCCGCCCGAGTTCACGAAAAAGAGCGCGACGCCGAGATCGACCGCCATGATGATTGGGAATGTCGGCAGGTGCAATCCCGCGATGCCGGGAATGCCGAACGTATTCGGGAGCCCGCAAAAGTAGATGAGAAACCGCGCCGCGATGGCGGGAAAGAGCCCGAAATTCAGCACGCCCGAAAGCCAGCACAAGCAGCCGGCGAACGCGCGGAAACGTCGGCTGTAGCGCATCTCGAAATACTGGCCCACTGTCAGGCAGCGCGTCTCGCGCAGGCGGTAGTAAACCCAGCCTGTCAACGCATATACCAAGCTGAGCGGCGCGAGCATAAAGCCCCACCAGATCGTCGGCAGTCCCGCCGACGAAAACGCCTGCCAAGCCGCTACCAGCGAAATGACTCCGATATTGCCCATCTCGCCGCCCACAGTCAGCAGGTAACGCCCAGCAAGCCGGTTGGCGGACAAAAAGTCGGCTACGCCCCGCATCAGCGAGCGCGTGCTCCAGCTCACCAGCCTCACCAGCACGATCCCGACAGCGACGATTGTCCAGTCAATCCAGCTCAGGTTCAAAATTGCGTCCAATTTCCCGCCACCCATTTCGCTACGGATGGATGTATCTATTCCACCCGGTAGACGGCGTAGCGGATTTCCGAGTCCTTGCGGTGGCGATAATGAACGCCCAGCATGTCTAAACGCTCCAGATGCGTCTCCAGCCGCGCTAGGAAATTGGCGTAGTTCTTATGCTCGCGCGCGCTCCACGTCACTTCGGCCAGAGCGCACAATCGTGGAAACGCTTGGTACTCGACCTGCTCCGACGACGGCATATACTCCGACCAGAGCTGGCACTGCGCGCCTAAGACAAGCGGCGCGAATTTCTCAGGCAAATCGGCCGGAACAGGCTCATAGGCGTACACGGTTTCGAGCGGCAGATAATCGGGAAACGCCTGCGGCTCGCTCGCGCGGTCTTCCGATTGATAATAATCCAAGTACGTGGATTGATACGGCGCCATGATAACGTCGTGTCCGGCCTCGGCGGCTTCAATTCCGCCCTGCTCGCCGCGCCATGACATCACCACCGCTCCGGGCGCGAGACCCCCTTCCAAAATCTCATCCCACCCGACTAGCCGGCGGCCATGGTCGGCAAGAAATGCATCCATGCGGCTAATCACATAGGACTGCATTTCGGCCTCATCCTTCAAGCCGAGTTCCCGAATACGCGCCTGCACCGCATCGCTTGCCTTCCATCGCTTTTTCACGGCCTCGTCGCCGCCGGTATGGATAAAAGGGGAGGGAAAAATATCCAT
>CAXSEA010000302.1:0-3958 GCA_964235675.1 uncultured Armatimonadales bacterium | reverse complement strand
GGCGATGCGGGCCATCTCGGGGGACGCCTGGTTGGAATACGGGCACTGCGTACTGACAAACAGCAAAACCGTGCCCTTCCCGCCGGCGGCGGGGATGGATTGCGTCGCGCCGGTAATGTCGCTCACCTGCATCGGGGCGGCTGCCGGAGCCGGAGCCGAAGTGGCGGCGACGGCGGAGGTCGAAGTATGAAGGGCCGAGAATCCGGCGATCCCGGCGGCTAAAGCGGCCAGGGCAAAAATGGGTTTGTGTGTGCGCATGACGCTAATAACGCGCGGCGCAGCCGTTTTTGTTCCAAGCGGCACAGCGCTGATTTAGTGGGTGCCGGGAGCAAGCAAGCCGATAATCTTCTGAGATGGAACAGGCAGATCGCTGGGCGGTAGGGCGGCGATTGCATCGGCGAGGGCGTGGTAGGCAATCACCGGGAACGGCGGGGCGGCGTCGATTTGTATGACGGCGTTGGAATTGAGCGCGATGATTCCGTACACCGGAGTCTGCGCGCCCGAGCGGGCCAGGAATTTCGAGAGCGCCTTTATCTCGTTTTCAAGCTGCTTGGAGACGCTTTTGATAGGCGAGCCGCCGTGCGCCGATTCCGCCGTCCACGTATCGCCGCTCACTCGGATGGGGCGCACGAAGTTTTTCACCTCGATCACGACTGCTCCCATCGGACCGAGGACGACGATATCCAGATCGCCGATTCGCTCGTAGCTGGGGATGCGGCAGCTGGTGACGGCGGCGTAGCCGTCGCCGTTGAGCAGAGGGCTTTTCGCCAGATCGCGCAATGCGGTGCGCTCGCCGATCTCGCCCTGCCCCATCGGGCGGTTGGTGTTGATGAGCGCGTAGAATGCGACGCAGAGCGCCCAGGAGACGGCCAGTGCCGCCATCGGCACGACCGATGCGCCCCGAACTGCCGCCGCGATCCCGAAGCAGACAGCCGCTCCGGCAGCCGCTGTCGCCAGGTAGCGGCGCGGGTCAGGCTTGGGAGCGTCCGCACGCTCTTGATCGTATATCGACGGCAGTTGAATTACTTGCATAGATGAACACGGAAATCACCGCAATTTTACCTGCCGCCGCTCACCCTGGATAAACGTATTTATAAATAAAGTCTTAGGTACACCAAAACCCTGAGAATTTTGGAACAATTTAGCCTAATTAAGCATCTAATAAATTGTTGCCGCACGCAACTCTAGACTCGCCACGCTGTTGCAATGCCGCCCAGCGTGCGCGAGGCGATTTCGCCGAATCGGATCAAAAACTAAGTCGAGCTTGAGAAAGAGCCAGACACGCTCTATGGCCGCCAGGCCATTTTCTCAGGCTGCATCTTGACACGAGGTGCCGGGATGCAGCCGCAACAAACAAGGCGGTGAGCAATGATGCTCGCCGCCTTGTTTTGTGCCTGCCGGATTGTGACGCGACGATCAAACGCGCGTATCATTTGGTCCAGCCGCTCGGATTTCCTCGGGGACGTCGGCGAAGCGCTTGAAGTTTTCGGCGAAGCGTTGCGCTAAATCAGCGGCCTGGCGATCATAGGCTTCTTTGTCCGCCCAAGTATTGCGCGGCTGGAGCAGGGATGCGTCCTCGACGCCTGGGCAGGCGAGCGGGACGTGCAGGCCGAAGACCGGGTCTGGCGTGGTGGGAGCGTCTTTCAGCTCACCCGATAAGGCGGCGGAGATCATCGCGCGGGTGAGGCTGAGCTTCATCCGCTGGCCGACGCCGTACGGGCCGCCGCTCCAGCCGGTGTTGACCAGGTAGCAAGCCGAAGCGTGCCGGGTGAGGCGCTCGCCCAGCATCCGGGCGTAGCGCTCCGGGGCGAGCGGCAGGAACGGCGCGCCGAAGCAGGTGGAAAATGTCGTCTGGGGCTCGGTGACGCCGCGCTCGGTGCCGGCGAGCTTGGAGGTGTAGCCGCTCAGGAAGTGGTACATCGCCTGCTCTTCGGTCAGGCGGCTGATCGGCGGCAGAACGCCGAACGCGTCGGCGGTGAGAAAAATCACCGTGCTTGGGTGGACGCCGACACTGGGGATAACCGCGCCGGGAATATAGTCCAGGGGGTACGCCGCGCGGGTGTTTTCGGTGAGCGAGGCGTCGTCGTAGTCGGCGTGCCCGGCTTCGTTTAAGACGACGTTTTCCAGCACGGTGCCGTATTTGATCGCATCCCAAATCTGCGGCTCGCCGGACTGGCTGAGATGGATGCATTTGGCGTAGCAGCCGCCTTCGAAATTGAACACGCCCTCGTCGCTCCAGCCGTGCTCGTCGTCGCCGATCAGATCGCGGGACGGGTCCGCCGACAGGGTGGTTTTCCCGGTGCCGGAGAGGCCGAAGAAGAGGGCGACGTCGCCCGCCCCGCGGCCTATGTTGGCGGAGCAGTGCATCGGGAAGACGCCGTGGTTCACCGGCAGCAGGAAGTTCAGAAGCGTAAAGACGGATTTCTTGATTTCGCCCGCGTATTCCGTCCCGCCGATCAGGACGATGCGGCGGGTGAAATTGACGATGATAAAGGTCTCGGATTTGGTGCCGTCGCGCTCGGGCACCGCCTTGAAGTTGGCGGCGTCGATGATGGTGAAATCGGGTTCGCCTACGAACTCGTCGCCGGTCTCTTCCGGGCGGATCAGCAGCTGCTTCGCGAAGAGGGAGTGCCAGGCGTACTCGGTGACGACGCGGACTTTTAGCCGGGTGCGCGGGTCGGCCCCGCCGTAGCCGTCGAACACCGAGGGAGGGTTCGGCAGTTCGCTGAGATACTGCTCAACCCGGTCGTAAAGCCGGTCGAAGGCGTCGGGCGAGAACGGCTGGTTCACTTTGCCCCAGGCGATTTCGCCGCGCGTGAGATCGTCCTCGACGATGAATTTGTCGCCGGGGGAGCGTCCGGTATATTTTCCGGTGGCGACCGTGAAAGCGCCGGTGTCAGCGAGGCGGCCTTCGCCGCGATCCAAGGCTGTTTCGATTAGTTGAGAAACGGAGGGTTGAGATTGCATGAAGAGAATGAAATCCTGCGAAAATAGATGTCGCCGCTGAAACTAACTGGACGGCGAGGTGCGTTCGATTGCTGTTAGCTTACCGGAAATCGACGCGCCATGCCAGCAAAATTGCTGAAATGGGTGCATTGAACCGGCTTGACAGGCAGGCGCCAAGCTGCTAACATTGTCCTTGTCCCTGCGGTGTTTGCGTGATGCCAGCATTCGTTTTGAGCCAACGAATAGACGTTTAGGGGACTGCGACAGACGCGCGAAGTGGTAGCCTTTTCGGGCTGGCTTAGGCTGGCTTGTCGGGGATTCGCAAGGCGCGTCGGTGGTCACCCGCCCGTGTTTATACGGGTTCAAAAACGTGCTCGGCACACGGCACACGCGGGGTATTTTCCTCTAATGCACAATGGCGTGCGTTTTCCCTTTGTATTCGCTTGTAGCTGATTTAACTCCCCTCCCTTCCAGGGAGGTGTTGGGGGAGGTCTGGTCTGGTCAGCGTTCCGCCAGCTTCTTCACTACAGCAACAATCTCCGTCAGAACCCCATCCAAATTAGAGTACACGTCAGCATTCCCGAAGCAGAGCGTCGTCACTCCGAGTGCGCGGACGTAGTTGTCCCTTCGCAGGTCGTGCTGTTGGGCGCGATCCGATTCATGCGATTCGCCATCCAATTCGATAGCTAGTCTTAACTCGGCGCAATAAAAATCGAGCACATAGCTTTCAATGCCGAATTGTCGACGAAATTTTAGACCGCAGAGTTGCCGGCCACGTAGTGTTTGCCATAGAATAACCTCCGCAGGTGGCATGCATTTCCGCAACTTGCGGCAGCGACACGTCGTGTTGGATGGATTGAACAGCTCTTGCATTGCGCCTCCCTATCGATTCCGTCAGTGACATCACTGCTTTAAGCGGTTCAAAAGCGGCAATGCCGTCTTGCTTGGCGCTTAGATGAAATTTGAAGGCTTCCCGGACCACCCCCAGCCCCTCCATAGAAATGGAGGGGAG
>CAXSEA010000301.1:0-3985 GCA_964235675.1 uncultured Armatimonadales bacterium | reverse complement strand
CGCTGCTCGACATCGTGGATGGTGCGGAGAGCTTCCTCACCCGACGCGGCGCGCAGCAGCCGGTAGTCGGCGCGGTAGTGCGCCGCCATGTCGCGCTCGACGGCCTGCAGCACCTGCGGGTCGTCGTCAACTAGGATGATGCTTGGTTTGGACACTGTGATAATAGCCGTTCTAATATGATTTGCTACGCTTATCCTAATGATGATATACCCGTATCCGAGACTCGGCGAAATACGCGTTTAATCCGCCTGGCGTTAGTTCATTGGACAGGCAGGTCGCTCAGTGTTCCGCTCACGCCTCTGACTGCTCGCGCGGGGCTGCTCCCCAAATCAATCCGGGTTTTCCGAAGTTCCGCAAACGCGTCGATCCGGGGGAAGGGCATATCTCCCGCTGTACCGGGTTTAATTATGCTGAAGATAATTTCATCGCGGCGCTCTGCCGCGCCCTTATGCCTTTAGATTAGGATATCGCCTTTGATCCGCATTCCGCCGTGGCTGACGCGCGCGCTTGACGTTATCACTCAAATCGCGCTGGTCGGGTCGGCGGGCGCGTGCGCCCTCTGCACGCTCGCGCCCTGGGGCGTCGCCACGCTGTTCAAGAACTTGATCGTTCACGTTCCCGGCGCGGTTTATCCGGACGGCATGTACGTCGCCGCCGCTGCAAGCGCGGCGGCGCTGATCCGTCGCTCCCGCATTGTCGGTATCGCCGCCGCGCTGGTCTGTCTCTGGGCTGACAACCAGGCGCTGGTCGAGGTGCCGAAGGCGATTATCAAGTCGATGGTCGGAGCGCAGATGACTCTGTTCCCGGTGAACAGCATCTTAGACCAAGCTCATTTGCCGAACCTGTCTGTCGGCGCGTACAATCTTCCCGCTCCTAATTATTTAGATTATGGCCTCGGCTGGACGACGATCGCCGCGCAATGCCTCCTCGCGGTGTCGGTGCTGGGACTTGCCTTCGATCCTGTCATCGTGGCGGCGTGGAACCGGTTTGGAGCGTTGCCGTGCCCGCGCTGCCGCAAATGGCTACCGGCTCGACGCAAGGCCGACTACTGCACCCGCTGCGGCTTATGGCTGCTCCGCACCCCGGAGCCATCGCGCTGCCAGGCCTGCCGCAGCCCCATGGGCGCGCTCGACAACTATTGCGCGGTGTGCGGCCTGGCAGCGGTGTCGCTGCCCGGCGAAGCGGTCAGCTTGTGAGAGGATTTCTCGCGGCTGATTCGGTGTTCTAATCGCAATGGGCTCTCTTTTCGTTACCGACGAGCACGGCTTGTACTGCCCGGACGGCGGGTTTTACATCGACCCCTGGCATGGCGTCGAGCGGGCGATTATTACGCACGCGCACTCCGATCACGCGCGCTGGGGCAGCGGGAGCTATCTTTGCTCGGATGTCGGCAGCGAGCTGCTGCGCTTGCGCGTGGGGCACGACGCGAGCATTGAGGGCATCGCCTACGGCGAGTCGCGCTTAATCGGAGATGTCCGCGTCTCGCTGCATCCGGCGGGGCACATTCTCGGCTCGGCGCAGATCCGCTGCGAGCACGTCGCCACCGGCGAGATTTGGGTGGTCAGCGGCGACTATAAAACTGAGCGGGATATCGCCTCCGGCGCGTTCGAGCTGGTAAAGTGCCACACGTTCGTCACGGAATCGACGTTCGGCTTGCCGATTTTTCACTGGCAGCCGCAAGCGGAAGTTATGGCGGAGATCGACGCCTGGTGGCGGGGCAATGCGGAGCTGGGCATCACCAGTGTCGTGTATGCCTACGCACTTGGGAAATCGCAGCGGGTGATCGCGGGGGTAGACCCGGAAATCGGCCCGATTCTCGTGCACGGCGCGGTGGCGAAGTTTTTGGACCCGTACCGCAGGCAGGGGGTGGCGTTGCCGCAGGCGCTTCGCGCCGACGGCGAAGGCGCGAAGCTCGCCCAAGGCCGCGGGCTGGTGATCGCGCCGCCGTCGGCCGATTCGCCGGGCTGGCTGCGCAAATTCGGCGAGGTGCGGACAGCGTTCGCGTCGGGCTGGATGCTGACGAAGGCCGCTAAAAAAGGGCGCGGAGTCGATCAAGGATTCGTGCTCTCCGACCATGCCGATTGGGACGCTTTGCTGGCGACCATCGCGGCGACCGGCGCGGAAAATGTCGGTGTGACCCACGGCTATACCAGGGAGCTGGTGCGCTACCTGCAAGAGGAGCGCGGCCTGAACTCGTGGGTGATGCCAAGCCGCTGGGAAGCCGATTCGGCGAGTGGAGCTCAGGGAGAGGAATGAGTGAAGCGTCGCGCGATTTGAACCACTGCTCTATGCGTGAATTTTCCCGCGTCTACAACCTTTTGGATGGCGCAAAGTCTCTCCAGGATAAAATACTCGCGCTGGCGTTGTATCTTGGTGTGGCCCCGCCGGAGGATGCCGCCTGGGCCGCCGCTTTATTGCTGAACGCCGTTCCGGCCCGTATCGCCACGCCGCGCGATCTTCGCGCCTGGGCCGCGCAAGCGACTCAACTGCCCGCGTGGCTGATCGAGCGGAGCTATGCGGCCTCGGGCGATCTCAGCGAGACGATGGCTTTGCTCGTGGAAAGGGCTGTCGCTCCTGAGCGTCTCGGCGTGGCGGAGGCGCAATCCTGGCCGCAGCCTCTAGCTGATGCATCGCTCGCCTGGTGGATCGACACGTTTTTGCGGGCTTTGCGCGAGTTGAGCGGTCTGGAAAAGCAGCTTGCCGTTGCTGCGGCGTGGAGCGTCTTGGAGCTTTCCGAGCGCTTGGTTTTGAATAAGCTGCTGACGGGCTCGTTCCGCGTTCGAGGTGGGCGGCAGCTGCTGGAGCGCGCTTTAGCCGATACGACTCAATTGCCGCGCTCGGTCATCTCCCAGCGGATTGATGCCGCATTACCGTTGACTTCGGAGTCGTTCCGGCTGGTGACCTCTTCGGCACAAGCAAATGGCACGCCCGGCGAGCGGGAGTGCACGGGCTTGCCGTATCCGTTCCGCCAAATACCGACAGGAACTATCAATGCATTAAGCGACGTGGAGGCGGTGCGGTGGCAGGCCGAGTTCCGCTTGAGCGGAAGTGTCCGGGTGCAGGTGGTGACGCACAACGGCTGCGTCGCCGTTTGGTCGAGCGAGCACGACAACTACACCCGGCAGCTGCCGGAGATCGTCGCACTGGGCGAGACGCTGCCGGACGGCACCATCATCGAAGGCTATGTTGTGCCCTGGAACCGGCGCGATGAGCGTCCGTCGAGCGCGGTGCAGCTGATTCGGCGTCTTGAAAAGCGCGATGCGCCACCGCGGGGAAACGGCGAGGACGGGCTGCTGTTTTTGGCTGCCGACTGCCTTCAGCTGCGCGGCCGCGACTTGCGCGCGATGAGCTATTCCGCGCGGCGGGAGCTTTTGAACGATTTACCGCAAAGCCGGAGTGAGCCGCCTGGGATTCGTCTTGCGCCCGAGCTGTCGTTGCAGTCATGGGACGAATTGCAAGCACATCTGAACGGCTGCCGCGATTTCGGAGCCGACGGAATCGTATTGCGGCGGTTGGATGCGCCTTATGACGATTGCGAATCACTTGTGGAATTGCTGTTCGTGCCTGCGGAAGCGCATGCGGTCAACGCCGTTCTGCTTTACGCGGAAGCGGCGCGGGGGCAGGCGGTGAGCCGGTTTACCAACTACACGTTCGGAGTGTGGGCCTCGCCGGGCGGCGAGCGGGCTTTGATTCCTATCGCCAAAACGCCGGACGGCCTGACCGACGGCGAGCGTCGGCAGATCGACCGGTACGTGCAGCAGCATACTTTGGAGCGTCATGGGCCGGTACGCGTGGTTCAGGCGGCATTGGTGTGCCGGCTGGAGTTCGACGCGGTTGAGGAATCGACGCGTCATAAATCCGGGCTGACGCTGCGAGCGCCGCGTGCGGCGCGGCTTTTACCGAACACCGAAGCGGAAAGCGCCGGAACGCTTGATGAGGTCCTCGGCTTTATGAACCGAATCGGCGAGGGAGCGCGGCTGCGAGA
>CAXSEA010000300.1:0-3993 GCA_964235675.1 uncultured Armatimonadales bacterium | reverse complement strand
CTGGATGCTGCTGGAATCCGCCTGCGTCCCCGTTCCCAGCGAAGCCCTCATGCCGTTCGCCGGAGCCATGATCGTTACGCATCACCAGTTCAACATCCACCTGCTCGCGTTCACCGGAGCGTTCGGGAACCTGGCCGGCTCGATACTCGCCTACTGGGTCGGACGCGCTAAAGGCCGCGAGTTCGTCGTCAAGTACGGCAAATACCTACTG
This sequence comes from uncultured Armatimonadales bacterium, assembly GCA_964235675.1. GTDB lineage: Bacteria > Armatimonadota > Armatimonadia > Armatimonadales > Capsulimonadaceae > CAXSEA01. The sequence continues at coordinate 3,782 of CAXSEA010000300.1, read as the reverse complement.
ATTAACGCTCACGATATCGATTCCGCCGATCACTGGTTTACAAAGCACGGCGACGCCACAGTCTTCTTCACGCGCGTTCTGCCGATTGTCCGTACTTTCATCTCGCTGCCCGCCGGAATCTCCCGGATGCCGTTCGGACGCTTCTGCCTCTACACGTTCCTGGGCGCGCTGCCCTGGTGCTATTTCCTCGCCTGGGTCGGCTTGAAGCTCGGGCAAAACTGGGAAACGGTCTCCACCTACTTCCACAAGGCCGACTTAGCTATTGCAATTGTCTGCGTCGTCTTGCTGGCGCTGTGGATCAAGCGTCATATGGACGCCACGTCGAAAAGCGCGGCCGCAACGCAAGCCACTCCAGCCGTCGGCCGTGAAACGATCAGCTAAACGCGGCGCACTGCGCGGCTGCCACGCGCTCTCGTTTATCCGGCAGTTCGGATACACTTCACAAACGACGTTAATTCGGAGCACAATAGCGCAGGTGTTTTCCTTCATGCGCTGTACCCTCCCCCTGGCCGCTGTCGCCGCGTTGATCGCTTTCTGCGCCGCCGCTTCGCCGCTGGCGGGCGGCGACCAAGCGCTCCCCACGCCCCACTACCGCTCCACCCGCCTTGTCGCCGGATGGATGCCCTATTGGCTCAACAAGTCAGGCCAGGGCGACGGCTGGAAGACCGTCGAAAGCAACCTCGGACTGCTCGATCAAGTCTCGTTTTTCTCGGGAGAAGTGGACGAGGCGACCGGCGCGATTAAGCTGAACCTCGGCGGCACGCCTCAGTCGATCAACGCCGAAATCGCCACCCTCCACGAGCACGATATCGACGCACTCCTCACCATTACTCGCATGAACCATGTTCACGAGCTGCTGGCGAACCCGGCTGCGGTGCAAGCCTTGGAATCTAACATTGCCGCCGCAATCGATCAATACAACTTCGACGGCATCGACATTGACTTCGAGGATTTCCACGATAAAGCGCCCGGCGACGCCGCGTCCTACGCCTCGCTCCTGGAGCGTCTCGCCCAGCGGTTGCACGCCCGCCCGGACAGCTTCGGCTATCCCACGTCCGTGATCGCCACCGTGCTCGCCCATACCGAGCGCGGGCGCTTCACCTTTGCCGACGAAGCTACACTCGCCAATTCGGATATCGACCAGGTGCGGATCATGGCCTACGACCAGAACTGGCCCGGCAGCAAAACCGCCGGAGCCGACGCCCCCCTGCCCTGGGTGCAAAGCGTCGCCGCTTACCTGCGCGGCACCGACGCCCCATCCTGGAAGTTCGTCTTCGGCATTCCCGCCTACGGCGACCGCTGGCCGGTCAACTCGCCCACCGATTGGACCACGCTGGCAAAAGGCGCGTCGGTCACCTACCCCAAAGCCGTCGCGCAGATGCGGCAGTACCATGTCTCGCCGCAATGGAGCGAAACCGACAGCGCCCCGTATCTGAGCTATCACGACGCCGCAACCGGCCACGACGTGATCGCTTTCTACGAGAACGCGCGTAGCTGGCAAACTAAGCTGGCGACGGTCATCGCCCCGGAAACGTCCCCGCAGCCGCCGCTTGGCGGCATCGCGGAATGGGCCTTGGGCTATGAGGACCCATCGGCCTGGCACGCCGTCGCCGCCGAACTGGCCTCGCCTTGGCCGGTCTATTCCGCCATCGGCGGCTGCTACACCCGCTTCGGCGGCGGCGCGCGCTTCGGCGAAGCGGTGACCGGCGAGCGCGACGCCGGCCCATTCGCCTCGCGCTACTGGAACGAGCGCGAAGGCCGAACCCAGGAGTTCGAGCGCGCGATGCTCTATTACAAATGGGACACCCCCCGTGCCTACTTCGTCGAGCGCCCGATTTTAGAGCGTTATCTAAACGCCGGCGGTCCAAACGGCGCGCTGGGCTTCCCGACCGGCGACCCAATAATTGACAAGACCCGAGGCACGGTCACTCAAACGTTCGAGCATGGCCGGATTTTAGCAAGGGCCAGACTATCGGTAGCGACGGCGCAGACAAATAACGCCCACCTCCAGCCCGATTGGAAAAAGTTCGCCGCCGAGGTCGCCGTCGGCGGCGCGCTTTATGCCGGTGCGAGACGCGCCGCCTCGGCAAAGGGGCAGGCATGAGCAACCCGCCGATTATCTTTTGCTTCGGCGAGATCCTCTGGGATCTGCTTCCCAGTGGCCCCATTCTCGGCGGCGCGCCGCTGAACTTTGCCCTCCGAATGCAGGAGCGAGGCAATCGCGCCTACCCTGTCTCCAGCCTCGGCAATGACGATTTCGGCAGGCAAGCAATCCGGCAACTGCAATCTCTCGGTTTGCCGCTCGATTACGTGCAGTCAACTTCCGAGCGACCGACAGGCACTGTGCCGGTCACATTCGGAGCCGACGGTCAGCCCAGCTACGTCATCACGCCCGATGTCGCCTACGATGCCATCCAGCTGTCGGATACCCTTATCGACGCCGCCGGCCGCGCCGACTGCATCTATTTCGGCACGCTCGCGCAGCGCGGCCCCGAGTCGCATCGCACCCTGCATCACCTTCTCGAAGCCGCGCCAAACACCACCCTACGCGTCTGTGATTTGAACCTTCGTCCAAAATGCTACTCGCATGCCACTGTTCTCGGCTCGCTCGACTTAGCCCAGATTGTAAAGCTGAGCCACGAGGAAATCGCGCCTGTTTGCGAGATCGCCGGCATTGACCCAAACTTGTCCATTGACGCATTCGCCCGCAAGCTTCTGGAGGTTTTTACTTTGCAGGTTTGCGTCGTCACTCGCGGCGATAAAGGCATGTACGCGGTGGACGAAAATGGCGCAACAGTCGATCTGCCGGGCATAGCCGTAAAAAGCATCGTGGATACCGTCGGCGCGGGGGACGCTTTTTGCGCCGGGTTTATGGACGTTATCCTGCGCGGGGCGGACCTGGGCGATGCGTGCCGCCGTGGAAACGTTTTAGGCGCGCTCGCCACGCAGAAGCAAGGCGGAACCGCGCCGATATCGACGCGCGAGCTTGCTGATTATCAGCAGCTATTGACCTGAACTAGCGTAAGCTGATATAATAGAGGGTCACAAATCTGCCGCTCGTCTTTTCGGCAGGGTATTTTAAGGGAACAGTAGACTCAACATGCCGAATATCAAATCAGTCATCAAGGATGTCAAGCGTTCGGAGAAGAACCGCCTGCGCAACCAAGCGGCCAAGTCGCAGGTCAAGACCGCGATCAAAAAAGCGCGTGTCGCCGTGGAAAGCACGAGCACCGACGCTGCCGAAACCCATACCATGGTTCGCGCGGCAATCAAAATTATCGACCGCACCGCCAAGCGCGGCATCATCCACAAGAATGCAGCCGCTCGCCGCAAGTCCCGCCTGATGAAGCGCGCGAACGTTGTCGCCGCCAATTCCGCCGTAGCCGCTGCGTAAGTGTCTCAGCGCAAATAATTTAGCCCCGGCACGCGGTTTTGTCGTGTGCCGGGGTTTTTCGCGCGTCTGCTTTATTTGATTCCCGCGCAAAGCTGCGCCACCAGCACCCGCAGATTCGCGGCGGCGTCGTCACCCGGCACCGGAGAAACCGCGCCGATTGAAAGCGATTGCGTCATGCCTTTCATCGACATGTCGCTCGCGAGTATCCGCGTCGTCGCCCAAACCAGCTCGTCCCAGCTGAAATTGGTTGCCTGCTTGCTGTAGGTCGGCAGCCGGTAGGCTTGTCCGGTCAGCGTGGACACCAGCTCCGCGCTCAGAATCTCTTTCACGTCCTCCGGAACCGTCGCTCCCCGTGCTCCCAACTTGCGCTCGGCGGCGAATTTGCCCA
>CAXSEA010000299.1:0-3999 GCA_964235675.1 uncultured Armatimonadales bacterium | reverse complement strand
CGCTCGCGAGTATCCGCGTCGTCGCCCAAACCAGCTCGTCCCAGCTGAAATTGGCCGCCTGCTTGCTGTAAGTCGGCAGCCGGTAGGCTTGCCCGGTCAGTGTGGAAACCAGCTCCGCGCTCAAAATCTCTTTCACGTCCTCCGGAACCGTCGCTCCCCGCGCTCCCAACTTGCGCTCGGCGGCGAACTTGCCCAGCATCAGCAGACGTATATGCCGCTGCAGCATGACTAAAGTTCGCGCCACGACTCCATCCGGCTTTTCCCCGGCGTTCAGCAGCGCGTCCACCTGCTCCAGCGCCGCCCGCGCGTTGCGCGCCCCAATAGCGTCCAGCAAGCGAAAGATATTCTCCTGAGCGACCCGCGGCAGCAGCGCGTCCACGTCGGTCATGGTCACTTTGGCTTTGCCCGATGAATAGGAGCGCAGCTTCTCGCACTCACGCGTCAGGCTCGCCACCGCGCCGCTGCCTCCGTTGGCGGAAACCGTCGCGGCATACTCGGCCAGCGTGTCCAAAACCGGCCCATCGACCGCCACCCCCCACTCTTTGAACAGGTCCGCCGCGCGCGACCGCAGCCCCGCCCCTTGCGGCGCTTCGCAGTTCACCACCGTGCCGATAGTCGCGGCTGACTTCTTCAGCGCCGCCTCGATCTGCCGCCCTTTTGGCCTGCCGCCTTCCCACTCCGGCGCGTCCGCCACCAGAAGAAGCAGACTGGCCGCGCCGAGCGACTTCAGCCCTTCGGCCAAACTCGTTTGCCGCTCCTTCGGCAGTCGCTGCACGCTCGCCACCGTCACCACCCGACGCGGCGACATAAACGGCGCTAGTGCGGCGGCGCTTTGTATCCGGAGCGATGGGTCCGCTTCGCCGTCAGGCGCGTCGAAGCCAGGCCCGAGATCGATTGTCTCGCTGTCAAAATCCGAGAACCCAGGATCGAGCGCGATCTCCAGCAGCTTGCGAGTCAGTTCGCGCTTCAGCGAATCGTCGCCGCCCACGATCAAATAAACTGTGGAAAGCTGCGACGGCTCGAAGGCCTTTCCATTGATCGTGCTCATTACCTGCGCGAAGGCTTGTTCAGGCATCAGTCATAAATCCGATCATGCTCCATGCGTCGCTGCTTAACTGCCATGATGCGCGTAAACCACCAGCATGCCCTGTTGTACTGTAAACTGCGCGAAGTCGCCAATCGCTTGATTACTGGTGCCGTCCCGCTCCCCAAAATTGAACTCCGCGCCGCGCAACTCCCATTTCAAATTCACCGTCGTGAGACCTGAGACTAAGCCGCAGGGAAGCAGTGAGACCGTCTGCCCCGCAAACGTCTGAATCTCCACCCTGTCCGGCCCCGCCACGCAAATAGCTTGGCCGATATCGTCCACCAGGCGCACTTTGTAGCGGCACACCAACGCCACAGCCGCGAATGTATGATCTAAGCGATCACCAGTTACCCCGGTAATCGTAATCGCGTCATACCCCTCGCCCGTTAAATAGCCGATGGCTTTGTCCAGATCGGTATAGTTCTGATCCGGCGCGGGGATACGCTGAACCCTCTCAGGCAAATCGCGGAAATCGGCGCTGTCGAAGTCGCCCAGAACGGCGTCCGGCTCGATGCCCCGCGCCAGCAGGCGATTCGCGCCGCCGTCGGCACCCAAAACGAACTCGGCGCGGGCGATCTCGCGGCGCAGTATCGCATCGCGGGGCAACGCGCCGTTCCCGACAATCAGTCCAGCGCGGGGCACTAGCGCTGCCGCCCTAAATCTTCATCATCGAAGTTAGCCGCGCTGGCCGTCGGCGGCAAACTTCGGTCGGACACTCGCACCACCACCTGCGAAAGCGCGGCGGAAAACTCCGACGACGTCACTGGCGTGTTGCCGCTCCCCTGCAAAAGCGGGCTGGTAGCTGGAAGATAATTGGAGCGCACCAGATCGGCCTGAGCGTCATGCGCCCAGCTTGGCGGCAGCGCCGGCGCGCTCGCTTGCGTCTGCACGTGCAGCGGCTGACGGCTCTGCTCCATCGCCTTGGCGAACCTGTCCAACAGGACTGCGGCCTCGTAGCGGGTCACAAAACGGGTGCCGTCATACTCCGTCGCCGGCACTTTCCCTGCAGCGGCCGGAGAGCCTTGCACAATGCCTGAAGCAGCAAGCTTATTCACGGAATTGGCGGCCCAATGATTAACTGGAACATCCGGAAACGCGCGCGGCGGCGCGGCAGCCTGCGGCGACGCCGACGGGAGAGGCGAGTCCGCATGAGCGACGCGCGTCCGCTCCACGAGCGAGCCGGCGGCGCACGCGGCGAGCGCCAGCGCGCCCAGCGTGATCACGTTCACAGCGGCGCAGCGGCTGCCGAAAATTGCGCGAGCGTTCGTCAACTTCATGTCGCATTGTAGCACGCGAAGAAAAAGCCGCGCTCCCAAATTCGGGAGCGCGGCTTCATCATCGAATCGCTAAACTCGGCCTAAAACCTATCGACAATTACAGCCTGCGTGAGTGGTTTGATACTGCCGCCGGACGCGCCCGACGCGATCTGCGGGATCATCTCTTCCGGCACTCCAGCTCGCCACACAGATGCGCCGACGCCTTGCAGCTTGGCCTCGAAATTCTCGTAGCCCCGATCTAAATACTGCACGCCGCTGATTTCCGACTCGCCCTGCGCGGCCAGTCCCGCCAAGATCAACGCAGCCGTCGCCCGTAAGTCAGAGCCCGACACTGGCGCGCCGGAAAGACGCTCCACCCCATTAATAATTGCGGCATTCGCCTCAGTTTTGATATCCGCGCCCATTCGCGCCAATTCCGCGACATACTTGAACCGGCGCTCGTAAACCGTCTCGGTAATAATCGATGTGCCCTGCGCCACCGCCAGCGCTGCGGCGAACACCGGCTGCAAGTCGGTGGGAAAGCCCGGATGCGGCGACGCTTGGATACTCGCCGCCTTGCTCCGTGCGCCGTCCACCGATTTCACCCGCATTCCACCGGCATCGAAGATCACCTCAAGCCCCATCTCCTGAAGCTTTTGCGACACCGGCTCCAAATGCTCCTCAATCGCGCCACGCAAATACAGATCACCGCGCGTAATCGCCGCCGCCGCCGCGAACGTGCCCGCTTCGATCCGGTCGGAGTCGATGGCGAATTCCGCGCCGCGCAACCGGTCCACTCCCTCGATCTCCAGCGTCTTCGAGCCTGCTCCCGAAATCCGTCCGCCAAGCGCGTTGATAAAATGAGCGCACGTCACCACGTCCGGCTCCACGGCGGCGTTCACGATCTGAGTCGTTCCCTTCGCCAAAGCCGCCGCCGCCATGATATGCGTGGTCGCGCCGACACTGGAGCGCTCGAAAACGATTTTAGCGCCGTGCAATCCGTTCGGCGCGGACGCTTCCACCACGCCGTGCTCCACATTAATCTGAGCGCCTAATTGCTCCAGGCCCTTCAAATGGAAATCCACCGGACGAGCGCCGATATCGCAGCCGCCGGGCAGCGCCACGCTGGCACGTCCGGCACGCGCCAGAATCGGGCCGAGCACCGAAAACGAGGCACGCATCTTCTTGATCAACTCGTACGGAGCCGTCGTGGAATGCATATTCGAGGCATCCACCAGCAGCGTGTTCTTGGCGACAAACCGGGCGTCCACACCCAGCCCGGTCAGCATCGCGCTCATCACGCGTACGTCGCTGATCTGAGGCACGTTGGTCAGGACGACCTGACCTTCGGAGGCGATCAGCGCCGAAGCCAATATCGCAAGCGTCGCGTTCTTGCTGCCGCTGACGGCAATCTCGCCGCTGAGGCGACGCCCCCCCGTCGTGAAAACTTTTTCCAACCCAGCCTCCGATGCCCCGGCGCTGCGTTCGCGCACGGCAATGTAAAGAATTGATAAGAGCTAGCCCCAAATAATAAAAAGAATTTATTAGGTGCCGTGAATGGAGTATACAGCCCCCTTACACCATTGTCAAAGAATTATGCTGGAATATCAACGCACAAAAAAAGCGCCATAAGGCGGAATTTGCGCAGCCATTATT
>CAXSEA010000298.1:0-4053 GCA_964235675.1 uncultured Armatimonadales bacterium | reverse complement strand
CCGGAAAGCGAGATTGCCCACCCCATAGCCGAGCGCCTCGACCCCGTTGATTGTATCGGTGGTGGTAAACGACGCGTTGCCTCCGGAGGAAGGCCCGCCGCCGTAGGAATCCTGGTTGAGCAGATCCACTTGATCGAGTTGCTCCGCGCCAGGAACGGCGATATCGTAGGAGCCGGCGCGAGGAATGAACAATTCGCTGTAGCCTCGGAAAGAAGCGTCCGAATCGCCCGACGCTGCCGTCACCACTCCGGCGGTGCGACGCGACAGGCCGGATTTGTACAAGTTAGCCGAGTACAAGTAGAGCACGAACGCGAACGCGACACTGAGCACGGGAGTGGTCAGCCACGCCCATTCCAAGCGCCCGCGCCTGCGCAATACAAAGAACGTAACGGGCACGACCAGAATAAAATAAGCGCCGAAGATCAGCGCGATTTGGCTGATCGGCGGCAAGCTGATTTTAAAGGGATTGCCCGACGCACGCCCGGCGGTTTTGCTGAAAAAGCCGTCCGTAAAAGAAGCGTCCACCCGGTAGCCGTTGCGCCCGACGAGCAGCAGCTCCCGCGTAATGGCCGCATCCTGCGGACTACTCCTCAAAGGCTCTTCCAGTGGATTGAACGCCGCAAGTGTCGCCACGCCGGAGCCGTAAACACGGCGCGAGAGGATGGGCAAGCCGTTTTGCGAGGTGACAACCGCCCCGCCTGGAGCGGGCGATCCAACTGCGACGGCAACGTTGCTCAGTGGCGGGCCGGCGGCGCTTCCTTTCGGCAGCGGCCAATTCAGGACACTGACTGAACTCTCCCGCAGATCTTGAAGCGGGCACAGGGCCGCCGCCTCCGGCGACTGCAAATAAGCGAGACTGCCCGCGCCGCCCAAAAACAGCAGATTCCCCCCGCCGATGACCCATTGGCGAATCGCGGCCCATTGGTCGGGGTTCAGCCGCTCCGCGCCCGCGCCTAGAACCAGAAGCCGGAGCGTGCTGTAGCCGATGGCGCGGTCAGGCGCGTCCTCCGGCTTGCAGTAGCTGTCGGTGAAGCCAAGCGGGTCGGGGTTGCCGCCGGACGACGGCGATGAAAAGCGCGGCAGCGCTATCGCCAGCCCGCCGACATCGTCGCCGACCAGGCCGACGCGCACGCCGGAGTCATCCGCGCTGGAGCGGAAGGCCGAAACGCTTAAAGCAATCGCCCTGGTGCGGCCCCGGCCTCTGAAGGCAATATCCACCGTGCTGGCGAAGCGCTCCAGATGGGGATAAGCAATCAGCTGCTTCACCGTCCCCGACGGCAAATCGATCGGGTAGTCGTACACGCGCTGCGACTGCGCGTAATCGTCCTCGGAGACCTCGATCACACCGGCGGTGGACGGTCCGGTATTTTCCACGGTGACCTTGATCGGATAAGCCGTGCCGCCCGGCTCCATCTGCGCGAAGCAGGCATCGGCGCTCAAGGCGATGCCACCCGCTGCCAGCGCTCGCGGCGAGAACCGCGCCGAGCACGCAGCCGATAAGACGATGAGGAAAGCGGTGGCAAAAAAAACGCTTCGGCGGCACATGAGGTAATCTCGTCTGAACCCGGCCAAGCCTACACCATCGCAAGCACTCGCCGCCGCTGCCATAGGCGCGAGCGGACAGGAGCGTTATCTACATCTAAGAGTATGCACCATGCGCCTGCTGAATTCCTCTCTGATTCCAAAATATCACAATCATGCCGCTATAAGCAGGATGCCGACAAAAAAGCGCAGTCCCTTAGCTAAAAAGGACTGCGCTTGTGAAACGAAATTCAGACTTCTACTTGGCGGCTTTCACATTGATTAAGCTGACCGCGAGCTTGGACAGCTTATGGTCGGCTTCCTTCTCTTCGTTGAGCGTCTCGGTCAGCATCGCCAGCGCGTCGGTTTCTTTCAGCTGCTTGGCGTAAGCGACCACGGAGCCGTAGCCCGCCATCTCGTAGTGCTCCACGCGCTGCGCCGCGCCAATCAGTCCAGCGTCCTTCACTTCGGGAGTAGCGTCCTCCTCAATCATCTCCGTGCCTTCTTCCAGCACGCCCTTCATGCCGTTGCAGGTTTTCCCGGTAGGCTTCTCGCCCAAGGCCTCGAAGATCTGCTTCAACCGCTCCACCTGATGCTTCGACTGATCCAGATGCTCGGTCAGCGCCGCCTTCAGCTCCGGCGAATGCGCCGCTTTGACCATCTTCGGCATCGCGTGCAGCCCCTGATTCTCGGCGCTGTAGATGTCGCGCAACTCTTCCACGTAAAGGTCTTTCAGTTCTTCGAGTTCCATCTGCTTTGTCTCCCCCGTCCCAGCGTCCTGCCTGCCTTGGTTAAGTTTTAGGATTCGCCTGATTGGCGAAACGTAGTGAGAGTGTGCCCGGCGACAGAATCAGCTAAACGCTTAACTGCCTATTTCGCCGGATTCGACATCCACAAAATCCGGAGCTGCACCTGTTGGCAGCCGAGACACCGATTTGGGAGGATGCTTTTCATAATGAGCTAGTATTGTGGTCTTTATTTCATTCGCCGATAAAGGGTTAGGAGTATTGTTAGGCGCCCATGCCCAAGCTCGTCCTGGATGCAGTGTGTCCCAGGGTGAACGTGTATTTCGCCGTGTAAGCGCGCTATCTCCGTGCTTGCCGATTCCGAAGCAAATACCAACCTCGTCATTCCAGACGGGCTGAAATCCATTGATCAGGTACGTCTCCGCTGTATTCTGCCAGGCGCTTTTTACCACGAGAAAGCGACAATCAAAATCGCTAACGTCCAAGTTGTCAACTGCATTGATGCTTCTCTTATGATCGTTAAGCCGAGTCGCGAGCTTTTCACCCTGTTCAATCGGGTTGTTGGCATTAGGTACTGCGGGATCGGCTTTACCGACATAAAGCGGCGTCTCGGTTCTTGACGCAGGCGTATAAGCATCGAAATCACCTTTGTAGTAAAGCGCGTACACTCCAGAACCAAAAAAGCGCGGAACACTAGCAAGTGGATAACGTTCTTGGACAAGAAGTACATCCACAATAAGCTTACCTATCACATGAGGCTCGGATGGATCTAGAACGACTGGCGGCATTTGGACGAGGCTAGAAGCGGTTCCAATGCGCTCTAGTTCGGCAATTAGTAAACTCACCTTGGCTTGTACTTGTTTGCGCCTTGCTGGCGTAAGGGTTCGCGCATCAATGACTGCGTTGTCGAATAAATTAAGCAGTTGTTGAAGTGCGGCTAGGGCTTCGCTGGAGGTGATGCTTGTTATTGGATTTTGCATTTCCAAATCGCTCATACAGCCGAGCCTATTTTAGCGGCCAGACTGCTGTAAACGCTGGAGGCAATTACCTCGCCCAGCCGTACCGGTACTGCGTTCCCGAGCTGGCGCATACTTTCTGTCCACGGTGCCGAAAACAGATATTTATCGGGGAAAGTTTGCAGTCTGGCGCTTTCCCGCACGGTAAAGTATCTCAAGGTTTGATCTGGATAGGCGATCATGTTTTCTCCACCCGGAACACCGTGGTCTCCCGCCTTGAGTGTTTTCGCGGGTTCATCGAGCTTACTACCTGTATGCCCTTTGTAGGAACGCGCTCCACCCTGGAATATATGGTTACGCACCTGACTGGAGACTACCGACTTCGGACAAGGCAAGTCACCTATTGCGTCTCTAACCGTTAGCCAAGGAAGCTCGTCGGGTGGAATAAGAGATTTCTTTAATGTTTCTACTCGACTTTGAAGATTTTGGGGAACATTCAGTTCTTCAGTGAATCGTATTTTATGCTGATGCCAGTATGCGCCGCTGATCCATTGTGACCATAGCAGCGCGTCTAGCGAATGTGTGGCCTCGGGAAAAGACCACTCCATGGTCAAGTCGGCGCGAAATCCAACCAATACGACGCGTTCACGCTTTTGGGGAACTCCATAATCGGCTGCATTCAGCAAACGATACACGACGTTGTAGTGCAATCCATCTTTATGTCCGTATGTTTCATGACGCTCTAGACGCCCTAGATGGTCCAGCCATGATTCCTCGGTTCTCAGAATTACTTCCGGGAAAGTAAGTTGAAGCCGAACATACTCGAAATA
>CAXSEA010000297.1:0-4086 GCA_964235675.1 uncultured Armatimonadales bacterium | reverse complement strand
CTCGCTTTAGCCAACCCCGTCCCGTCTAGAGGGTGTAGAAGAAGTTGCTCAAGCTCCCTTCCTTGGAAAAGGAGGGGGATCAGAGTACACCCCTGTTTTAAAAATTTTCTAAACCGTCTTAGGGAACACTCCGGCCCACGAACACGTCCAGTTTGCAGCTACTGTATAGCTGAGCTATACTAGCAATCCACGAAAATCAGTAAGCGCGTGAACCGCGACTTCCTGAATTTAACAACTCCGACAAGAAAGGTTTTTCGATGCAGACACTCCATAAAGTCACCCTTCTCTGCGGCGCTGCAGCCACGCTCGTCTCCGGCCTGATCGCCGCGACACCGGCAAGCGCCAAGGGGCACGACCACCACGACGTCAGCCACAAGCAGCATGTAAAGCTGAGTCATCAGCAGCACCGCGACTTCGAGAAAAAGCGCTCCGATATCAAGCATGAGGACGCAAGCGTCCGGGGCAAGCAGCACAAGGAAACCGAGCGTTTCCACGCCGAGGATGCTCGTCTCCACGAAAAAGACCTCGCCTACCGCGACGCGCACCATGGCCGTCTCAGCGCCGGCGAAGCCGACCGCCTCGACCGCCAGCGTGCGCTCGACAAAGAGCGCGAGCTGACCGCGCAGCATCGCGCCAGCTATAAGGCCGAGTATAACAAGCTCCGCGCGGACCGGCGCTACAACGATCAGAAAGAGCGCATCCATCTCAAGGAAGCCCATTAAGCTTTGCATTTTGGGAACAATAGCGTTACGTCTCACGTCGAAAGCGCAATTGCGGAAAACTTCAGGCGGATCGCTTGGAACCTGCACCGTCGCAATTTTCGCTACTAAAGTCGAGATTGCGATATCTCACCGAAATGAACATATCGAAAGGTTTTGACATGAATACAACTGCAAAATACGGCATGATTTGCGGCGCCGCCGCCACGCTTCTGTCGGCTGTGATCTCCGTCGCGCCGGTGCAAGCCCAGCTCGCACCGACCGCTCCTCCCGTTTCCCCCGTGCACGGCTACAAGCACGGCGAGCAGCGCACCGACTACCTGCACAAGAACACCGACATCGCCAACGAGGATGCCAGCATCCGCGCCAAGCAGCACACTGAAACCAACGCGTTCCACACCCAAGACGCGCAGCTTCACGCCGAAGACCTTGCTTACCGCAAGGCGCACAACGGCCAGCTCGGAGCCGGCATCGCCGCTCGCCTAAACCGCGATCGCGGTTTGGACAAAGAAAACGAGCTGACCGCCCAGCACCGCGCCACCTACAAGGCTCAGTTCAACACCCTCCGCGCAGACAAGCAGTATTCCGCCAAAAAAGAGCGCATGCAGTTCAAGAACGTCAACAAGTAAGTTTTTGTACGCAGCCTTCAGATAGGCTTCTAAGCAGCGGCAGTTGAACCCGAACAGGTTCAACTGCCGCTGCTTTGTTGTCTGCCGGCTATCTCGCATGGTGTATCATGAGTTCCAAACAATCCCGCGCAAAAAAAGCGGGCAATCAATTTTGTGAGGAGCAGGTTTTGAGCTTTACGCAGCGTACGGTATGGTGCGGCGATGTCGCCGAAGAGCAGATCGGGCAGACGATCACGGTCAACGGGTGGGTGAACCGCGTCCGCGACCAGGGCGGTATCACGTTTATCGACTTGCGCGACCGCACCGGCGTCGTGCAGTGCACGTCCGACGCCGCCGAAAACGCCGCCGCTCAGGCAGCCGCGTCCGGCGCGAAATCCGAGTATAGCCTGGCGATTACGGGGTACGTCCGCCGCCGCCCGGAAGGCACCGACAATCCCAACCTGCCGAACGGCACCGTGGAAATCATGGTGCAGACCATCGAGGTGCTCAACCCGAGCAAACCCCTCCCCTTCCAGATCGCCGACGACAAGCCCGTCGACGAAATGCTGCGCCTGAAGTACCGCTACCTCGACCTGCGCCGCCCTTCGATGTACGAGAAGATGCGCCTGCGCCACGACGTTATCCGCCTCATGCGCGCCTACATGTACAAAAACGGCTTTCTCGAAGTGGAAACGCCTATCATCACCCGCGCCACCCCCGAAGGCGCGCGCGACTACTTGGTGCCCTACCGCCTCGAAGCCGGCAAATTCTATGCCCTCCCGCAAGCGCCGCAGCAATTTAAGCAACTGCTCATGGTCGGCGGTATCGAGCGCTATTTCCAAATCGCCAAATGCTTCCGCGACGAAGCTCAGCGCGCCGACCGCCAGCCCGAGTTCACGCAACTCGACCTCGAGATGTCCTACGTCACCCAGGAAGACGTGCTGAGCCTCATCGAGCAGATGTACATTGAGCTTTGCGCCGAGGTCACCACTAAAACCCTGCCCTTTAAGCCGTTCGTTCGCCTCACCTATGACGAGGCCATGGAGCGCTACGGCTCCGACAAGCCCGACCTCCGCTACGGCTTGGAACTGGTGAACTGCGCCGATATCTTCAAAAATACGCAATTCGCCGTTTTCCAGACGCCGCTCAACAATGGCGGACAGGTGAAAGCCCTCCGCTACCCCGGCGGCGCAAGCCTGACGCGCGGACAAATCGACGACCTCACCACTCTCGCCCGCGAGTTCGGCGCAAAAGGCATGGCCTACATGCTCGTCAACGACGATGGCTCCGTCCGCTCGCCTATCGCCAAGTTCATGCAGCCCGAAGAGCTGGCGGCAGTGGTTCAAGCCGCCGAAGCCCAGCCCGGCGATATGGTGGTGTTCGCCGCCGACAAGCCGGAAATTGTCGCGCGCGTACTGGACCGCCTTCGCCGAGAATTCGCCGACCGACTGAAGCTCGCCTCGACGGACCAGCTGGCGTTCTGCTGGATCACCGACTTTCCGGTATTCGAGTGGGACGAGGACGCGCACGGCTGGACCTACGCGCACAACCCGTTCTCCATGCCGCATGAGGAGCATATCCCGCTGCTGGAATCCGACCCCGCCGTTTGCCGCGCCTACTGCTACGATCTCGTCATCAACGGCCAGGAAGCGGCGTCCGGCTCCGTCCGAATCCACAAGCCGGAAATTCAAGTCCGTGTGCTGAAGATGATCGGCAAAACTGACGATGACATTCAAAAGCAGTTCGGCCATATGCTGGAAGCCTTCGAGTACGGCGCGCCGCCCCACGCCGGAATGGCCCCCGGCATCGACCGCTTCATCGCCCGGCTCTTCGACACCGACAATATCCGCGAAGTGATCGCGTTCCCGAAAGCGGGCAACGGCTACGACCCCCTCATGGACGCGCCCTCGACCATCGACGAAAAGCAGCTCCGCGAGCTGCATCTGCAAGTGATCGAGCCACCCAAAAAGGAAGAGAAGAAGGCCTAGCTTTCGACAAGCCCGCCGCCATTTCACAGCGGCGGGCTTTTTTCCACGTCATGAACAACGAGTTTACAATTCGACGCGCGGTGCCGGGCGACGAGGAAGCTCTGGCGCTGCTGGGGCGGGCCACATTTTTGGAAGCGTTTGCCGGAGTGCTGCAGGGGCCGGACATCTTAACTCACTGCCGCGTCCAGCATGCCGAATCCAAATACCGTCACTGGCTGGAAAGCGGCGAATCGGCTGTTTATCTCGCGGAAGAAACTTTCGGCCACGCCCCAATCGGCTACTCGGTGCTGACAACGCCTGATCTGCCCCTGCCCGATCTCGACGCGTCCGACATCGAGCTAAAGCGCATCTATGTCCTGCACCGCTACCAAGGCACCGGCCTCGGCCCCGCGCTAATGGCTAAAGCCATCGAGGAATCCCGCGCGCGTGGCATGCGCCGCCTGCTGCTCGGAGTCTACGCGGAAAACCACCGCGCGCTCGCCTTCTACAAAAAGTCTGGGTTCGAGATTATCGGCACCCGCACGTTCCAGGTCGGCCAAATGGTCTGCGACGATTATGTTCTCGGCAGAATTCTTTAGAGATCTGAACTCCCCCTTGTCCTAGGAGGGGTTGGGGGAGGTCCGGCTTGAGGCGGCGTCATGTGCGTGGCGGACCTCACCCATCCCCTTCTAGGATAAGGAGAGAAGGAAACAAGCATCTTTCTACGCGTTCTTTAGGCTTATAGCACCGCTGTGGGACTACGCCTGGTTAGCTGTTGTTTTTGGCAGTGAG
>CAXSEA010000296.1:0-4104 GCA_964235675.1 uncultured Armatimonadales bacterium | reverse complement strand
ACCATGTCGGCCACGCGCATGTGGTTTTCGGGCTGCTCGTCGAACTTGGACGAGATGACCTCGCCCACCGGCTTGCCTTCGTCCTCGCGTCCTGCGTAGGCGCGCTCTACGAAGCGGCGGATGTCGGTAACTTCCTCGGGGCGCTCGTCGATCAGGACAGCAATCAGGTGGATATCCGGATGGTTCACCGAGATCGAAAGCGCGACGGTTTTCAAGATCGTCGTCTTGCCGGCTTTCGGCGGGGCGACGATAATGGCGCGCTGGCCTTTGCCGACGGGCGCGATCAGGTCGATGAAGCGCGCGGTCAAGCCTTGAGGATCGGGGTTCTCGCGGGCGGTGGCGAGCGGGGCGGGAATATTTTTCGGGTCCACTTCCAAAATCAGCCGCTCGTCGGGATAGATCGGGACAAGCTCGTCGAAGTTGGCGCGGTGGCGGGCCACTTCCGGATCGACGCCGTTCACCTTATCGACGCGCAGCAGCCCGAAATATTTCTCCGAGTCCTTGGGAGGCCGGACTTGGCCGAAGACGGTGTCGCCGGTGCGCAGATTAAAGCGCTTGATCTGCGCCTGCGCCACATAGACATCCTGGCCGTTTTGGTCGAAGTTGCCATGCCGCAGGAAGCCCCACCCTTCGTTGAGAATCTCTAAGATGCCCGTAGCGAACTGAGGCATGCCGCCAATATTATTGTTGTTGTTGCCGTTGCCCATCCCAGGATCGGCCATGTTGCCGTTGCCGTTGCCGTTGCCGTTGGACAGCATCTGCCTGGGCATGCCGCGATCAGGACGGTCTGTCCGGTCGTTGCCGTTGCCGCGGTCGATGCGCTCGTTGCCGTTGCCGTTGTTGCGGTCGATGCGCTCATTGCCGTTGCCGTTGTTGTTATTGCCGCTATTGATGTTGCCATTGTTGCGGTCGCGCTCCTGGCGCTCTATGCGCTCGGGACGCTGGCGCGGCTCCGGTTGCGCATTGTTGAAGCCTGACGCTCCGTTACCGCCGCCGTTGTTGTTGCCATTGCCGTTTCCGCTGCTGTTGCCGCCGTTATTGCCATTGCCGTTTCCGTTTCCGCCATTGCCTTCGGCGCTGCCGGCTCGGTCAATGCGCGCGATACGGTCGGCTCGGACAGCGCGGGTGCGCACTGCCGGCAGATCGGCCACGGCGGCGTCTACGGCCGACATCGGTTGAGGCGGAGCTTGAGGCTTCGGTTGTGGCTGCAATTCTGCCGTTGCCTGCGCCGTCTGAGGTTCGGGCGACGCCTGAACCAGCGGCTCCGGCGTTGCCTGCGCTTGAGACTGGGCTTCGGGCTCGGCTTGCAGGCGCGGCTGCGGTTGCGGCTCCGCGTCAGGCTCCGCTTGAGCCTGCGCCTGGGCTTTGGCGGAAACGCGGCGCGTGCCGGTGGTCGCTTTGGCCGCGCGGCGCGCGGCGGGGCGGGGAGCGACAGCTGCGCTGCCATCGCCGTTCACCGCCGCCGAGGCTTCGCCGGCGAGATCGGGCGACGCCATTTGCGCCGCTTCATAGCCGCTCGCCATACCGACGGCGTTGTCGGATTCCGGCAGGGCGGAGGTCAATGTTGAATCCGACGCAGGCTGCGACGGAGCTAGAGTTGCTTGTTCGAGTTGTGACATGGGAGGATACTGCGCGCCCCTTTCGAGGACGCTCTTCGATTCCGAGTGGAGTTTTGGTTTAGGCCAAACTATTGCGAGTAAAAACGTTCAGAGAGTTAAAAACGGGCGCTCCATCACTGACTTGCCGCGGGCGGAGCGTGGATAATCAATTCGTCTGCGATCCTGGGAAGAACCGGCAGGTTAAGTGAAAGCGGCAAGCGATCAGCCGGCAACCAAGCCGGACCGAACACATTTCACAGCGGCGGCATGAGCAGCAACTCGCCTGCGCGACTGACTTGCCGCCATACGGAAGTCGCCAAGCTATCGGCGAAAGAACTTGCATTGGGCGAGATCAAAAGCTTTGCGGTTAAACATCCGCAACTGCCGGCGCAAGCAACTAAATAGTTTAGCGTCGCATCGTCGTCAAAAAGCGCTTACTTACACCGGAATCGGCGATAAACCGCGGGAGAAGAGCCGTAAAGACAACTTAATCACTGTGTACCCAGACTAGCCGCCGCCATACACTTCCGGCTTCAGCAGCGCGATATACGGCAAGCTGCGATACTTGCCCTGGTAATCCATGCCGTACCCAACCACGAACTGGTCTTCCACGGTAAAGCCCCGGTAATCGACGGGAACTTCCACCCGGCGTCGCGACGGCTTATCGAGCAGGGTGCAGACTTTTACGCTGGCCGCTCTGCGCGCCCGGAGGTTGTCCAGCAGGTACGACAATCGCAGAGTGAGCCCGGTATCGACAATGTCCTCAATCACCAGAACATGCTTGCTTTCCACACTATCGTCGAGGTCTTTCAGGATACGCACCACGCCGCTGGTTTTGGTATCGGCCCCATAGGAAGAGACCGCGACAAAGTCGAACGACAGCGGCAGCTTGATCTCGCGGGCTAGATCGGCGATAAACATCGCGCAGCCTTTAAGTATGCCGACCAGCACCAAGTCCTTGCCAGCATAGTCCCGCGTGATCTCCTCGCCCAGCTCGACCAGACGATGCTTGATCTGCTCTTCGCTTAAAAGCACTCGGGAGATATCGTCTTCTATTTTGTAGCTCTGGCTCAACATGACGGGAGGCGCGGAAGATAAGGCAATCCAAAAAGCTCGGGCGCTATTGCCTAGGAGCATAGCAAGGCCGGGAACTTGCGGCGAAAACGAAAAGCGTTGCTATTATAACGTTAATTATGCGGAAACACGCAGATTATTTTACTGCTCGACGACTTGCGGGACAATAAAGTTTCCATCCCGGCGCTCCGGAGCGTTTGCGGTGGCGGCGTCGCGGGACAAGGAGGGCCGAACTTCGTCGGCGCGGAAGACGTTGGTCATCGGAATCGAATGCGCTGTCGGCTGGACATCGGCGGTATCCAGCTCCTGCAAGCGGCCGAACTGCACCAGAATATCGTTGAGCTTTTGTGTCAGATCGTGCTTTTCGGCGTCGGAAAGCTCCAGCCGCGCCAGATCGGCCACCTTCGATACATCGTCCAGAGTTAGTTGAGTCGCCATTCTGCCGGGTCAATCCAGATTGATTAAAACGCCGTAAAAGCTGCCGCTTGTACCGCGTTGATCTTTAACGTAATCTAATCAGAGCCGGTTGATTGTGTCATACCGGCTCTGATCGAAATTGTCCTATACTATTTCGCGCTGCCTTCGGACTGCGAGCGCTGCCGCGATTTCTTCGCGGGAGGCTCGGGCTGCTCGACTTCGAGATCGCCCAAGTCGCTGCTGCTTTCGAGCGCAAAGTGAAAATCAATCACTTCGTTGATATCGATGGGGCCCAGCTGCTGGAGCTGGTCGCGGTGCTCGGGCGCGATTTCCGTACCGGAGTCGCGCAGGATACCGCTGTCCCACTCTTCCTGCTTGATAAACTGCTCGCCCAGCTTTTTACAGCGCGAGCAGCGAAACTTGACATAAACGAAGCTAGGGCCAAACAATCTCAGATAATAGCCGGTCTGGAGAACGTCGCGGGTCATCACGCGCTGCCCGCAGTGACACTTGATACTATTGCGGAGATTACTCATTCTGCACCACCTCCTGGGGTATGGTGGAAGCAAACGCCGGCTGCTTCACGGTTATGCGAATGGACTATTACGGTGCTTGGAACAGGGAAGGAACGAAGCGGCGAAGCCGGACTCGGAACGGTTGTACGAGGGGCTGCGACCTGGAATGGGAGTGCCGTGACCTCCATTTCGTTGCTAGTATAGCACATACAAAGCAGATTATGGCTTGCGCGGGACCGGTTCAGCAGGGAAGAATATCGCGAATCAAAATCTCTCGCGCCTATTTCGCAGCTGCCCCCAGCGCACCGTCTGTATCCGTTATGCCCGCATTTCGTGGTGTTTATTCGCAAATACAATGCCGAAAGCAGCCAGGCTCACATTTCCTGGTTATGTTACTAGAACCATCGGCAAGCTGAAGAAGTTCCGAACCCATCCGTCGCTTCGCGCCACCTTCCCTGGAGGGAAGGAAATATAAGATGGCGCTGCATTCAAGACGGCCT
>CAXSEA010000295.1:0-4105 GCA_964235675.1 uncultured Armatimonadales bacterium | reverse complement strand
AGATCAGCGCCGACAACGGCAGCACGTATGCCAGTGTCGCCTCTAGCGGTCTGACTACGGCGTCGATTGCGGCGAGCGGCTCGGTGCGGGTGCGCGTGGTCGCGGTTATTAGCGGCGCGGCGACCGCCGGACAGACAATTACGGTCGTAATGGGCAACACCGGAGCCAATGACAACAGCGCCGGAACGCAGAACCAGGCGTATCCGACCGCGCCGTCGGGCAACGACGTCTACACGTCGGACAACCCGGACGGTACCCCCGGCGAAACTGCGGGCGCTCCGGTCAATGGCGAGCGCGAGGCGAGCGCCAGCCAGACAGTAACCGTCGTCTCGTACACCCAGTCGTTCGCGGCGGTTTATCTCACCCACACCAATTATTCCAACAACGGCACGCCCAATACGCTCACCGACGACGTCCTGACATACAGCTTGTCTGTCGGCGTGAACTCATCCGCTCCGTCGGGCAGCCTCGGCTACACGCCCGCCGACCTGACCAGCACGGCTCTAAGCCTGGATGGCCTGACCGGAAACAAAGTGCTGATCTCCACCGCGATTCCGGCGCTGACGACACTGACCGGAACGCCGACTTCCGCGTCCGGATGGCAGCCCGTCTACACGGTAACCCCGCTCGCGGTCGCGGCCAACAGCGCATTGTGGACATCCACGCCGCCGGCTTCGCTCGCGCTGGTAACGCGCATCGGCTATGTCGCCGCCGGACCGGTCACGCGCGGCTCGAGCATCTCCGGCTTTACGTTCAGCGTGATGACCACGGGCGCGGTGACAGGCACGACAATCGCTGCCCTCAGCCAGCTGTTCGGGCAGACGTCCGGCGGGGGAGCGTCGCTGGTGTACGACGAATCCGGTGACCAGATGACGAGCAACTTCAACGACGACGGCAGCGCAGGCTCCAACGTGCCGACGCTGGGCGTCGCCAATCCGGCGACCGACGGCACCGACACGAACAACAACAACACTGGTACGGGAAGCGCGGGCGAGGACAACGTCTATGCTTTAACCACCCCGCTGTCGGTGCAAAACGGCCCGACCGGCCAGCCCGCCGCGGTGGGGCCGACCAGCTCCGACGACGATTTCACCAACAGGTCGGCGGTCTGCCCGCCCGGACTCGCTCCCGGCGCGACCTTCGATCCCGCTCCGGTAACCTTCGTCGATTCCGTGGCAAACCCTGGAGGACTGTTGATCGGCACGCTTTCCCTGGTGCCGGTTCCACCTACGACGCCCAGCAATTTGCCCGCCGGTACCGTGGTGAATATCACCTATCTCACCAGCACCGCGACTTACACCTACAACGGGACCAGCTTCGCGTTGACCGGCGGGGTAGCGATCAATATCCTCAACCTGGCGGCACTCGCGACCGTGCCCTACACAGTTATTGTCGATCTCCCCGCCGGCACGCCTTTGTCCACGGATATCGGGCGGGGCTTTCCAGTGGCGATCCGCGCTTATGTGGACGCCAACAGCAACGGCGTCTACGACGCCGGCGAGGTCGAGAACATGACCATCGACCGCGTCTACACGGGCTTTCTGAAGCTCACCAAGCAGGCGCAGATTGTCGATACCGACGGCACGACCATTGTCCAGGCTTATTCGTCGACCCCGACCACGGCCAATATCAGGCCGGGCCGCTTTATCGACTATCTGATTACCTATCAGAACATCTCGGAAGCGCCGACGGGTTCGGGGAACGTCACCATGACCTCCAATATCGTGGTGGTTACCGACAACGGCACGGTGTCGCCGAACAACTGGGCGACCGATATCGACGGGCGCGGCGTGATCGCCACCAGCAACGTGGTCGGCTCGGCCACCGATTCGTCGGGCGGCACGATCGTCTACTACAGCGGCTCGCTCGGCACCACGCCGGCCATCGACCAGACGGGCCTGACCGCGGCGGCGGACGTGGCCTGCTATATCGACGCCGTCAGCGGATCGGTCGCGCCGGGCGCAACCGGCACGTTCAAGTTCCGCCGCAAAATCAATTAAGCAGCCGTCTTATTTCCCTTCCTTTCTAAGGAGGGTGTAGAAAAACACCTCGCGGACCTATCCGGCCTTTCAGGCCACCTTCCCTGAAGGGAAGGACTAGCCGCGCACATAACGCTGATCGTCAGTCCTTCCCTTCAGGGAAGGTGTCACGTGAGTGACGGATAGGTCCGTGGGATTAAAAGCAAAATTTTTCTACACCCTCCCAAGACAGGATGGGAAATCAGCTCAATTTATTCGCGCAATGCTTCCAATTTTTCGGAGATCAATCCCATGAAACGACATCTCGCCATTTCTCGCCGCAACGCCTCTGTTTTAGCAGCCGTGCTTGCCTTTGCCCTTTGCGTGGCAATATCAGCGCGAGCCGACGACAATGCCGCCGCGCCGCAGCCGGTGCGGTTCAATCTGCGCGCGGAGCTGCTTTCGCAATCATCTTTCTCCGCCCCGGCCAAGTGGCAGGCGCTCAGCAGCGACAGCAGCAGCGTGATTCACTCCGGCGACGTAATCCGCTATACGCTGGACGTCGTCAATACCGGCGCTCCAGCGGTGTCCGGCCTGGTCGTCACGCAGCCGATTCCGGACGGCACCATCTACATCTTGAATACGGTCCGGCAGACAGTAAGCTACGCGTCGGTCACCTACCTCGCGGGCGGCGCATCGCAGTACGCGGCGCATCCGGTTGCCGCGCAGACGCCGATCAAAAGCGGCGTAGCCACTCCCACTCCCGATCTATCGCCCACGCCAGTACCCGCTCCCGCCGATTCGTACCAGCAGGTGCGCTGGACATTTACCCAGCCACTTCCCGGAAGAACGAGCGTTCAGGTCTCGTACCAAGTTCTGGTGCGATAGCTCCTCGCCGCGATCTCTTGCGTCCCCCAGTGCTCGGTTAGTCCCACTTCACATTCATCTGCCCCGGTAACGCGTTATGCTCCGACTATTTTGCTGCCGGCTAGTGTTTTTGTGCCTGCTGATAAGCTGTACCGCGTGTCCCTGCTTCGCGGACGACGCGTCCCAAGGCTCGTATTTAAACCAGGCTTCATTGTCGTACTACGCGCCCGACGCGCTGGCCGCGACTATAAGCGCGTCGAGCCTGCTTGCGCTGATCGACCCGCGCGGACGAGTGCGTGATTTCACCGGCGCGATGCTGCCGGATTACACGGGCTTTACCGTCGCTTTGTATTCCGTGGAAACGACCGGCGTGGTGAGTGGAGGAGCGGGCTTGTCCGCGAGCAATCTCGTTCAGCTCACGCCGACCGCCGCCGATCCCGAGAGTGGTACCGGCACGCCGGTCGGGATCTATCCCAACCTGACGAACGCCAATCCCTACGCGCTCACCAACGCCGACGGAGGCAGCTTCAGCTTCTTGTTCGACCCGTCGCGGGGCCAGCTGGACACCGGCAAGGAGTACACGCTGGTCGTCGAGCCTCCCAGCGGCTCGGGCTATCCGCAGCGCCAAATCGCCCTCAAGATTTTGTCCCACACCGGCGCCAGCGTAACGTACTCCGCCATGCCAGGCGATGGATTGCCGCTGAACGGCCTGGCTGCCTCGATGACGTCGCAGCCGGCTCAGATCGTCACCGACGCCAACGGGCATACTTCGGGCGCGATGGGGCTGCTGGTCGGAGTCGGCAGGTCGGAAAGCGTGGCGTTCACTAAAACCGGCGATCACGCGACCGCCGAGCCGGGAGATACGGTCGGCTACCAGATTTCGATTCTCAACACCGCCGCGAGCGCGCTGATGGCGGCCACGGTTACGGACGTTTTGCCCCTTGGTTTCAGCCTGGTGAAAAGCTCCATCCGCTGCCGCATCGGCAAGGCGAGCGTGCCGTTTACACTCGGCAATGCAAGCAGGCGCGGCTTCACAGTCGCTTTGCAGCAGGCGATCTCGCCGCAGCAGACCTGCATCGTCAGCTACGCCGCCACGCTCACTCCCGAAGCTCTGCGCGGCGATGGACGCAACACGGCGACGCTTACCGCAATGGCCGACAGCGGCTCCGGCATACCGGTGGCGGCGGGACCGGCTGCATACACCGTGCATGTGCGCCCAGGGATTTTCAGCGATCTCGGCACCATTGTCGGACGGGTGTTTATCGACGGCGACGGCGATG
>CAXSEA010000294.1:0-4112 GCA_964235675.1 uncultured Armatimonadales bacterium | reverse complement strand
CGATTTCGACGCCGAGCCGGAAACCGTTCTGGGCGCGTCGGAAATCGGCATTACCGAGCTGCAATCCACCGCCCTGCAGCCGTCCGAGTTCGGCGTGATCGACTTCGATCTCGCATCGTCCGCCGAACCCCAGCCGCACCCTGATTCCGCCAGCCACGACCTGAACGGCTTCGCGCCTATTTCCGACCTCGCCGGAGATTTCAGCGACGACTGGCAGCTTGGCGAGGCAGGAACTCCCGACTCCTACGAGGCGGCTGGAGTGTCCAGCGAGCCGACGCTGATGAGCGGCATGGGCGCGCTGGTGGACGACTTCTCCGCGCCGCCGCTCGATCCCACGCCCATCGCGCCGATTCCGGCTTTCGATGAGCCTTCGGAAGCGCTTTCCGCCCTGCACGCCCCGATGCCGCTCCCGATGCCGGATCTGGAGCCGGATGCGGCCTTGGAGCAATCCGCCGTGCCGATTGCCGCGCCTGCCCCGGCCCAGTTCGACAAGACGCTGCTCTACGGCGAAGCCGCCGACGCGCCCGGCATGGCCGAGCCGCAATCCGCTCCCGCCGCCCCGGCAGTGCAGCCGCGCCTGGTCGTCCGCTTCGGGCCGTTCACCGCGAACTACCCCGTCACCGCCGACGATCTCGTCATCGGCCGCCCCGACCCGAAAACCGGCGTCGCCCCCGACGTCTCCCTGGAATACGACGATGCCGTCTCCCGCCGCCACGCCCGCGTCTATAGCGACGGCGGCCAGGTGTTCCTGGAAGACCTCGGTAGCACCAACGGCACACTGCTCAACAACTCCGCCATCGCCCCTCACCAGCCCATGCCCTTAAAACCAGGCGACAAAGTCCAAGTCGGCGAGCGTACCGAGATTAATTTCTTGCAGTAGCGTTATAAGCGAGGTATGGTCTTTCACTTGCCTTATCTGGATACTTTTTTTGAATGGCTAGCTTTTTGTGCCGTACTTCAAGCTGCAAGATTGTGTTTTCAATCGGTAGCGCAATGGACTCATGCATGGCGGTTAGGAAACAAGCTGCTTGCCAAAGCTTATCGAAACAAAACTATAGGTGTAATTTGCACGACCGCCTATCTGTTGGTATGTGTGGCTGATGTCTTTCGACATAGAGCACCTTCAACTACTAGCCTGCTGCTCGTTAGTTTTAGCTGGATTGTCATGATTCCCTGGAACCGCGCGGAACGTCAAATTACGCGGCTGACACAATTAGAATCAGACGATGCTCGCAACACGGTGTTATCCGTCAATCGCGATCAGCGGCGCTTTGAAAGTCTTCGTGCCAATATGATCGCCGCCTCCAAAATTCAACAGCCGCAAATTACCGAAGATGGCCTTCGTGTGAAACGCTTCGTGCGCAGGTAGCTCGGAAAGCGGCGTCCCTGACGCATAATTACAGCATGCCTCAGACGGTAATCGCGCACAACATAGTCGCTCTCTATAGCGAGCCGAACACGAATTCGCCGCTCACCAGCCAGCTAGTTCTCGGTACCCGCGTCCGCATACTCGGCGAGGCAGTAGACAACGCCCCCGGCGCGCAATCCACCGGGATGTTGCACGTGGAAAGCGAAGACCGCTACCAGGGCTGGCTACGCGGCGGCTACGTCGCGAGCGAGCAGGAATCCCTCGGCGACAACCCCGACACTACTATCGCCACCCTCATCGCCGACATCCACTCCTCGCCCGGCGGCGACTCGCAGATATTCACCAAGCTCACCGTCGCCACCCGCGTCATTCTGGACCGGCACGACTCCGGACGTGACTTTCTCCCGCTAATCCTGCCCACCGGCGAGACCGGCTATACCCACCGCGCCAACCTTTCGTCGTCGTACCGCTCCAATGACAACGACCCCAGCGGCGGCCTCGGCGATCTCGACACCCAGCTCCCGAACGCCGGCTTGCTCGCCAAGCTGCGCGCCCAAATCGTCCCGCGCCTGGTGGAGCACGCCGCCGAATCGTCCCTGCGCTTCATCGGCACGCCGTACCTCTGGGGCGGCACGACTCCCTTCGGCCTTGACTGCTCCGGCCTCACCCAGCTCTGCTACAAAATCGCCGGAATCCAGCTCCTGCGCGACGCCTGGATGCAAATGCTCGACAAGCGCTTTACGCTCGTCGAGCGCGAAGCCCTCATGGCCGACGCCCTCTACAAGCCCGGCGACCTGCTCTTCTTCCACTCCAGCCTGCCCGCCGGAGAAGGCAGCCTGCGACGCATCGCGCACGTCGGTATCGCCCTCGGCGACGGCAGCTTCGTCCACGCGGCGGGGCAGGGCAGGGGAGTGCTCAACACCCGCTGCGACGACCCCGAATGGACCGCCATCTACGCCGGAGCCGCCCGCCTCTCACCGGATACCGATCTTTCGGTCCAAAGCGCGTAACATCGGCTTGGATTCGATAAACCGACTCAGCGAATGCTTCTCGCACCAAATCTGAAAAGCGGCGAGCAGCACGACACCAATACCGATTTCCCACCGAGTCAATACACAAATCCAGCACACGGCTAGAGTTGCGCCAAGAGCGTTCGAGCCGCAGTCGCCCAGCATAATTTTGCCGCTGCGATCAAAGAGATAGAGCAGTAGCGCAAACCCCGCAAGACCGCTGGCTAGTTCGCCAATATCAAGTAAGCCCGAGCAGCCTGCTAAAACAGCCGCCGTAAGCAAGCCGCATATTGAAGCAAACAATGCACGCCCTGGTCTTAGATCGAGAAGATTGAGCGTGTTGGCTGATAGCGCAATCCAAAAGGCATAAAGCGGCAACGAGAATGAAAACGCGATTACGCCATCGTGCGCAGGATGGTCAGGAAAAAAGCGCGACGCAGGCAGCATCCACTCTGCTAAAAAATAAGCGCAAACGAATGCCAACAACCCCCCACCAACAGCCTTAATGAAACCGGTGGTAATTCGCCTCTGCTGAAAGAACACGCTAAAGTGCCCTCTAAATCCGCCCACAGAGCGATTTCCAACCACATCGTCGAGCAGTCCAAGCAGACCAAAGCCGTAAAGCGCTACTATTGCCGCTACCCCTTGGTAATGGTTGTCGTAAGCGATGGAATCCTTTGATGTAAATAGATCCGGCGTCAGGAATATGAAAGCGACGAGCACCGATAAGCCGCCAATGACAGGAATCGCTTTGCCCTGAAAATTGCTGTGTGTCAACTCATTGAAGAACAACTTCGAGACACGCCAACAGACAAAAAGCGCTGGACAGATGAGCCCAGCGCAAATTAACGCAAAAATAATAACTTCAAGAGCTATAAGCGGCAGTAGTGAGAGTGGGGTTGCCACTTTAGCGAACGCCCGCCATCGGCAGCATCACCGGCGCGGCGCGCACCGCGATGCTCACCTGCTGCGCCGTCGCCTCCGCCACCCGGTGGAACGCTTCCGCTTCGGGCGAATGCGGCGAGTTCACCACGGTCGGCGTACCGTCGTCGGCCTCGGCGCGGATCAGCGCGTGCAGCGGGATTTCGCCCAGGAACGCTGTCTCCAACGCTTCCGCCGCCATGCGCCCGCCGCCATGCGAGAAGATATCATGCCGCGAGTTGCAGGTCGGGCAGACGAAATAGCTCATGTTCTCTACAATGCCTAGAATCGGCACGTCCAGCTTGCGGAACATCGTAATCGCCTTCACCGCCACCGACGCCGCCACATCCTGCGGGGTCATGACAATCACCGCGCCCGTCAGCGGAATCGCCTGCGAGAGCGTCAGCTGCGCGTCGCCCGTGCCCGGCGGCAGATCGACAATCAAATAATCCAATTCGCCCCAGCGCACGTCGCGCAAAAACTGCTGGATCGCCTTGGACACCATCGGCCCGCGCCACATCACCGCCGACGCCGCATGGGTCAAAAAACCCATGCTCACAATGTCCACCCCGAAACTGCGCACCGGCAGCATAATCTTGCCGGTCTCGTCCACCTTGAACTCGGCATCTTCCACACCCATAATCAGCGGAATCGACGGCCCATAGATATCCGCGTCTAGCAATCCCACTTTCGCCCCGGTCTTCGCCAGAGCGCAGGCGATATTCGCCGAAACAGTGGATTTCCCCACGCCGCCCTTGCCGCTCGCCACCGCGATCACATTCTTGACGCCCGGCATCGGCACCTGCTCCACG
>CAXSEA010000293.1:0-4139 GCA_964235675.1 uncultured Armatimonadales bacterium | reverse complement strand
ACCATGCACAACCTGCGATAGAATGTCAATAGATTCACCGGCTTCAACCAGATAAATTTGCGGGGGTTTTCTTTGCCCGCATGGTATATCAAAAACAGCAGTAATCAATCCTACAAACTGGCTTCGGATAGATCGGTGAGACGCCCTGGACGGCTCTCAGGAGGGGAGCAAAAGGATGCAACACAACTCCGGACCGCATGGTGACCCTGCCCACGAAAACGCGAATGCGAACGCGAACGCGCTGGGCGGCGATGGCTCGGATCTCGAGCTGGAAGCTCTTATCTCGCCGCTGCTTCTGATGGACGGCGGCCTCGCCGTGCAGAACAGCGACCATGCCGGCGCGCCCGACGCGACCCAGGTCACGCTGCCGCCGCTTAATATTATCGCCTCGTGCAAAACTCTCGGCTTTTTCAAGCCGCTTGACTGCTTCTGGAGCGAGGTAAAAGCCGACTCCGACCATTATATGCGCGAGCAGTTCCCCTGCACCTGCGCCGACTTCCGCCGCATCGGCTCCCGCTGGTCGGGCCTGCGCGCGAGCGGGACGATCAACGTCTTTATCCACCGCTGCTTGTTCAACGACAAGGATTCCGCCTCGATCTACCGCATGGGCCAGTGTCCCGCCTGCAACACGATCTACTGGACGTGCGAGGACGCTCCCAAGCAGCAACAAGCGGCCTAGAAACCGTCGCTGCCTCGGCGACGCCGCGCATTTACTCATCCTATCTCAATCGGCCGCTTGCCTCAACTCTTGGCAAGCGGCCATTGTTTGCGTTTTGGGCACGCGCGGCGGCTGACAATCTGTGTATACTATCTGCAACTTTGGCGGTTCGGCTCCAGCCGGGTTCAGGCTGCATGCCGGATCGCCGCAATTCACGCATTCCAGGAGTACACCAAAGTTGTCCAAACTTCATTTCGCCGCTCGTTCCCATTCTTCGCGGCGCGCCACCCTCGCTGCGGCTGCCGCTTTTGCCGCGCTAGTTGCCGCGCTCGGCCTGTCCACGCTCCGCCCCGCCAGCGCGGCGGTCGCGCCCGCCGCCGGCGGCCCTATCGTAAAGATGGCGACCACGAAGGGCGTGATTCTCATCAAGCTGTATCCCAAGGACGCTCCCATCAGCTGCGCCAACTTTCTTATGCTGGTGAAGCAGGGCTTTTACAACGGGCTGATGTTCCACCGCGTCACCGATCTCGGCGGCACGCCCGGCCAGGGGCATATCGCCCAGGGCGGTGATCCCTACTCGCGCAGCGCCGACCCGGCCAAGGTACGCGCCGAAGTGGCTGGCGGCGGGCAGCCGACCAACAGCAAAGGGCAGTCGCTGGGCGAGGGCGGCTCGCCGAAAGACATCAAAGGCGAGTTCTCGTCGAACGGCGTCAACAATCCGCTGACGCATAGCGCCGGCGCGGTGGCGATGGCTCGCTCCGGTGATCCGAACTCGGCCAGCAGCCAATTCTATATCTGCACCACCCCCGCGCACTTCCTCGACGGCAACTACGCGGTCTTCGGGCTGGTGATTCAAGGCTTGCCGAACGCCGCCAAGCTCCAGGTCGGCGACCGAATCATTCGGGCGATCGTCGAAAAGTAGACCCCGCTCCTCCAGGCTTTCGCAAAAGAAAAGAGGTTCTGCAATGGCTTTAAAACGTGTTCAAGCAACTGTCACCGGCCGGGTGCAGGGGGTAGGCTACCGCTACTTCGCAGTGCATGTCGCCCAGCGTCTCGGGTTGGCCGGTACCGTCCGCAACCTGCCCGGCGGCGATGTGGAAGTGATCGCCGAAGGCGAGGAGGCCCTGATGCGCGAGTTTATCGGCGAGCTGCATCAGGGGCCGTCCACCGCGCAGGTCGGGGAGATCCAAGAAGCATGGAGCGAGCCGGAGGCGGCGGGCTTGGAAAGCAATCCCCATTCGGGAGAGCCGCTGTCCACTCCGTTCAGCGCAGTTCCATAGGAGGTCAGCCCCGGCGGGGCACCCGTAATTGGGAGCGATGCTGTCAGCGCAAATTCCGGATGCGGCAACAAGAATTTTGAGCTAGGCCAGACGCGTAGCGCGCCTGCGCCTTGACAGAATTCCTGTTGCCGCATTATTATCATATGACATGAGCATCATATTACCGTTAAGCACTCTCCCTGCCGAGCGTCTCAAAGCGCAGTCCGACAGCGGCCTGTTTCCCTGGGACGATCCCGACGCGGCGATGCCGTTTGTGGAGCAAGCGTGCGCGGGTAGCGGCGGCGATTCCGAGCGCGAGGCCGAGCTGATTATGCTCGCGCTGAGAGAAAACGTGCCGACCGCGATCCGCCGCGCAATCGACCGCAACCCCGAAGTCCGCATGGAGCGATGCCTGCGCCAAGTCGCCGAGTATTACGGAACATTGGCGCATATCTCATCTAAAGTCAATCCCACCGAAGCGCGCTGGTCGGTGGACACCTTGGCGGCGATGGCAAACCTGATTCCATCGTCCGAGGTGGGCGCGACCGCCTCGATGCCGAAAGCGCCGCCGCGCCCGACAGTAACGCCGCCGCCGGCCACCGGCCCTTCCTCTCAACCGTCATGGGCTGCAACTCAGGCCGAACCCTCTCTACCCCCCTGGGTGCAAGCGTCCAACAACGGCGCGGCAGCCCCGCCTGTGCCTGCCGCTGCCCACGCGACTACATCGCTCCCCGCGCCTCCAGGCACAGGCCTGGCCGCCGGAGCCGGAGTACAGCTGGAGCGAGGCGGGGTAGCGCCGGGAGCCTGGCCGCCCGCGCCGGGCGCTGGGCTGGGAGGTCCCGCCGGATTTGGACCGGGCTCATCCGAATCCGGAGACATCCCCTCCGAAGTGGCGCAGAACAAGTGGTCATGGGCGGGCTTTTTGAGCGGCATCTTCTGGATGTGCTCCCACCGCCTGCTGTATCCCGCCCTGATTTGGCTCGCCTTCTTTATTATCTCGTTCGTGGCAAAGCCCATCGGCAATACTGTCTCTTTGATTGGCGACCTATGCTTGGCCATCTATCTTGGCGTTAACGGAAATCGTCTGGCATGGGGGCACCGCCAATTTGCCTCAGTGGAGCAGTTTCGCACCGTTCAAAAAATCTGGGTTAGGGTGTACTTGGCATTTTTAGTCTTATTCATTTTGGGAGGGTTGGTTTTTGGGGCTGTCCTCTTCCCTGTATTTATGCACGCGTACAACGCCGCCCGCCACGGAGCTCCGGCAACGCCCTAAACGCGCGTCTGCACAAAAACATGGAAAACCCCACCACGTCCTTGTCAGGATGCGGTGGGGTTTTCCATGTCTATAGAATAATCTGCGGAAAATGGTGGGCCCAGAGGGATTCGAACCCCCAACCAACCAGTTATGAGCCGGCTGCTCTAACCGTTGAGCTATGGGCCCGCGCTGCGGGAAACCCCGCGAAACGCCTCAAAACGGCTGCAGAAACACTGTACCCTAAGCCCTTCACGGTTAGAGCGGCAGACTTGGCGGTTAGAGCTGTAATTGCCGCGACGTTTAGAGCAGGCCAATGCCTTGCACATGCCTGAAAGCCCCGAAATGCATGCTGCTCTAGCCGTGGAAGGGCGAAGCTCCCGGTACAAAACTTCTTGGCAAGTTATCGGTAGCGGCCGCCGTTATCGCGCATGTAAAGCAGCATCAGCGCGAGGTCGGCGGCATTGGCACTGCCTTTGGGGCCGGTTTGTATCTGCGAGTAGGCCAGGTTGCCGTCGCCGTCGATGATGAACACCGCCGGCTCGCCGTGCGGCTGCGGGCCGTCGCCTGCTTCGTCGTCCGAGCGGTACACGCCGTAGCTTTCCGCCACCTGGAAGTCGGTGTCGGAGAGCAGCGTGAACGGCAGCTTCAACTGGTCGCGGAGCTGGCGCGAGGTTTCGGGCGGATCGACACTGACGGCGACGAGCTCGGCCCCCAACGGCTCGAAGCGTGGGTAGTTGTCGGCGTAGTCGCTCAATCCTTTGCGCGAGGTCGGGCAGAACTCGCCGCGATAGTAAAACAGCAGCAGAAGCTTGCTTCCGCGCAGGTCGGAGATCGTGCGCTGCTGGCCGTCTTGATCGCGCAGCGAGAAATCGGGCGCTGGAGTTTGGTTGCGTATCATGAATAATTTCCTTTCGTAGCGTGCCGTTCAGGAGTTCGACCTGAAAACGGTCGGATTGTGCGATTAAGC
>CAXSEA010000292.1:0-4149 GCA_964235675.1 uncultured Armatimonadales bacterium | reverse complement strand
CAGGCGACCGGCTCGGACCTGACGTATGTAGGCCGTATCCGCCAGGATCTGCACAGTCCGAACGCTTTGCTGTTCTGGGTCGTCTCCGACAACCTGCGCAAAGGCGCGGCAACCAACGCCGTGCAAATTGCGGAAGCGTTGGTGGAGCGGGGATTAGTCGGCGGGGCACGGCGCGAAGCGGTGGTAAGCAGGTAGAATCAGACGATTCGAGAACCCATCCGGTCTTTCAGGCCACCTTCCCTGGAGGGAAGGAAACATAAGATGGCGTTTCACTTTGCCGGTCTGAGACCAAGGCCGTAGACTTTTCCTTCCCTCCAGGGAAGGTGGCCTGAAAGGCCGGATGGGTTCTTTGTAGTATGGCAACGCAGCAGATTGAGCAAGAAGCGCATTTCGGGCAGGTGATTACCGCGATGGTGACGCCGTTTACCGAAGGCGACACCTCCAAAATAGACGAGGGGCAAATCGAGCGGCTGGTGAACCATCTGATCGAGAACGGCTCCGACGGGCTAGTCGTGAACGGCACCACGGGGGAGTCGGCGACGCTGGTGCACGACGAGAAGATCAGCTTGTTCAAGCTGGTCAAGAAACACGTCCAGGGACGCGCCAAGCTGATTGCCGGGACCGGCACGAACAATACCGCCGACTCGATTTCGCTGTCGCGTCAGGCCCAGGAAATCGGCATGGACGCGCTGCTGCTGGTCACGCCGTACTATAACAAGCCGTCGCAAGCAGGCCTGATCGCGCATTTTTCGGCTATCGCCAACGCGGTCGGCGAGATGCCGGTCATGCTTTACAATGTTCCGGGGCGCACATCGGTGAATATGACGGCGGCGACAAGCGTCCATCTGGCCGAATCGTGCTCAAATATTTTGGCAGTAAAAGAAGCCAGCGGAGATATGCTGCAGACCGGCGAGATCGCGCGGACGGCTCCAAATCAATTTCATATTTACTGCGGCGATGATAACGTGAATCTGCCGACGCTGGCTCTAGGGGGGGTTGGAGTGGTCTCGGTGACATCGCACGTGGCGGGCAAGGCGATCAAAGCGATGCACACGGCTTATTTCGCAGGCGATATCGCAACGGCACGGAAATTGCATTTAGCCACACTGCCGCTGACCCGCGCCTTATTCTGCACGAGCAATCCCGTGCCGGTGAAGTACGCTTTGCAGCGTCTCGGGGTGCTCACCAGTTCGGGCGTTCGCCTGCCGCTGGCAGAGATTACGCCGCAGGATCAGGAAATCGTGGAGCGTGCCCTGGCCGAGTTCGGCGCGCTTTAACCTTAAATCAAACCGGCAACTTTTCGTAACAAGGAAGCTCGTGAGCGCTGTATCGAGGCTGTCAGGACTTAGCGCAAGCGGGAATGAGACAACAAGCTTTATGATGATCGTCGTGACCGGCGGAGCCGGCTTTATTGGAAGCGCCCTGATTCGCGCGCTGAACGACCGGGGCGAGCACAATATTCTCGTCGTGGACAATCTCGGCTCCGGGCCGAAGTTCAAGAACCTGCGCGCCAAAGAGTTCAGCGGGATCGCGCGTCCCGGCGAGTTTATCGCCGCGCTGGAGGCGGGCAGCGTCAACCCGGACGTGATTATCCATATGGGCGCGACCAGCACCACCACAGTGGTGGACGCCGACTTCCTGCTGGAAAACAACGCTGTCTACACCCGCCGCCTGGCCGTGATCGCGCAGGCGAATGGCATCCGGATGATCTACGCCTCGTCGGCGTCGGTCTACGGCGACGGCGAGTTCGGCTTCAGCGACGCCGACGATCTCACGCCCAAGATGGAGCCGCTCAACCCTTACGGCTTTTCCAAATGGCTCGGCGACATGTACGCCCTGCGCGACGGCTGGTCCAAAACCCACGTCGGCCTACGCTTCTTCAACGTTTTCGGCCCGAACGAATACCACAAGGGCGGCCAGAAATCGGTGGTCGCACATGCGTTCCGCCAGATTTCCGAGACCGGCAAGATCAAGCTGTTCGAGTCCCATCGCCCCGACTACGGCAACGGCGAGCAGTCCCGCGACTTTGTCTACGTGAAAGACGTCGTCGCCGTGATTTTGTGGTTCCTCGACAACCCGGCCGCGTCCGGCATCTACAACCTGGGCACCGGCAAAGCGCGCTCGTTCAACGATCTCGCCCGCGCCATTTTCGAGGCGGTGGGCCGCCCCGCCGATATTGACTACACCCCCACCCCGGAGAATATCCGCAACCAGTACCAATACTTCACCGAAGCCGAACTCGGCAAGCTCCGCGCCGCCGGCTGCACGATCCCGTTCGGCAGCCTGGAAGAAACGGTCCGGGATTATGTCCAGGGCTATTTGGTCAAGGGCGAGGCTTACTGGTAGGCGTTAGGCCTTTTTCCCGGAGACGCTCGGGGCGCTGGGCCTTTTTTAGCACTGCCTTTCCGCTGACGCGGGAAGGCAGATTTTTTTGTCGGGCGGCTGGCGCGTTTCCTTATGAGAGTTTTTTGCGCACTGACTATAATAAAATAGAGTCGGATTCGTTTACGGAGCTAGAGCGCAGTGTCTTCCCTATTTCAACCGCCTGAGCCGGAACGCGAACCGAGCAGCGCGCACGAGCCGCACGCTCAAAGCGCCGGCGAGGAGATCGCCCGCTACGACGAGGCCATGCAGCAGCAGATCATTGCGCTCGCTGGACAGTTGCAAGACCATGAGCGGACGACCGTCTCTCTGGAGCAACTGGAATCGGTCGCCGAGGAAGTCGGTTTAGAGCCGCGCTTCGTCCGAGAAGCGGCGCGTCAGCTCGCCGCGCCGCGAGCGCCGTTGCCGAACCCGTCCCTTCCGGCTGATCCCCCGCGCGCCGCGCCGCAGTTATCCCAACTTCGTCCCAAGCGTGAACTGTCGCACGAGGAGCTTCTCGCGGCGGAGATTGCAGCAGCTGAGCGTATCATCGAAGAGCGAATAGCATCAGGCTTCGATGTTGGCGCTGGGCAAAATGGCTATGGCACGATGGCGGAAAGCAACCTTGATTCTTCGCCGCCTGCTGTCCTTGAGCAGTTTCGGATCGAGCGGATAGAGCACCCGGCAGTTAAAGTCGTTCTACGTCCGCTTTCACAAGGCCTGGTAATCAGGCCAAAAGAGTCTCAGCGGGCGTGGGATCTCACTGGGGAGCAATTTGGCCGGCAACATCGAGCTGCCGGAGAGGGCGGAAAACAGGCTGTTTTGCATTGGTCGGCCCGGCTGTTTTCGTTCGGGTTAGTCGCTGCAGCGGCACTACTCACGTTTATTTTTTACAGCATCGCTTTTTTAGCCTTTTTCATGCCGCTTCACTTATCGGGCAGGATTAGCGTCGCGCTGCTATTTGCAGGGCTTGGCGCGCTCGCGACTGTCTTGATGCGCAACCGGTGGCACAGCTTCCGTAGTATGCAGTAGAAGCACCGCTTTAGGTAGCTGACAAACAGCGGAGGTATGGATTGCGTATAGCCCTAATCTCCGATATCCACGGCAACTATCCGGCTCTGCTGGCCGTGCTCTGCGATATCGCCCGCGAGCAGTGCGACCGAATCGTATGCCTGGGCGATCTGGTGGACGGCGGCGCGCAGAGTATAGAAGTAGTGCGTCTAATCCGGGAAAGAGGAATCTTGGCTGTGCTCGGAAACCATGACGAGTTCCCCAATACCGAGTTGCCGCCCGCCGAAGCGGAATACCTCCGCTCATTGCCGGAGTCGCTCGTGGACGGCGCTGTGATTTACACGCATACGTCGCCGCGCGATAAGAGCAAAAAAGATAAAATCAATAACGAGATTGAAGCTTGGAACGTTTTTGAGGATAAAGCCGCGCAGGCGTATCGACGCATCTTCGTCGGCGATCTTCACGTGCCACTGATCTATGGCCAGAAAAACGCGGTTAAATTCTCGGCGACTCTATACCCGGTCGTCTATGACGCTCCATTCCAGTTCGCCGCCGATGACCGCTACATTGTTTGTGTCGGCGCGGTCGGCTACAGCCGCGACCGGTACGACTGGAGCCGCTACGCTATCTTCGACGATGAGCGCGATACGATTGAGTTTAAAGCTCCTGTAGAAACCGGGTTAAAGTTCTAAGCGAAGCTTCTCTGAAGGCAGCGCCTTTTCGTAGACGTCGTAGCCTTCCGACTCGCGGCTGTAGGCATACCCCATGTGCTTGTAA
>CAXSEA010000291.1:0-4202 GCA_964235675.1 uncultured Armatimonadales bacterium | reverse complement strand
TGTGCGCGGCACGTTTGCCGGCATGAAGCCCGGCACGATTCTCGGCCATGAAGGTGTCGGCATAGTCGAAGAGATCGGCGCGGATGTCCGCAACCTCAATGTCGGCGACCGCGTGGTGATCTGCTCCACAATCGGCTGCGGCTACTGCCCGCTTTGCCGAAGCGGGAACTACGCGCAGTGCGACAACTCCAACCCGAGCGGCCCGCTCGCCGGGGCGGTCTTTTTCGGCGCCCCCGCTCCGACCGGATCGCTGAACGGATTGCAGGCGGAGTATGCCCGCATCCCGTTCGCCGGCGTCACGCTCGTGAAGCTGCCGAAGGAAGTCAGCGACGATCAAGCGATCCTGCTCTCCGATATCTTCCCGACGGCCTACTTCGGCGCGGACATAGCGGGCATCAAGCCAGGCAACACCGTCGCCGTATTCGGCTGCGGCCCCGTCGGCCAGTTCACAATTGCGAGCGCCATGCTGATGGGAGCGGGCCGAGTATTCGCGGTCGACGCCGTGCCGTCGCGCCTCGACATGGCGCGCGCGCAGGGCGCGGAAACCATCAACTTTGACGAAGAGCATCCAGTGGAGGCGCTGCACCGCTTGACCGGCGGCATCGGGCCCGATATCTGCATCGACGTGGTCGGCGTCGATTCCTACCACGCCCACCATGGCCCCGCCGCAAAGCTCAATCCGGAGCAGAAGCAGAAGTTCGCGGAAGAGATGCAGCGCAACAACCCGGACGGCTACAAGCCCGACAACGGCCAATGGGTTCCCGGCGACGCGCCCTCGCAGGCGCTGCAG
The DNA here is from genome assembly GCA_964235675.1 of uncultured Armatimonadales bacterium. GTDB lineage: Bacteria > Armatimonadota > Armatimonadia > Armatimonadales > Capsulimonadaceae > CAXSEA01. The sequence goes on along the minus strand of CAXSEA010000291.1, from coordinate 3,412 downwards.
TGGGAGATCGAGGCCGTGGCGAAAGCCGGCACCGTGTCGATCATCGGCGTCTACCCGCCGACCATGAACTCGTTCCCGATTGGGGCGGCGATGAACAAGAACCTAACGCTCCGGATGGGCGGCTGCAACCACCGCAAGTATGTGCCGATGCTGGTGAACCTCGTCCGCAGCGGCGTGATCGACCCGACCATGGTTCTGACCCAGCAGGAGCCTCTGGCGTCGGCCATTGACGCGTACAAAACATTCGACGAGCGCAAGCCGGGCTGGATCAAGGTCGAGCTGGCGCCGCTGGCAACGGCGTAATATGTTTACTGCACAGTCGAAGTAATCGTCGGAGCTAAGTCTCAGTCAGGTCGAGGATAATTATGAACATCGGTTTTATTGGAATCGGAAGCATGGGCGCGGCGATGGTGCCCAATCTTATAAAGGCCGGGCACAAAGTCTCTGTCTGGAACCGCGATCCGGAAGCGGCGAAGAAGCTGGAAGGAGTCACGGTGCTGCAGTCGCCCGCCGACGCGTTCCAAAACGACGCCGTGATTACCATGCTCTCGGACGATCCTGCCGTCCGCGGCGTGATTCTTGATTCCGGCGCGCTGGACCACGCCCGGACAGAATGCGTCCACGTGATGATGGCGACCATCTCCCCCGCGCTTTCGGGCGAGCTGCACGAGCGGCACAAAGAGGCCGGACTGGCCTATGTCGCCGCCACCGTGTTCGGGATTCCGTCGGTGGCGGAGAAGGGCGAGCTGGATATCATGGCGGCGGGCGATGCTCAGGCCCTCGCCGCGGTGCAGCCGCTGTTCGACGCACTCGGTAAGAAAACATGGCCGCTCGGCGACGATCCCAAGCACGCCAACATCGCCAAGATCGCCGGAAACATGATGATTACTCTGGCGATCGAATCCATGGGCGAGGCGACGGCTCTCACCGAAAGCTATGGCCTGAGCGCGGGTGATTTCCTGAACGTCATCACCAATACCATCTTCGCCGCTCCCAGCTACAAGCGCTACGGCGGCAATATCTCCAACAAAACCTATGAGCCTGGCTTCAAGCTGACCTTGGGCCTGAAAGACGTCAACCTCGCCCTGGACGCCGCCAAAATGAAGCAGGCCACCCTGCCCGCCGCCGAGATCGTCCGCGAAAACATGACGCAGGCAGTGGAGCAAGGCCTGGGCGACAAAGACTGGTCCGCCCTCGCCAAAACGACGCGCCGCCGAGCAGGCTTGGACGAGCAAACGGCATAAAGCGAGCTTAGAAAAAGTCTCTAAACCGAGGCGCGTTCTGGTTTCCCCTCCTTTTCCAAGGAGGGAATTAAGGGGAGGTCCGCCACGCACAAAACGCCGCACGAAACCAGACCTCCCCCAACCTCTCCTTGGAAAAGGAGGGGAGTTCAAACAACTTGTCTACACCTTCTAAAAGGCCGGAACGCTTATCCATAAGCAGGAGAGAACTATGCCTGTCACTAAGAATTTCTGGGAATCTGCCCCTTTAAGAACCTCTCGTCGCGGCGAATTCTGGCTGCCGGGCGAGCGCGTCGCCGTCGGCGGCAAAACTTACCAGCGCGGCCCGATGTTCGTCGCGTGGGAAGCCCCAGAAATTGTCACCCAGCCTTACCCAATCGTCCTGGTGCACGGCGGCGCGATGCAGGGCACGGAGTGGCTGGACACGCCCGACGGACGTCCCGGCTGGGCGCAGCGCCTGGTCGAGGCGGGATACGCGGTCTTCATCGTCGACCGGCCCGGACAGGGACGCTCGCCATACCAGCCCGACGTGCTCGGCCCGATGGGGCCGTCGTTTCCGTATGAGGAGGGGCGTGAGGTTTTCTTTCCGGCGTCGGCCGCCGCTCTGCACACGCAGTGGCCGTTCGACCCATCGGACGCCGCCGCGCTGGACGCGTATATCGCGCCGTTCGGGCCGTTGCCCGCCGACCTCGCCGTGTCGCAAAAGATGGATGCCGACCGTCTCGCCGACCTGCTGGACCGTATCGGACGCGCGATTATCGTCACGCATTCGGCGTCCGGCTCCGACGGTTGGCTGGCCGCCGACCGTCGCCCCGATTTGGTCGCCGCGATTGTCGCCGTCGAGCCGATGGGCCCTCCCTTCGCGGACACGCCGAATATCGGCGCTTTGTCCTGGGGCCTTACCGCCGCGCCGATCACCTATGACCCGCCGCGCGGCAGCGCCGAAGAAGCCCGCGATGCCGACCCGATGTCGCTGCGTATCCCGGCGCTGGAGGGTGTCCCGGTCGCGATTGTCAGCGGCGAGACCTCGGCCCCATCCAAGTTCGCGCCGCAAATGGTGGAGTTCCTCACCCGCGCGGGCGCGGCCGCCGAACTCCTGCATTTGCCCGACTACGGCATTTTGGGCAACGGCCACGGCCTCATCTACGAGAAAAACTCCGACCAGGCTCTCCAGCCGGTCCTGCATTGGCTCGCGGCGCATGCCGGCGACGCGAAAATGCAGCCCAGCTAGGTTATCCGCTCCCCATCCGCCCGGCGACGGATGAGGAACTCTGTCTGCGCGATACGGAAATAATCAGATGATTGAAGCAAGCGATTGTAATTCCATGCTCTCAGTGGTAAAACAGGCTCATGGCGACTCCTACCCTCCCCGCGCGCGACGGCTCGATCTCCGACCGGCGTCAAGAGCAGCGGACGAGGCTGCTGCAGGCGGCTTACGATCTGGTGCCGGAGGTGGGGGTGAGCGGGCTGCGGACTCGGGATATCGCGTGTCGGGCGGGGGTGAATATCGCCACGCTGCACTACTGCTTCGCCGGTAAGGACGCGCTGCTCCAGGCCCTGTTCGAGTTTATCCGGGACCGGTTCAAAGGCGAGTTCGGCCAGCGCATCGCCCACGCCCATAGCGCCGCCGAGAAGCTGACCGTCAATGTCGAGCTGCGGGTCGATCTGGCGAGGCACCAGCCGCAGAGCTTTCTCGTCTGGCGCGCGTTCCTGGGCGAGGCCTGGACCAACCCCACTATCCGCGTGATTGTCCAGCGCCAGCTCGCCGAGCAGCGCGAGCGCCTCGCCGATGTGTTCGCGGGCGGCATCGCCGACGGCGACATCACCCTCCCGCCCGGCCTCGACCCCCAAAACCCGCGCCTCGCCGCCTCCCTGCTGATCGCCCTCTACGAAGGCATCCTCTTCCAATACTCCATGGACCCCGCCGCCTTCGACCTCGACACCTACGCCCAAGCCATCCAATCCCTATTCGGCGTCCACGGCGCAGGGTAGAGCATGTAGCAATCGACTAAGGAAATCTCCAGAGACGCTCGGGCCGCTAGGCCTTTTTTCACAATGCTTGGACGCGTCCCGCGTCCAAGCATTGTGCGTTTTGTGAGGGATGTGCTGGGTGGTCTACGCCGAGATGGTCAGCCACCGGCTCGTCACTCTGGACGGAAGCGTGCAGGGGA
>CAXSEA010000290.1:0-4223 GCA_964235675.1 uncultured Armatimonadales bacterium | reverse complement strand
CATCGCCGCTCCCCGTCTGCTCTTCTACGCCGTCAATGGCCTCGGCCTCGGCCACGTCACCCGCATGCTCGCCATCGCCCGCGCCGTCCGGGCGGCTCGTCCCGGCGCGCAAATTCTATTCGTCACCACCACCGAAGCCGACCACGTCATCTACCGCGAAGGCTTCGCCTCGGTGAAGCTCCCCTCGCGCACCACTATCCAAAGCACGGGCATCCAGCCGGGCGTCTACAACAAGCTGGCGCAGACAGTCGTGATGAACACCGTCGCCGCGTTCAATCCGGCGATCCTGGTCGCCGACACCTTCCCCGGCGGCGCGTCGCAAGAGCTGCTGCCCACTCTCAGCTGGAGCATGCGACGCGTCTTTGTCTACCGCGCCCAACTCTCCGACCGAGCCGCCGACCCGCACTTCCAAACACTCCTCACCGCGTACGATCTAGCCGTCATCCCGCACGAAATCGGCAGCGAGGCCTTCCCGATTCCGCCGACCCTCCGGACAGTCTGGACAGGCCCCATTCTAATTCGCGCCCGCGCCGAAGCCCTCCCGAAACTCGAAGCCCGCCGCCGCTTGGGATTGCCGGACAAAATTACTCAGCCCCTGCTCTACATCACCGTCGGCGGTGGTGGCGACGACGAAATGGCGCAGTCGGAAAGCCTGATCGTCCGAGCCGCCAAACGCGCTGGCTGGCTTACAGCCGCTCCCGACGCGCCCCTTCTGAAATCTCCGCAGCCGAACGACTCGACCGGCGAGCCCCCGGATTTTCGCGTCAGCTACTACCCCATGGCCGAATGTCTCCCTGCCTTCGACGCTGCCGTCAGCGCGGCAGGCTACAACTCAGTCGCCGAACTCCTGCACTTCCATATTCCCAGCCTATTCGTCCCCCGAGAGCGCGGCCTGGATGACCAATTCGCCCGAGCCAAAAAAGCCGAAGCCGCAGGCGCGGCATTCACGTCTCCCTTAAGCGGGCAAGAGATCGAGGAAAAACTGGCGGAGCTAATCAAGCCCAACGTGCGAGACCGCATGCAATATGCGGCAGGGCAGGGGAGCGGCCTAAACGGAGCGAATATCGCTGCTGAGGAGATTCTACGGCTGCTGTAAAGCTCCAGTGAATCCATCCGGCCTTCGATCATCTTCCCTGCAGAGAGCCTAGAAAAAGTCGTAAACGAGGGATTAATTCTGATTCCCCTCCTTTCTAAGGAGGGGAAAGGGGAGGTCCGCCACGCACAAACCGCCTTGCTCCCCCCAACCTCACCCAGCACCTTCTCCAAAAAGGGAAGATCAGGCGACTTTCCCCAAACCCCCCGAAGAGCAGGAAACATAAGGCGGCGCTTTACGTCAGCCGATTTAGTACCTGACCGTAGACTTTTCCTTCCCTACAGGGAAGGTGGCGCAAAGCGCCGGATGGGTTCGCCGTCACTTCGATCCATAAACCGAATCCGGATCAAACTGAGCCTCGGTAACCGTCGCCCAGCCGCCCTCGGCATCCGCCTCCCGAAAATAGCAAGTCGGATGCCCCGTATGGCAGGTCGGCCCCGCCGGACGCGCCAGTATCAGCAAGGAATCGTCGTTGCAGTTCACCCGCACCGACTCGAGCTTCAAAATATTGCCGCTGGTCTCGCCCTTGGTCCAAAGCTTCCCGCGCGAGCGCGTCCAAAACGTCACCATCCCCGTCTCCAGCGTCTTGGCGAGAGCGTCGCGGTTCATAAACCCCAGCATCAGCACGTCTTTAGTGTCCGGGTCCTGAATCACCGCAGGCACCAATCCGGCAGGGTCTTTGTCGAACTGAACGGCGCTCAAAATAGCGTCCCGCCTGGACGCTTGCGCCCCAGCTTTGGCCTGCGTCTCGTCACTGCTGCTAACTGGCATAAACTTGCGCTCCATGCTGCACGCGGACTGGAATCCCGTAAGTCTCAGCCAGCTCCGCTTTAATCTTGTCGCACGTGGTGTGCCCGTCGTGCACCAAACTCGCGATCAGCGCCGCGTCCGCCCGAGCCTCGGTGTAAGCGTCGGCGATATCCTTCACGCTCCCCGCCCCACCCGACGCGATCACCGGAATTCCCACCGTCTCCCCCACCGCTTTAGTCAGCGCCAGGTCATACCCGCCCAGAGTCCCATCCCTATCCATCGACGTCAGCAGCAGCTCCCCCGCCCCTAAGCTCTCCATCCGCGCCGCCCACTCCAAAGCGTCCAACCCCGTCGGAGTCCGCCCGCCATGGATATGCACTTCCCACCCCGACTTCGTGCTGCCGGTCCGCTTCGGGTCGATCGCCACCACGACACACTGCGCCCCAAACCGCTCCGAGCATTCCCGGATCAATTCCGGCGTCTTCACCGCCGCCGTATTGATACTCACCTTATCCGCCCCGGTCTTCAGCATCCGCCGAAAATCCTCCACCGTCCGAATCCCGCCCCCGACACAGTACGGAATAAACACCTCTTCCGCCACCCGCGACGCATACTCGAACACCAGCTCCCGGTCATCCGATGAAGCCGTGATATCCAAAAACACCAGCTCGTCCGCCCCCTCCCTGGCATACAGCGCCGCCCGCTCCACGGGATCGCCAGCATCGCGCAAATTAACAAACTGCGTGCCTTTAACCACTCGCCCGTTCTTCACGTCGAGACAGGGAATAATGCGAAGAGGAAGCATGGTAATTGCCGCAATTATACCAGCCGCTGATTAGTCTGCCAGGCACTCTGCTTAATGCCTCGCTATCTGCTAGTACTTCAGGAACACTCGACTCGCTCATTGCTCAACCTATACAATAAACCAAAAAGAGTCTTAGGAGCGGCAGAAAAGTGTACAATCTACAAAGACTACAGTAGTAGTCTTTAGTAAGCCTGGAGGAACTTTCATGACACGCTACTATCGCAGGATTTCCGTATTGCTCTTCTTGGTACTGGCCATCCTTCTCGGCTCCTGCAAATCACCACAACTTCCGTCGTCGCCTCAACCGAGCTTTCCTAATACCGCATCGGCAACAGTGCCATCTGACTCATCAAAAAGCACTGGCAATGGAATCGGCGATATGGTCGACGAATCGGATAACATTAGTGATTATCCTCTTTACACCAACCAACAGGAGATGGCGCATTTCGTCGGCGCGCAAGCCGCCACGCCCTGGGAACGCGCGCATGTCTTTGCCTACGATCTTACTCCCAATACGGCGCAGGTTATTGAGCACAAGACTAATCCAGATGGCACTAGAGTTCAGCTACGCATCCAAACACTTCCGACAGGCGATGATATCGAAGAGCTGAATTTCAATCCGCGCCAGCCATGGGGTTACGCCCAAACCAGCAAAGGTAAGTTGTACGTATTTCGGATTTCTGCGGATGGGAGCCTGCATCTGGAGTCGCAGCCGGTCGAGCTGGAAGATATCGCAAGCGACGGCCTTGGCAGTGTGGTTTTTGATGCCACCGGCAGCTACCTTGTTGCTACTTTAAATCGGTACAACGATTCTTATCTACTGCAATATCGTGTCAAAACGCCAGAGCAGCTAGCTCTCCAATCTAAACAGACTGTAGAAGCCGAAGAGGAGGATAGCCTCACGAATTTGACTGTCATCCCTAAAAGCAATTATCTCGTCGCCACTCAGCTGCATGATGAATCGGGGGCGCTGACCCACGTTGACGGCTACCTGCAAGTCTGGCAAATCGGCAAGCGGGGCTTAATCTTCAAATTCTCTGCTCCTGCTCCTGACGACACTGATGGATTGTCGCAGGCGTCCGACGGGCGGGCTGTCTTCCTGAGCGCGAGAGCTGGCCCCGGCAGCCAGGTTTGGAGCGAGCCCGTCCGATGTGTCGCCTACCGGATCGCTCCCGATGGCCATCTGAATGGAGCGTTGGACACAAACGTGAACATGGAAAAGTACCCAACGCTTCCAGGACAATATGTTGTGCTGACACGAGTCTCTTCCAGCCTGAGAGTAAAAGCAATGGGCTATTTAAATGACCAGTCGATCGTGGCAGGCAAATTGGAAAAGCTGTTTAGCCCTACAGCCATAAATATCGGCGACGAAGGCCATTACTCCTAGAGTTTCAAAGACTCTTCTCTAACCTGTAACGCCGAAGCAAAATTCAAAGAAAGGCAATCCGCCCCGCCAGTAAAAGATCGACCACTTCGCCCAGGGTATGCCCCATCCAGCTCTCTACATCATCATAGCTTAGTCGAATATTTAGCTTCTCATCAATCCATAACATCAACTCAACGACATCGCCCGCG
>CAXSEA010000289.1:0-4230 GCA_964235675.1 uncultured Armatimonadales bacterium | reverse complement strand
TAAACGGAATTAATTCGGTGCGCGTAAACGCCCGCCCCAAACCCATTGTCGATATTCATCACCGCCACGCCGCCCGCGCACGAGTTCAGCATCGTCAGCAACGCCGAGACCCCGCCGAACGACGCCCCGTACCCGACGCTGGTCGGCACCGCCACCACCGGACGGCTTACCAGCCCCGCCACCACGCTCGCCAGCGCGCCTTCCATCCCGGCGCAGACCACCAGCGCGTGCGCGTTTTGAATCAGCTCCAAGCGGCTCAACAGACGATGCAATCCGGCCACGCCCACATCGTAGCAGCGCTCCACCCGGCTGCCGTAGAACTCAAGCGTGAGAGCCGCCTCTTCGCCGACGGGGGTGTCGGCGGTTCCGGCGCACATCACGGCCACATACCGCTCCGGGTTCTTCGGAGCGGGCGACTCGCCGACAGTAATCAAGCGGGGCAGGGGATGGTAAACCGCCGACGGAGTCAATGCCCGCGCGGCCTCATACTGCGCTTCCGACGCGCGGGTCGCCAGCACGCTCCCCGAATGCTCCGCCAGCCGCTCGATAATTCGCGCCACCTGCTCGTTCGATTTGCCGGGGCAAAACACCACCTCTGGCGCGCCCGTGCGGATCGCCCGGTGGGTATCAAGCTGGGCGAAATTATCGACAGCGTCGCCGAACGGCAGCGAGCGTAGCCGCTCCAGCGCCTCGGCCACACTGGTATCGCCGTTCTGAACGCCGGTCAAAAGCGCGCTGAGGCGGTCAATGTCCATGAGAATGCGTGGCCGGGAGCGTGGCGTTTAAGCTGCCCGATTTGTAGCCGCCTAATTCCACCGCCACATAAGTCCACCCCAGCGATTTCAGCTTCGCGCTGATCTCGCCGCGCAGGGCGTCGTCGTAAAGGCGCGGCATCTCGGCAGAATCCACTTCCAGACGCGCGATTGTGTCGTGATGCCGGACGCGCAGCTGCTTAAATCCTAACTCGTGCCGCAGATAATCCTCAGCCGCGTCCAGCCGGGCCAAAAGCTCGGCGGTAATCCGCGTCCCATAAGGAAATCGCGACGACAAACATGCCAGCGCCGGCTTGTCCCAAGTCCGCAGCCCCAACTGCCGCGAGACGTGCCGGATCTCCGGCTTGGTGAACGCGGCTTCCAGCAGCGGCGCGCGAGCGTTCCGCTCCTTAGCCGCCTGCTGTCCGGGCCGGTAATCGCCCAGATCGTCATGGTTCGCACCGTACGCCACCCAGCGGAATTCATGCTCCTTTGCGGCGGCTTCCAAATGAACAAAAAGCTCCTGCTTGCAGTAGTAGCAGCGGTTGGTCGGGTTCGACGCGTACTCTTCGTTCTCCAGCTCCGACGTCTCCACCACCGTCACCGGAATTCCCATCTCCCGCGCCAGCAGAACCGCCTCGTCGCGCTCGCGCTTCGGGTACGACTCCGAGACCGCAATTAACGCCAGCGCCTTTTCGCCCAGCTCCTCATGCGCGATTTTCGCCAGCAGGGCCGAATCCGCCCCGCCCGAAAACCCGATCACCACCGAGCCCATTTCCCGCAGGATGCCGCGCAAATTGGCGATCTTCCGCTCCACCGGCAGGTTGATATCTGGGGAGGGCTGATACGATGTTGCAGCGCCGGGCACAGCGTCGCTGACGATGGGAAGAAAAACGGAAACAGGCATAAGAGTTGAAATCTACGATACCCATTTCCGGACGCATCCTCTCCGCCTTTGGGTACAACCGACATCAAAGCGCCATGACCGCGCAAAGGAAGGCCAGTCCCATGTCCGAAGTCAATTCCCAAGATCAATCCCTTGACGGCTCCCAGAACGCCGTGGAAAACCTACAGCCCGGTGAAACCCCCGACTACCCCGGCACCGTTCCCGCCTATTCCGACACCCACGCCGCCCCCACGCCCATCGGCCAAATCGACGGCGAAACCGGCAACCTGGTCACCGGCGTCATCGACTCCACCCCTTCCCCCTTCGACCCAGCCGCCTCCCATGACGGCGGCCACACCACCATCCCCTCCACCGCCCCCACTAACCCCACCCCCGACGAAGACACCCCCAAAGCCGACCCCCGCACCTCGGCATCGGTAGATATATTGGGCACCGGCGGGTCGGCGGCATAATCAACCACCAGAAAGCGCTAATGCGGTACGCCATCCTTGCGGACGACATGAATCATACTTGCCTTTATCTTATCGAGGCCAGTAATTCCGAACTAGCTGTTCAGCATTTCCTTGCGGATGAATGGCATGATGAGCCGGAGGAAAACCGCGACGAAGCAGCCGCAAAGGCAAGCTACCTACGCTTTGAATTGCATGAGGTAAAAGGCCAAATCTCCGGCATACTGGGTGTTGCGTATCCTATATTCTGCTCAGATGACCAAATTTATGACATTGAGCCACCGCGCTTAGAAAAGTATCTTGCCCAGCGTCACGCCCAGCTTGGCAGTATCTACTTGGCTAACGAGCGCTGGGACGAAGCAGTGGCGGAGTATCTCAAAGTATCAAAGCTGAACGCGTCTGTTTTGTCTGCCGACACTGTCAATGCAGGCTTAGCCGAAGCGTACATCGGCCAGGGTAATACGCACGCAGCCATAGAAATCTACAAAACCGCTCTTGCCCAAAGTGACCCCGAGAACAATTCGGACTACGATGATGCCCTCAAGTCTTTGGCGAAAATCTACCGCAGCTTAGGCGATCACGCTACCGCTTTGCCTTACTACGAGCGGTATTTTGAGCTAAACCTATCAGAATCCGCGAGAGAAAATTTCGATTCGGAGCCGATCAGCGAATACGAGCAAGATATCATCGACTACATTGCAGCTCACAGACCTAAGATACAGGATTGAGTGAAATCCAGCTGCTTCCAAGCCCTTCTTAGCTGGGACAGGAGGATAACGCCGTCCTCGGCGCACCGCAGCAAATCCTTCCTTTTAGGGCAGGTGGCACGCTTCCGAGCGTGATGGATGAGTCCCGCAATCCCGCTTCTGGTACAATCTCAGACCTGTGACTTCCACCGCCTCGCCCACCCCCGCCCCCAAGATTGCCCCGCCCATGCCTCCGCTCCAGCCGGCGCAGCAGGGGCGGCTTACCAATCTCGACGCTCTGCGCGGCATCTGCGCCTTGCTCGTCGTGATCTTCCACGCGGTGCCGGGGTTTGTCTATCTCGGCGGCGGCCTCTGGCCGGGCCGCCCGACTTTCTACTTCGATCTCGGACGCATCGGAGTCGGTGCCTTCTTTCTCATCAGCGGCTATGTCATTCCTTTCAGCGCCAAGCCCGGCCCGCGCGCCGTGCCTCGCTTCTGGATCGTGCGCTTGTTTCGCCTCTGGCCCGCCTACTGGCTGTCGATCGTCCTCGCCCTGGCGTTTGACGCGACCGACATTTACCCGGTGACGCACCGCATGATTCTGGTCAACCTGACGATGCTCCAGCAGTTCGTCAACGTCCCCAATATCCTCGGGGTGTTCTGGACCCTGCAAATCGAGCTGCTCTTCTATGTCGCCGTCACTGGCCTGCTGATTACCGGCAAGCTCCACGACCGGAGAACCATCGCCTTTTGCTACGCCGCCTGCTGCATCGGCGCTTTTCTCCTGGCCGTGCTGCGGTGGCACACCGGCCACAAGCTGCCGCTGGCGCTTCTGATCGCACTCGCCATGATGTTTCTCGCCACCCATATCCGCATGCGCCGCCTGGAAGGCAAGCCCGGCGACACAGCCATGATTATCAGCTTCCTGGTTATGCTCGTTCCCACCTGCCTGCTCGGCTACACCGGCCGCGTCGATCCCCAGGACGATTCCATGCGCTGGATTGTCGCCTACACCCTCGCGCTTGCGCTCTTCCTCGCCTTCGAGCGCGCCCGCAGCGCCCCGCGCCCGCTGGTGCTGCTCGGCGCCATCAGCTACTCTCTATACCTGCTCGGCAGCATCGCCATCTTCATCTGCCACTACCGAATGCCGACCCACCCCTGGATCGCCATGGCCTACGCGCTGCCGCTGGCCATTCTAGCCTCATCGGCCTCGTTCGTGCTGATCGAGCGCCCGACGCACGAGCTTGGACGGAAGTTGAGCAGGCGAATCGCCGGGAACCCATCCGTCACTCGCGTGACATCTTCCCTGTAGGGAAGGAAAAGTCTACAGCCGGTGACTGGTTTGGCCAACACAAAGCGCCATCTTATATTTCCTTCCCTAAAGAGGGTTTAGAAAAAGTCATAGCGCAAGTCTTTTGAGCATGAGGTGAGTCATG
>CAXSEA010000288.1:0-4265 GCA_964235675.1 uncultured Armatimonadales bacterium | reverse complement strand
GATGTGCGGGGTCTCGTACTTGTCGTGCATCCGTCCGACCGCCTGGTGCAGAGCGCTGTGGGATCCCATCTTGAACATGATACGCGCCGCCGAGTTCATGCAGGACAAGTTGAGCGAGAAGAAGCTGAGCATCGCGCCGATGGAGACCGGAACGGCCATCCATCCGACGTGGAACATGCTTGCCAGCGTATTCAGCGGCGCGGTCAGCGAGCTGAGCTGCACGCTCGTACCTTTGACTCCGTACACTTCGGCGTAGGTGATGAACACGAAGAACAGGCCGGTTAAGATGAGGCTCCAGATCACGGCTTTCGGGATGTTGATGAGCGGGGCTTTCGCCTCGTCGCCGAACGCCGTCGCCGCCTCGAAGCCGACCAGGCTGAAGATCGCCACCACCACGCCGAAGCCCATCATCGAAAACGACGTGCCTTTGAGCGTGAGCTGATCTCGATCCACGGGCAGGCCATGGTGGAAGAGAATTATCAGACCTAAAACCAGAATGAGCGCCACCGAAGCGACTTCCAGCACCAGCATGACGATGGCGGACAATTGGACGTTTCTATAGGCGCAGTAGAACGACAGCGCCAGGCAGACGGCGCAGCTGGTCAGCGCGAAGCCGAGCGAGTTGACCGTGCCGGTATGCATTCCGGCCATGCTCGCCAGCACTTGCGCGAAGTTGGTCCAGCCGGTCAGGCCCGCGATGCTGATCGACAGATAAGCCCAGATCAAAGTCCATCCCGCGACCCCGCCTGCCACCGGCCCGAGGCCGCGCGTGATATACGAGAACATCGAGCCGGAAGTGGTCTGGCGCTTGGCGAACTCGTTGAGGCACATCGCCACGAACAGCAGCATCACCGTGGCGAAGGCATAGGCCAGCCAGCTTCCGCTCGACGCGGTTCCGTACATCACCGGCACGATCAGCACGGCGGTCATGGTGGGCGAGATCAAGGCGATCGACTGCGCCAGAACCTCCCAGTAGTTCAGCACGCTTTTCTTCAGCATGACGGGCGAGCCGCCGCCTCCTGCTGACATCGACTTCACCGAAGTGACGGTGGTGGATTGTTCCAGTGTGTTCATCCGCTCCTGCTCCTTGTAAGACAAGACCGACGATTGCTAGCACGAATTAGCGCGAACCAAAGCGAGTGAGCGCTTTGGTTCGCAACGCTTTCGACAGGTGCGGCAGCAAAGCCGCTGTGCCTGCAACGTCATGGCAGGAGTGGAATCCGGGACTCGTCTGTTGTCCCGGTCACGATAAGAAAATTAACGCTTCAAAGATAGCTGCTCAGAAGCCCAGCGGGCGCGACGCTGGCGACTAAAATCGCCTCGACGTCCCTCAACCCTTTGGCAGCCAGCCGGTGACCGACGGTGGCGGGGAAATGGATGGAGTCGCCCACGCCGAGATCATGAACTTCCTTGCCGAGCGTCACGCAAAGCTCGCCGGATAGAACGTAGAGCCATTCCTCGCCTTCATGGCGGTAAAGCTCGTCGCCGGTGCGTCCGGCGGGAATGGTCACCCGCAGCGGCTGCATGACCGCGCCGGGCAAGCCGCCGCTATGCGCCTGGTAGAACAGCCCGTTGCCTTGAACCGCGGTCAATCCCGCGCCTCGAACCACTTCGATGCTCGGCGCGGTTTGCTGATCGCCCAGCAGGCCGCTGAGAGGCATTTCCAGAGCGCGGCTGATCGAAAGCAGCGCGGCGATGGAAGGCTGCCGGTCGCCGTCTTCCAAGCGCGAAAGATAGGACTTACTCAGCTTCGCCCGCGATGCCAGTGCATCTAAAGTCCAGCCGCGCTTCTGCCGCATACTACGGAGCCGAGCCCCGATGCCTTGCAGCTCCGACGTATCGACACGCTCGTCAGACTCAAGTCTCAGTTCCATATTACAATTCAAGTATACTCTGGTTGTTGTCTCTCAGTCAACATTTGTTGCCAAACAATTTCAACTTATCATCCAGGTAGTTTACGGCGTCAAGCTATGGTATTTTACAAACGATGAAACTTCCGGTGGCTCTGCTTTTCCTGCTGGCGGCGGCTGTTTTGGAGGCTGGAGGCGATGCGGTTGTTCGGCTCGCGCTGCACGGCTCCGCCAATGGCCCGCGCCGTGGGATGCTCCTGCTGGTGGGCGGCTTGGTACTGCTGGCCTACGGGTGTTTTGTCAACGCGCCGCGCTGGGATTTCGGGCGGCTGCTCGGGATTTACGTCTGCTTCTTTTTTATCGTGGCCCAGGGGATCTCCTGGGCGGCGTTCCACGAGAAGCCGACGCCGCCGATTCTGGTCGGGGGCGCGCTGATTGTGGCGGGCGGGTGCGTGATTTCGTTCTGGAAAGCCTAACCGGACCTATCCGGGCTCTCGCCCACCTTCCCTAAAGGGAAGGAACTCTTCATCAAGCATTGCTGGCTATAGCTGACGCATTAAAATTTTAATCTTATATATAGCAATTATATACTTGGCTAACCCAGCGGTTAAGGCCGCCAGAAGCTCGTCAGGAAGACTAAGGAGAAATAGATTGCATCCTCACGCCGCACTTGGGCAATGGTTAATCATTATTGGTCTCGCCGTCATTATTCTAGGAGTGATTTTTGTGTTGTACGATCAGCGTAGGAACAAGCGGCAAGGCAAACGCTAACGCGGTCCCAACTGCTGGGTTAGCCAAGTACATAATGGCCTTGTATAGGCCGTAAACAGTTCCTTCCCTTTAGGGAAGGTGGGCGAGAGCCCGGATAGGTCCGCTACTGAATCCATTGCGTCTTCCCGCGCGGCAAAAACCGCCCCGCTCGATTTTCGGTTGCGCCTTTCGCCGTGTACGACAAGACGCCGTTTACCCAAACGCCGGCGATTCCCTCGGATGGGCACATCGGGTCGGAGAAGGTGGCGGCGTCGTTGATTTTAGCGGCGTCGAAGAGCGCGAAGTCGGCGTGGTATCCGGCGCGTAGGAGTCCGCGCTCCGGCAAGCCGAAGCGTTGGGCGGGCATTTGGGTCATTTTATGGACGGCCTGCGGGAGGGTGAGCAGCTTTTCGCCGCGGACGTATCGTCCTAATACACGGGGGAACGTTCCCCAGAGCCGGGGATGCGGCAGAGGGTCATTCGGGAGGCCATCGGAGCCAATCATGGTGGCCGGATGGGTTAGAATGCGGCGCATGTCGTCCTCGGAGATGCTGTGGTAGATCGCTCCGGCGGGTTGTAGGCGTCGGGCCGCTTCGAGTTGCGGCAACTCCCAGGCAGCGGCGATTTGGGACAGCGTTTGTCCGGCGACTTCCGGATGCGGCGCGCTCCAGGTGACAGTGATTTTCACGCGCTCGTCAACCTGGCGCGGATCAAGCGTGCTGGAGCCGGCGGCGTAGGGGTAGCAGTCGCAGGCAACGTTTTGAGTTGAGCGCGCCTGCTCCAGCACGCCGAGAACCTCGCCGCTGCGTCCCCAGTTCTCGATCCCGGCGCATTTCAGGTGGGAAATCACGACCGGCACCCTGCCCTTGCGTCCAATTTCAAACGCTTCGTCCATCGCGCTCAAGATAGCTTCCGTCTCGGTGCGCATGTGCGTCGTGTAAATGCCGCCTGCTGGAGCCAGGAGATCGGCGAGCGCGAGCACCTCGTCTGTAGTGGCGGCGTTGGCGGAAAGGTACGCCAGGCCGGTGCTTAGGCCGAGCGCGCCATTGTCCAGCGCTGCTTGCAGGTCGGCGCGCATTCCCGCAACTTCGCTCTCAGTCGCGGGGCGGTCAAGCCGATCCATGTGGTTGTTTCGCAGCGATGTATGCCCTACTAGGGCGGCGACGTTGACCGCAGGGCGCGATTGCTGAACGGCGGCGACATAGTCCGAGAACGCGGGATAGCGGAAGACGGACGCATCGCCCAGCAGGTTCATCGGGTCGGGCAGATCGCCGCGCAGGCGGACGGGGGCGGCGCAGATGCCGCAGTTGCCGACGATTACCGTGGTCACGCCCTGGGATAACTTGGGCAGCATCGCCGGAGCGCGGATGACGTTGGTGTCGTCGTGCGTGTGGGCGTCGATAAAGCCCGGAGCGAGAGTAAGGCCATCGCCCTCGATCACTGACGCGGCTTGGCAGCGCAGGGAAGGCCCGATTTCCAGAATGCGGTCGCCGAGAATGGCGACGTCCAGCCGTTCGGGCTCAGCGCCGGTGCCATCTAAGAGGCTTGCGTTGCGAATCAGCGTGTCACAAATGAGCATGTCAGTTATTGGGGGCGCGGGCAAGGTACGATTTGTGGAGAGCGCGACGTTTGGAGGATGTTTCGGTGAGCCAAATACGTACGGCG
>CAXSEA010000287.1:0-4303 GCA_964235675.1 uncultured Armatimonadales bacterium | reverse complement strand
GTGCTGGGCGGACCTCCCCTTAATCCCCTCCTTGGAAAAGGAGGGGAAACCAGACAGCGCTTGTTGTGGAGTTTTCTACACCCTTTGGAGACGCGCTGACCGTTCCTTAGCTAGGAGGGGAATTGAGTGACGCGTTTGGACGAGTGAAAGGGGGTGGACGGTATAATCTGGGGTATGCAAGACGATTTGACTCCGCGGGAAGTGGTCGCGGAATTGGACAAGTATATTATCGGGCAGCAAGCGGCGAAGCGGGCTGTGGCGATTGCGCTGCGGAACCGGTACCGCCGGAAATTGCTGAAGCCTGAGTTGCGCGATGAAGTAATTCCGAAGAATATTTTGATGATCGGGCCGACGGGGGTTGGTAAGACGGAGATCGCGCGGCGGCTGGCGACTCTCGCGCACGCGCCTTTCGTGAAGGTGGAGGCGACGAAGTTTACCGAAGTCGGGTATGTCGGGCGCGACGTCGACTCGATGGTGCGCGATTTGGTGCAGGCGTCGATCCGGATTGTGGAGCAGGAGAAAAAGGGCGAGGTGCGCGGCCGCGCCGAGGCGCGGGCGGTGGACCGTGTCGTCGATATTTTGCAGCCGCCGGTGCGTCGCGGCAAGCCTCAGAATGCCGCGCCTGGCACCGGGCCCGCTGGTTCGGCCGGCGCGGGGGCAGCCGGGAATCCGAGGCAGCAGGCCGAGGCGATGGCGAACATGTTCAACCAATTGTTTTCCGGTCAGGGGATGACGGGAGCGGTGGCGTCGGCAGCTTCGTCGAGCGCGTCGAGCGAGAATTCCGGGCAAGAGAGCGGGAACGGATTTGAGTCCGGCGACGGCGACGGCGGGGATGACGAGTACGCCCGGAAGCATGCGCAGCAGCTTGAGCGTATCCGCAGCCGGTTGCGGGAGCAGGTGGCGTCGGGGGCGCGCGACGGCGAAGAAATCGAAATTGAAGTGGACGAATCGTCGCCTTTGCCGATTTTGCAGGTGTTCGGCGGCCCCGGCGACGACGGCAGCGGGATGCCGGGCGGGATGGGCGATGGCGGCGGTATGGGAATGGGCGGGGGCGATGGGCGCGGCGAGGGCATGAAGGGGATTTTAGGCTCACTAATGCCGAAGCGTCGCAAGAAGCGGACGGTAACGATTGCCGAGGCGCGTCAGACGTTCGCGGATGAAGAGGCCGAGGGGCTAATCGACCAGGACCAGGTAACGCGCGAGGCGGTGCAGCGGGCGGAGCAGAGCGGCATTATCTTTGTGGATGAGATGGACAAAATCGCCGGCGGGTCGGGCGGCTCCGGCGGCGGGCGCGGGCCGGACGTGAGCCGCGAGGGTGTGCAGCGCGATATTCTGCCGATTATCGAAGGCTCCACGGTGCAAACGAAGTACGGGCCGGTGCGAACCGACTATATGCTGTTTATCGCGGCGGGGGCGTTCCATTTGAGCAAGCCGTCGGATTTGATTCCGGAGCTGCAAGGACGATTGCCGATTCGCGTGGAGCTGGAATCGCTCACGGAAGGCGATTTCGTGCGCATCCTGACCGAGCCGCAAAACGCTTTAATCACGCAGTACAAGGAATTGATGGCGACGGAAGGCGTGATGCTGGAATTCCAGCCGGACGCGGTCGCCGAGCTGGCCCGGACGGCGGCGCAGGTAAACGCGCAGATGGAGAATATCGGCGCGCGACGCCTGCATACGATTATGGAGCGCTTGCTGGACGAGCTTTCGTTTGAAGCGCCTTACGGAGAACTGCGGTACGTGACAATCGACGCGGCGTTTGTGAAGGAGCGGCTGGATTCCATTGTGAAGAACGAAGATTTAAGCCGCTATATCTTGTAAGCGGCGAAGACGCGTCGGTCGTTTCGCGTATGGGTAAACAGCAATAACAGCTATGATAGAACAACTCACAAAATCAAGCGGCGAAACGCATCAGATAACTGTCAGCATTCTTTATTTTGCGCATTTCGGGGATCTTGCCGGACGCTCTACCGAGAGTGTCGGGCTTGCGGAAGGCGCGACAGTTGGAGATTTAGCCAGGCTGCTGGCCGAGCGTGACCGGCGGTTGAGCGATTTGATTACTTACGGGCGCGCTTCGGTGAATGCGGACTGGGCGACGTCTGAGACGCGGCTGGCCGACGGCGACGAGGTGGCGTTTATGCCGCCGATGAGCGGCGGGTAGCGGAATGGGCTATTCGGAGCTTACGTCGGACGCGTTGAGCTTAGATTCCGTGATGGCGCAGGTGCGCTTGCCGCGCAACGGCGGGTATGTCACGTTTAGCGGGGATGTGCGCAACCATGACGCCGGACAGCCGGTGGCGGCGATTGAGTACCAGGCTTATGACGCGCTTGCGCGTCGGGAGTTGGCGCGGATTGTCGCGGACGCGGAGCAACAGTGGCCGGAGGCTACGTGCGCCGTGGCGCATCGAGTTGGACTGCTCCGAGTTGGCGAGAGCAGCGTCGTAATTGCAGTGGGAGCGCCGCATCGGGCGGAGGCGTTTGAAGCTTGCCGCTGGATAATTGATGCACTGAAGGTAAGCGTCCCGATTTGGAAGCGGGAAGAATACGCCGACGGCCTGGACGCGGCAGTGAGTGGAGATGGACGGGCGGGCGGTGAGGCAGTCTGGATTGAAGGCGAGCGTCAGGTTCCGGCGGCCACGCGGAGCGAGGCTTAAGCGCTGGAGAGATCGTCAGGGCGTACTATGGTGGATTTACTGAATCGCAAGCATAATGCCGCCAACGATGGTGATGGCGACG
Organism: uncultured Armatimonadales bacterium; assembly: GCA_964235675.1. Lineage (GTDB taxonomy): Bacteria > Armatimonadota > Armatimonadia > Armatimonadales > Capsulimonadaceae > CAXSEA01. The sequence goes on along the minus strand of CAXSEA010000287.1, from coordinate 1,567 downwards.
GCGGGGACGCTCGCCAGCGGATTACCGTCGAGCCCATGCAGCGCTCCGACGTTCCAGACGTGATGAGCTTGGAGCGGCGTTGTTATACGCTGCCGTGGAGCGCGTCGGCTTATATCACCGAGATCGGCAACAGCAACGCGCGGTATCTGATCGCCAAGCAGGCTGACGGGTCGCTGATCGGGTACGGCGGAGTTTGGGTGGTGATGGACGAGATGCATATCACGACGCTGGCGGTCGATCCCGAACTGCGCGGGCGACGAGTCGGCGAACGGCTGCTGATCAATTTGATGATTGAAGGCAACAAGCTGGGCGCGGAGCGAGCGACGCTTGAAGTGCGCGAGCACAATTTCGTGGCGCATCGATTGTATGTCAAATACGGCTTCGGCGATGTCGCCATGCGCAAGGCGTATTACTCCGACAACCGGGAAAACGCGATTATTATGTGGGCGGAAAAAATCGACGCCCCTGATTATCGGGCCATGCTGAATTCGGCGCTGCGGGAAATCGAGGCGCTGCATTTCGACACGGCGCAGGTGACTGCGTCCACGGCTTTGCTGCATGGGGAATGAGTTTGTAGGCGGCGGCTTGGTGCTGGGTATCGAGACGAGCTGCGACGAGACCGGAGCGTCGGTAGTGGAGCGCGGACGAGTGATCCGCTCCAACGTCATCGCCTCGCAGGCGGAGATGCATGCGGTGACAGGCGGCGTGGTGCCGGAAATCGCTTCGCGGGAGCATGTCGCCAAAATCAACGCCACGATCGCCGAGGCGCTCAATCAGGCTGGCGTTGGATTCGCGGGGATCGACGCCGTGGCCGTGGCGAATCGGCCGGGATTGGTGGGCGCGCTTTTGGTGGGCGTTTCCGCTGCGAAGGCGATTGCCTACGCGGCGCGCAAGCCTTTGATAGGAGTGCACCATATCGAGGCGCATATCTACGCCAACTGGCTTTCCGCCACCGGCGATCCTCCTCAACTGCCGGCGGTGTGCCTGGTCGCATCGGGCGGGCACTCGGAGATTTTCTTGATTCGCGGCCACGCCGATTACCAGATTTTAGGCAGAACGCGCGACGACGCCGCCGGCGAGGCGTTCGACAAGTCGGCGCGGATTTTGGGGCTGGGCTATCCCGGCGGGGCGCAGATCGACCGGCTGGCGCGGGATGGGAATGCGTCGGCGATTGCGCTGCCGCGCGCCCGGCTGGGGGCTGACTCGCTCGATTTTTCGTTCAGCGGGCTGAAGACCGCCGTGGCGAACGCGGCGCGGGGCGGCCTTGGGAAGCACACGATGGGCGATTGGGCGGCGTCGGTGCAGGGCGCGATTGTGGACGTGTTGGCGGCCAAAACTTTAGACGCGGCGCGTCGGTGCGGGGTCGGTCAGGTAATCGCCGCCGGCGGAGTGGCCGCGAACTCCGGGTTAAAGTCGGCGCTGGAAGTGGGATGCCGCAGGGAGGGATTTGCGCTCAGCGTCCCGCCGCCGATACTCTGCACCGATAATGCCGCAATGATCGCCTGCGCGGGCTACTATCATTTGCAAGCTGGGAAAGTGGACGATTTGACGCTGGACACTTTGGCGA
>CAXSEA010000286.1:0-4304 GCA_964235675.1 uncultured Armatimonadales bacterium | reverse complement strand
TGCACGAGACGAGCGAGGAACTGAGTCTCGACAAGAATAAAAAGCACACGATTGAGGTCGTCCTGGACCGGCTGGTGGTCAAATCAGGGATCGAGCGGCGGCTGGCGGATTCGCTGGAAACGGCGCTCAAGAAAGGGCAGGGCAGTGTCGGGATCGATGTCGGGCCAGGCGAGCATGAAATGCTGTTCAGCGAGAATTTCGCCTGTACCTATTGCGGCGTGAGCATCGAGGAGATCGCCCCGCGCACGTTTTCCTTTAACTCGCCATACGGCGCTTGCCCGGAGTGCCACGGCCTTGGAATTCGTACGGAGTTCGACCCGGCCCGCATTCTGCCCGACCAGACGCTGTCGATTAAAGGCGGCGCTATCGCTCCCTACACCAAGGACGCCGGCGGGTTCAATTCCGAGTGGGTGGGGCACCTGGTGGATGGCGTGGTCACACGCATCGGCGCGTCCATGGACACGCCGCTCCAGGACTGGACGCAGGAGCAGCGCGACTTTTTGCTGAAGGGTGTCAGCGGCACGGTGACAGTCTCGGTGCGCAACCGCTGGGGGCGCTCGCGGCAGTTCACGTCCGATTTTAACGGCATTATCGGGATGCTGGAGAAGAAGCTGCATGAGACCGAATCCGACGGCGTGAAGGAGTGGATGGCGCAGTACCAGACGGAAAAGCCGTGTCCTGCCTGCAAAGGCCGCCGGTTAAAGCCGGAAGCGCTTGCGGTCACGGTGAACGACAAGAATATCGCCGACGTCGTGCAGATGAGCATCGCGCATGCGTCGGAGTGGTTCAACGGAATCAAGCTCTCGCAGCGGGAACTGACGATCGCCAAGCAGCTGAATAAGGAGATTCAGGCGCGGCTTGGGTTTTTGCTGAACGTCGGGCTCAATTATCTGACACTGGACCGGGCGGCGGGCACTCTCGCGGGCGGCGAGGCGCAGCGCATCCGGCTGGCGTCGCAGGTGGGGTCGGGATTGCAGGGCGTTTTGTACGTGCTGGACGAGCCCAGCATCGGATTGCATCAGCGCGACAACAGCCGGTTGATCGACACGCTGATTCGTTTGCGCGGCTTGGGCAACACCATCCTGGTCGTGGAGCACGACGAGGAGATGATGGCCTCCGCCGACTGGATCGTGGATATGGGGCCGGGCGCGGGCGAGCACGGCGGCGAAGTGGTCGCCGAGGGCACGCTGGACGATATTCTGGCGAATCCGCGCTCGGTCACCGGCGCGTTTTTGTCGGGGCGCGAGACGATTGCGGTGCCGGGGCCCGGCGAGCGCCGAACACCTGGGGAGCGGAAGCTGACGATTCGCGGCGCGAGCGGGCATAACCTGAAAAATGTCACCGTGGATATTCCGCTGGGCCTGTTCGTTTGCGTCACCGGCGTGTCAGGCTCCGGGAAATCGACGCTGATCCAGGACACGCTTTATCCGCGCTTGATGAACAAGATCAACCGGTCGCATCCAGTCTGGGAGCCGCATGAGGGTGTCGATGGGATTGAGCTGCTGGATAAAGTGGTCGATATCGATCAATCGCCGATTGGCCGGACGCCGCGCTCGAATCCGGCGACGTATACCGGCGTGTTCGATATGATCCGCGATCTATTTTCCAAGACGGCGGATGCGCGGATGCGCGGCTATATGCCGGGACGGTTCTCGTTTAATGTGAAGGGCGGGCGCTGCGAGGCGTGCAAAGGCGACGGCATCATCAAAATCGAGATGCACTTTCTGCCCGACGTGTATGTGCCCTGCGAGGTGTGCCGGGGCAAGCGATACAACCGCGAAACGCTGGAAGTGAAGTACAAGGAAAAGAGCATCGCGGATATTCTGGAGATGACTGTTGGGCAGGCGTGCGAGTTTTTTGAGAATATCCCGGCGATTACGCGCAAGTTGAGCACGATCCGCGAAGTGGGCTTGGACTATGTGCGGCTCGGGCAGCCGGCGACGCAGCTCTCCGGCGGCGAGGCGCAGCGCATTAAGCTGGCGACCGAGCTTTCAAAACGCGCGACGGGCAAAACGATCTATATTCTCGACGAGCCGACGACGGGGCTGCACTTCGCGGATATCAAAAAGCTGATCGCGCTCCTGCAGCGGCTCGCGTCCAGCGGCAACAGCGTGCTCGTGATCGAGCATAACTTGGACGTGATCAAGACGGCGGACTGGGTAATCGACATGGGGCCGGAAGGCGGCGACAAGGGCGGGACGGTGGTGGCGCAGGGACCGCCGGAGACGATTGCAAAGACGAAGGCGTCGCACACGGGCCGGTACTTGAAACCGATGCTGGAGGGCAACGGGCTTTTGGCGCTGGCAAAAGTAGCGCGTGAGCGTTTGGATGCCAATGAGCGAAGCGAAAGCAACGGCAACGGCTACCATCCCCAAGGCGATGAATTAGCGGACGCCGCGGTGCGGTTGGAGCGCGAGATGGCGAACGCCTGATTGTTGGTTTTAATGAGCGGCGCTGCATCGAGCAGCGCCGCTTTTTTAGCGACTGACAAGGCGCGTATTGGCTAGATTCAAGGCGCTTGCGCAAAGTTGCGTTACAATAAAGTTCACTCAACTGATTATCCATGGGGCCGACTTCAACGCCAAGACCGCGGATTTTGCCCGTCCGATGCAAGCTTGAAAGAAATGGATACATTGACAAGCTACTCTGCTTCACAACCGGACTTCGTTTTCCTGGTACCGGACTCTCATGCCGAAGAAAGCGTTGTCGCGTTTGACACCGCGCCTCTTCCGCTCGAACTGAAGGGCGAGAAAGCATCCGTGCTGGAGTTTCTTTCCGAAAGCGGACTGCCTGTTCCCGCCTGGTTTTTGGCGCTGCCGGAAGCGCTGCTTTCGGGCACGAGGCGCGTCCAGGCGGAGGAGTTTTTGCAGGCGCGCGATCCCACGAAAGCAAAATTTTTTGCCCAGCGCTGCATTTTGTCTCCCCGAGCATCTGAAGAGATTGCAGGCGCGGTCAACCAGCTGATGCACCCCGCCGGTGAGCGTGGAAGCGAGCGCGAAGCGTATTTTGCCGTGCGCGTCTCGTTCTCGCCGAGCGAGGCGGCGAGTCGATTGAACGACGTCGAGCCTCTTTTCTACCTGCGTCCCGACGATATTCCCGGAGCGCTCCTGCGCATTTGGCATTCCGTCTATAGCGAAGAGGCGCTTTATAAGCGTCTCGCCGCCAATTTGCCTCTGGTGATGTATCCGCCTGCTTTAATAGTGCAGCGAATGACGCGCGCCGATGTCTCCGGCTTGGCGTATGGGGGCGATCCACTGACCGGTAGGCGTGGCACGACTGTTGTCGCCGCGGTTTACGGCCTTGGAACAAGCATCGTCAGCGGCGAAAGCGACGCGGACACGTACGAAATCACCAGGGAGCGAGCCGTGACGCGGCGCGATATCGCTTGCAAGCAGGTGGCGCACGTGCTTGATGTGGAGGAGGGATTCGGTGTCAGCGCTCGTTTGATTCCGATCAGCCAACAAGAATTGCCGTTGCTCACGGACGCGCAAGTCGCTGCGCTGTCGGACCTGACGCGGCGAGTCGGCGCGCTCTATCACCGGCCCCAGGAGGTGGAGTGGGCGATGGAGGCTGGGCGCATCGCGGTGCTTGGCTCGCGCGTCGCCCCCGCTCTCCCGCGCCTGTCCGACCCCGACGCGCCGGTGTCGCACTGGCATCGGGAGACACTCGCCAGCCTATATCCGGGCGTATTAACAACTCTCTCTTACACGCTCGCTAAAGCGATGCTGAGTGGACAGTACCTGCAGTTGCATCGCGTCGCCGGCAACGCCGATTCTGAGCGGCGGCCGCAAGGACGGTTGCTCGCGCGTCTGGTGGGGCAAGTAGACGGAGCGGTTTATATCAACGCTGACGCCGCACGCCAAATGGTGGAGGAGTTGCCTCAGCCAGAGTGGCAACGCGCCCAGCTTGCGGCAAGCTTGGGAATTGAATCAGTTTCAGGCCCAAGAACGCCGAGCGAGATTCTCCCCGTTGCCGGCAGCGAAGAATTATCCAGCAGCGACGGCGTTGAAGTAATCCACCTGGACGTGCTTGGCAACTCGCGGATTTTTTCAGCGCTTCAGGCGCAATCAGCGCGGCACGACGTTTTGCATCGCGGTTTTTCGGACAGGCTCAAGCAGATTTTGAGCGGACTGGAGCGTCCGCTGCCACTCAGCCAGCTTCGCCTCGATGAACTCGTCGGCCATATATACGACGTGCAGCAGCAGTTAGTGGACAACTGGGATGCTCCAGCGTCGAATCAGATGCTGGTCGCGGCCTCGACCGGGCTCCTTGGCCAGTTGACGAGTGCCGGGTGCGAGGACCAC
>CAXSEA010000285.1:0-4311 GCA_964235675.1 uncultured Armatimonadales bacterium | reverse complement strand
CGTCCAGTGCTTAAAGAGCCGGCGAGGACTGCCGCGTAGCTCGCTCGCGGCCATATATTGGCCGTTTCTTGGAACAACTTTGGGAAACCTAACGCTTTTATTCAATGTCCAACCTTTATCACCACCGCAAGTTATGTCAGCGCTGATTCCAAAAACAAAGCATGCATTCTCCTTCGCCCATCCCACAAAGCGCCCTGCAAATTTCCTTCCCTTTCAGGGAAGGTGGCCGTGAGGCCGGTTAGGGTCGCCTCGCAGATCCCATTCCAGCTTGCCGCCCTTTCGCTCGGAAAGTCCAACCCATGAGAAACCAATTCAAAATAATTCGAACGGCGTCAATGAAGATCGCCGCCCTTGGCCTTATCGCCGCCCTAACGCCATTTGCCCCGGCGCGCGCTGACCGCGCCCCCGCCAGCATCCCGCCGTCGCCCACTCCCGCCGCGCAAAGCAGCCTCGAAAAATACGTTGTCCCAAATAGCCTTCATAGCCTGGAAGCCACTGTCGTCCCCGTGAAAGCCAACAAAGACGTTCTGGACAAGATCGGCAAAGGCTTCGCCGACGGATACGACGTTAAAAGCGCCACCTATATCTTCACGCCTCCCGACCGCGTGGAAGTCCGCGGCAAGTACGGCATCATCTCCGGCGACGTCGTCTACACCAACACCACGCGCCACGTCAGCCTTGGATTTATTCACACCAACGCCGATATCAGCAAAGATCTTACTAAGCGCCAAACCGTCTTCGTCCTCGGTCTGCTGCCCCAGAATTATTTGGATACCGTCCGCGTCGCCGATCTCGGCCAGCAATCCATCAACGGTATCCCCTGCGACAGCTACCTGCTTCGTTTCATCAGCGATGGCCCCAACGACGCTCGCCGGTGGCAGATTTGGGTTTCCCGCGCTCAGCATTACATGGTAAAAAAAATCGTCTGGGGCGGCGATAACGTCGAGCACGAAACCATTATTTACCTCAACCCCGTGCAAGCCCTCCCCGGAATTTGGATCCCCACTCAGGTGCAAGCCTTCGATTCCGCCGCCGAACTCGGCGGCATCGCCGAGCAGCGCGGCATCAAGGCAAGCTAGAAGTTAAGAACTTTTTCCAAGCCGCACAGCCTTTTCCGTAGCGGCGCTGTTGCTCTTGCAACAATGCCGCTGTTTGTAGCGGGTATATAAATTGCAATATGGATATCATCGCTCTTGTTTTGCTTGGAACGCTGACCGGAAATGAACTCGCGGTGGGCGGGTTCGTCCACCCGGCGCTGTCGCGCTTGCCTGATGAGCAGCATGCCGCAAGTGCGCGGGCGTTGGCCCGGATTTACGGCAAAGTCGGCCCTGTCTGGTACGCGGCGGCGATGATATGCCTTATTGTCGCTGCTGTTCGTACGACGCCGAAGAGCTCCGGCAAAGCCTTGCGCGTTGTCTCGAGTGTCATCGCATTCGCTTCGATCATACTGACTGTCGCTCGGTTAGTGCCAATCAACAATCGCGTCGCCGCGTGGGACTTGTCTGATCTGCCGCCCGAATGGAAGTCCGACCGTGTCAACTGGGACAAGCTTCACGCCATCCGAATCCTGATGCTGCTCGCGTCATTTTCCGCTTTTGCCACCGGTGCCACCCGGAAATAGCTTACCTACCTACTCCGAGGCGAACGCGACTAAACAAAATAACAACGGTGCCTGGCTGTGTTCGCCAGGCGCTGTTTTGCTTTTTTAGGTGCGAAAAACTGTTAAGGGAGCAATTTCACTGTCAGAAACAGCAGGTCTACGCCGCTATCGCCAACCGCGCTGTACTCGGAGCCAATCAAAAGTGTTTTACCGTCGCCGAGAGTTCTGTCCGCCCGGATGGTAGTTGTCTCCGCGGTTCTTGGCCCAAGCCCCGACTCAAACTGAGTGCGGCTCACCGCGCAATCCACGGTAATCGTGCCGTCGCTGTTGATAATCGGCTTTGCCGCTATGTTTTCTCCCGGAGCGAATTCGGGAGCAAGCTTCTCGCTGGCGGGCAAAGCAGCGACGGAATGAATGGTTGCTTGAACGCTATCCGTGGTCGTAATCTTTTCCGCGTCCGTTACCTTCGCGCCGGCCCGAAGCAAAGCCGCTTTATAGCTCGCATCCCGCCGCGTTGCTCCAGTCTCTTGAGCCGCTTTTGCACGCATCGCCGGTGTAGCCGTAACAAATTCAAATGTCATCAGCACTTGCTTGGGCACATCCGGATAAACGCGCGCCGCGCCCGATTGCGCGCGGGCGGAGGGAGTCCCCGCGCTCAGCAGTATCAGCGCCGCGACGGCTAATTTCCCAATCCTGGCAACTCCCGGTTTCATTTGGACTCCAGTTCTAGACGATTCGGCAGTTAAACCTTAAACCGATCAGACCAACCGCGCCAAACAATTCTCACCGCCTGACTTCCATCCAACAACTTATGTCTTGTCGCGCCAGCGACAAGACACGTAAAAAAAGGCCCAGCGGCCTGAGAGCGACTCTGAAAAGCCTCTACCGCTTCTCCACCGGCGCATACTCCAGCACCACCACCGCTCCATGAGAGGGCGCCGCGACAAAGAGGTGATGCGTTTTCGTGTCCAATGTCATCGTGCGCGCGCCGGGGAGGGTGGGGATAGTCGCGGCTACGATGTACTGGTTGTCGACGCCTTTCTGCTCGATAATCACGCTGATTGTGGCGCTGCCGCCGCTGGACTCAAAAACGCGGTGGAGGTCGGGGTCGAACGCGCAGGCGTCCACTTCCGCTCCAATCGGTACGCTGGAAATCACCACGCCGTCGGTGTCGTCCATGGCAATTAGCGTTTGGTTGGAGCAGCCGGAGAACAAGCGGTCGCTACGCAGATCGACAGCCATTCCGGTGGGATGCGAGCCGGGAGCCACCGGGTAGGTGTCGCCCGCCACCATCACGCGCGGGTCGATCTCGACAATTTCGTTGCGGTCGGTCAGGTTGTCATAGACCAGGCCGTGGCGGCTTGCGGCGGCGAACTCCGGAGTGCCCGCTAGCTGGATCACCGCGTAAATTTGATTCGTCTTGGCGTCGAAGATCGTCACGGCTTTAGCCGCGCCGCTAAACACCAGTACCCGCCCGCTAATCGGCTCATAGACAATCGCGTCCGGCCCGGCGGCGACGGGAATCGTCTGCACCACCCGAAGCGTCGCCAGATCGAAGACCACCACCGTGTTGGAGTCGCCGCTGCTGATAAACCCCCGTCCGTCGCGCGCGTCGATGGCGATGCCGTGGCTCCTCGACAAGCCGCCGATCTTGCCCGCCAACTGCCCGGATAAAGTGTCGATCACATCCACTTCCGGCCCATGCGCCACATACACCCGGTGCGCAAGGGGATCGCACGCAAGATAATCCCATCCCTGCGCCGCCGTGCCCGGCAGCGGTATCGTCCGCGCCAGTTGGTACGAAGGCGGCGATGAGGCCGCCGCCGCGCTGAAAGGAGGGAGCGATGCGGCGAGAAAACTCAGCGCGGCGCAGAGCGTTAGCCGGTCGCCTCGACTGGCTTGGGAGAAAATGCGGAATGATGCGGGCATAGAACTCGATTATGGCGTAGAAAGGCCGCGCTTTTCACGGTGCGCCGCTGGATTAACTCTGCTGCACCCTGGGTACAACCCCCCAATGCGTGCGTTTTGGCGCATGGCGTTGGCGCTTCCGCCATCAGAGGATTGAAATTGGCTCCCCCCGAATATTACGCGACATCGCAACATGAACGTGCCATCATCTTCGTGCTCTCCACGGCAGGCGGCGAGGATGATCTCGAAGTCCGCATGGAAGAGCTGCGCGAGCTGACGAAATCGGCCGGCGCGGAAGTGATCGCCGAGCTGACCCAGAGCCGGCGCGCGCCCGATATGGCGACCTATATCGGCACCGGCAAAGCCGAGGAGCTGGACACCCAGGCCAAAGCGCTGAACGCCGACATCATCATCTTCGACGACGAGCTTAGCCCCACCCAGCAGCGCAACCTCGCCAAAAAGCTGGAGCGGCCGATCATCGACCGCACGCAGCTTATTTTAGATATCTTCGCCCAGCGCGCCCGTACCCGCGAAGGCAAGCTGCAAGTGGAGCTTGCCCAGCTTACCTATCTTCTGCCCAGGCTCTCCGCGCAGTACACCAAATTTGAGCGCCAGCAGGGCGGCATCGGCGGACGCGGCCCCGGCGAGACCAAGCTGGAGTCCGACCGACGCAAAGTGCGCGACCGCATTTCCGAGCTGGAGCGCGAGATCGACGAAGTGAAAGACCAACGCAGCCAGCAGCGCCAAGTCCGCCGCAAGCTGCCGTTCCCCACCTGCGCTCTAGTCGGCTACACGTCCGCCGG
>CAXSEA010000284.1:0-4335 GCA_964235675.1 uncultured Armatimonadales bacterium | reverse complement strand
AACATAAGGTCGGGAATTATCTCCGGAGTAATTAGGATTGCTTTATGGGCACACCACCGGCAACCTATGCCAAATATCACCGGTAAGCATGGAATGACCTGAGTGTCACGCAACCATCGAACGAGCGCGGGAGTGTTCAATGGCCAGCACCAGCCAGCTCACTGTACGCGATTCGTTGAGAACAAATCAGGCAAGCGGGCAATCTGGATGTTTCCATTACTTCAAGCCTCGAACTCGTCAAGCTTGACACTCTCCTTTTACCAGTATGCGCGAAGATCGTTCTAAGAAACTTTACTGGGTCAGTGTGAATCATACAACTCTGCTGTGTCGTACCTCTTTTGATACTACATCGAAGATACCCCAAAGGTAGTGGTCTAGTTCAGTCTGTTATGATAGACTGAGTTCATGCTCAGCTCTGTTGTTTCCTGTCGCCATTGCAGCGGCGCTCATGTTATCAGCAACGGCCGCGCGCCGAATGGCAAGCGGCGCTACTTCTGCCAAGACTGCAAAAAGTACGGCACTGAAAACCTAGTCGGTCGCGCTTATCCCGAATCGTTCCGCGCCCAAGTTCTAGCCGCTTACCAGGAACGCTGCTCGATGCGGGGCGTCTGCCGCATCTTCGGCATCTCGCGCGTCACGCTGGTTGCCTGGCTCAAAAAAAGTCAGTGACCTGCCTGAACTGGCGACCACACTCGCCGTTGCTGAAAGCGGCGACTGCTTGGAAATCGATGAACTCTGGTCGTTCGTGCTCAGGCGCAAGAACAAACGCTGGATTTGGCTGGCGCAGTGCCGCAGGACGCGCCAGATCGTAGCGTATGCAGTGGGCGAGCGCTCGGAGGCAGCCTGCCGCTTACTGTGGGAGCGGGTTCCCGCCGCTTACAAGCAAGGCGCAGCTTACACCGACTTCTGGGACGCCTACAAAATCGTGCTGCCTCCTGAGCAGCACGTCGCCACGGGCAAAGGCGATGGACAGACTTGTCATATCGAGCGGTTCAACAATACGCTGAGGCAAAGGCTGGCCCGATTTGTCCGCAGAACCATATCCTTTAGCAAAAACGACCAGATGCATGAGAGTTGCCTTAACCTGTTCCTGCACAACTATAACCATCATTGTCTAAACAGATTCAACTAGACCACTACCACCCCAAAGGGAAAATTGTGATTTCACGCCGCCCCACCAGCCCCACCTCTTCTCACACCCTTCACTCCACCCCCCAGCGTCCCCAAAAACCGCTTCACCGCGTACACGAACGCATCCGTAATATCGTCGTGCGCCGCCGAAGGGCCGAACCGCGCCAAATCCGCCAGCAGGTCGCGCACCCATCCCGACGACTCCGGATAAGCCCCCGCATCCGGCAGCAGCACCCGCCCTGCCTCACAGATCGGCGTCACTCCTTGAGCCCGCGCCATCTTATCCGCTTCGGCCTTAACTGGAATCACCGCCAGCCCTGGCGCTTCCCGCCTCACATACTGCATCAGCGTCGAGCCGCTTACCTTGTCCTCCACATAATCCCCGCGGTAAGTGTCCCCGAACGCCGCCCGAAACTCCGACGCCTGCGCAATCAACCTCTTCGCGATTTCCGGCGTCTCCTCCCGCCCATGCCACATCCGCAGCACATAGCAGTTGCCGTCCTCGCCCCGAGCCGCCGTCACACAAGCCGTCTCGTCGTTCTCCTCCGACGCTTTTATCGCCGTATCCCAGCAGCTCCACACTTCTAATATCCGAGGAAACCGAATATACCGCCCAGAAAACCACTCCGCCCGAAACACCACGCCTCTCGCGGGAACCGGACGCTGCTGATGCTGCCCCGCATATCCACGCTCGCCCAGCCGCTCCCGCTCAGCCCTGAGCGTCTCCACCGGAAAACGCCCCGGAAACATTAATTCTCCAGCACTCGAACGCGGGTCCGTCCAACCGATAGGAGAGGGCAGGGCAATTACGCCCGGCTCAAACTCTTGAGCAATCGCCACCTTCGTCCACTCCCCGGTCCGCTGCTCGACATGCCCCGTCCAATCATCCTCATGCAGCCGCTGCATAATCGCGATCCGCACCGAATGACGCAAATCGCTCACCCGGTTCGACGCCCCCAAATCCCACCACTCGTTCACCGCTTCCCGAAGCGCTAGCGACTCCACCTCCGCCGCGTCGTTCGGGTCGTCCACAAACAGCGCGTCCACCCGGTCTCCGGTAATACTCGCCCCCGTCCCGAACGCCAGACGTTGCCCGCCCCGCGTATTCCCGAACCATCCCGCCGCCCGTTGATCCGCCTTGATCTTCCAGCGCATCCCCTCCGCCAGCGGCGCGATAAACGATTCCTGATACCACTCCGATTCGATCAGCTGGCGGCAATACCGCGCGTCCCGCAGCGCCACCTTTGGATTCCCGCTCACAAAAATAGCCCGCCACTGCGGCGAGCCCGTCCACATCCAAGCCGGCGTAAAGACACTGATAAACCGCGACTTCCCCGTCCCCGGCGGCACGTTCAAAATCAAGTTCCGGATCCGCTGCAAGGGCAGGGCGATACGCGCGCTTCCCGGCAGCACCGCGTTCTCCGCCCGCGTCAGCATCACTTCCCGCCAATCCTCCAATGCCGCCTGAGCGTGCGCGCAAATCGCGTCCAGATGCCAGTTCCACTCCAGCGGCGTCCCCGGCTCCAATACCGGCCAGGCCTGACGCGAAAACTCCGCCAAATCCCGACGCGCCCGCTCCGCTCTAACCCTCTGGAGACTCCAAAGCGGGAGCGCCCGTGGCTTTAACATGCAGCCGCTCCAATTCCCTTAAATCGTCGTCGTTCAATTGATAGTAGTCGAACACTTCCCGGTGCTCCACTTCAAGCTCGCCCGAGTGCTCCACCCTGGTGTTGTCGCGGAACATCCCGCCCTCGGTCGCCCGCCCGAGCAATTCCAGCGCCTTGACCGGAGACTCGAACTCGACCATTTTAACGCCGCCGCCCGCGCTTTCCGTATGGTAGGTAATTTTGCGCAGCAGCGGGGTGAGACCGTTCTGCCGCATCCGCTCGGCTGAGAAGCGCCCGGCTTCGTCCAACGAGTCGCCGCCGTCGGCGAAGGCGAACTGGGCAATCCGCTCCAAAATGCGCTCGCGGCCAATGCCGCGCCCGCGCAGATGAGAGGTGATCGCCAATTGCATCGCCGGGAGATGCTTGGTGATATGGCCGCTGTTCATCGAATCGGCGGCTCTCGACCCGGCCATTTTTGCCGCCCTCGACGCATTGAAGGCGGCCTCGCCGACGTAGTGCGTGAACCAAGCGCGCTGGTAGTCGGTGCAATCCGCCAGCAACTCCCACGTCTGCGTGGTAATTTCCCGCGATGGGCTCAGCCCGTTTTCGCTTTGCGCTTTGCCGCTGTCCATTAGTACCTGCTTTCCTTCGCCGGGCTGGCCGGACAGGGGCGGAAGTAGTTGCGTAGCTGCTTCAATAGAAAAAAGAGGAGTAGCGTTGCCGCTTTTTCGCTCACGCCCGCAGTGTCCGGCATGACTTCGGCAATCCCGCCGGACAGCTCCCCAAAAGCGCGACCGTAAGTCGCGGTACAATCCGAAAATGGCGAACACCCTTTACTACGGCGACAACCTCGAAGTTCTGCGCAAGTACATCCACGATGAAACCATCGACCTCTGCTACATCGACCCGCCCTTTAATTCCAAGCGCAACTACAACCAAATCTATAACAATATCGGCGGCGAGGATAGGGCGCAGGCGCAGGCGTTCGTCGATACCTGGACATGGGACTCCGAAGCCGAAGAAGGCTGGGGACAAATCCTGACGAACTACGGCAACCGCTTCGATCACAAAACCATCGAGCTGATTAAAGGCTTGTACAACGTCATCGGCAAAGGCAGCCTGCTCGCCTATGTTGTTAGCATGACTTTGAGAGCCGTAGAAATCCGCCGTGCCCTAAAACCCACCGGCAGCTTTTACCTCCACTGCGACCCCACCGCCAGCCACTACTTAAAGCTGATGCTAGATACGGTGTTTGTCGCGCAGGGCGGCGAGTACCGCAATGAGATTACATGGAAACGATCAGATGCACACAATGATGCAAAGCGGCAGTTCGGCTTCGTTAGTGATCGCATCCTGTTTTACACAAAAGGCAATTCGTACACGTTTCACCAGCAATCGGGCGGCTTCCAAGATAAAACACTAAGAGATTGGTACCAATATGTTGAGTTGCCGGATGGTACAACCCGGCGCATGACTAAAGAAGAAAGGGATACACAAGTCGTGTCTGATGGAGCGCGTCGATTTAATACAACCGATCTTCGTAGTCCTAATCCCCGCCCTAATTTGATGTTCGATTACAAGGGCTATAAACCTCATC
>CAXSEA010000283.1:0-4359 GCA_964235675.1 uncultured Armatimonadales bacterium | reverse complement strand
CGATTTCCTTGCTGGAGCGGGCGCGCAGCTCCAGCAAGCGCAGCGCCGATTCCAGCGCCTTGTGCGCCTCCTCAGCCTCGGCGACTTCTTTCAAGCGGTCGGCATCGAAACTCTGCCCGACCTTGAGCCTTAGATCGCTCAATACCCGCTCGCCCAGCGCGACGGCAAACGAGCCGTCCACGTAAACGTTGAAGCGCCCCTTGCGCCGCCCCGGCTCGATTGCGGTAATTTCAGTCATATCTTTGCAGCTTCTTACGCGGACTTTTTAATAGCCAAGCAGCCCGGATTAGAGTTGCCTCCAATCCGGGCTGCTTAGTAAAGGGAAGCGCCGTATTATTCCGGCGTGCCGACCGTCAGCAGCTCGGCGGCGTGCTCGTCGCCGCGAATTCGGCCTTCGATCTCGTCCATCATCTCGGGATGCTCTTCCATATACGTCTTGGAGTTCTCGCGTCCCTGCCCGATCCGGACATCGCCGTAGGTGAACCAGGAGCCGGATTTCTGAATCATCTCCATCTCCACGCCGATATCGATAATCGAGCCGGAGCGCGAGATGCCTTTGCCGAACATGATATCGAACTCGGCCTGCCGGAACGGCGGCGCGACCTTGTTTTTGGTCACTTTCACTTTGACCCGGTTGCCGACCATGTCGTTGCCCTGCTTCAAGGTTTCGATACGGCGCACGTCGA
This sequence comes from uncultured Armatimonadales bacterium, assembly GCA_964235675.1. Lineage (GTDB taxonomy): Bacteria > Armatimonadota > Armatimonadia > Armatimonadales > Capsulimonadaceae > CAXSEA01. Next base: position 3,673 of record CAXSEA010000283.1, on the reverse strand, counting down.
GCATCACCGACGAATAGAACTTTAGGGCGCGTCCACCAGGAGTGGTTTCCGGGGAGCCGAACATCACGCCGATCTTCTCGCGAATCTGGTTGATAAAAACGGCGGCGGTGTTGGTCTTGGAGATGCTGCCGTTGAGCTTGCGCATCGCCTGTGACATGAGGCGAGCCTGCAGGCCGACATGCGAATCGCCCATGTCGCCTTCAATTTCGGCCTTCGGCACCAGGGCGGCCACCGAGTCGAGGCAGACCACATCGACTGCGCCGGAGCGGATCAGCGCGTCCATAATCTCCAAGGCCTCCTCGCCGGTGGCCGGCTGAGAGACGAGAAGCTGGTCGATATCGACGCCCAGGCTGCGCGCGTACTCCGGGTCGACCGCGTGCTCGGCGTCGATAAACGCCGCCACGCCGCCCTGCTTTTGCGATTCGGCGATAATATGGTAAGCCAGAGTCGTCTTGCCCGACGATTCCGCGCCGTGAATCTCGGTGATTCGGCCGCGAGGGATGCCGCCGACGCCTAGCGCGATATCGAGCGCGAGCGAGCCGGTCGGGATCACGTCCACGCTCATGCGGGGCGACTCGCCCAGCTTCATAATCGAGCCTTTGCCGAACTGCTTATCGATCTGGCCCAGCGCCATTTCCAACGCTTTTGTCTTGTCCACGCTGCTCTCCTGTATTCTCGCGGCCTCACGCAATCAGAGTTTTTCTTCGGCCACGCACCGCCCAACTATTTCATACGCACTAACGAGCAAATTCATACACACGAAACGAAACTCGCTATGAAGCAAACTTGCGTGACCAATTCTTCTCTCGTCGAAAAACTAAACGGCTATCTCGACAAAGTCAAATCGAACGTGTGTACGATATTATACCTCAATTTGCCGCCTAGTTTTTTGTCGTTGGGAGGAGAAGTTTGCATCAGGAAAAACTGTGTCGCATCGAAGCCAGGGACATTTTGAAACAAACCATCCGGAGCCGCAAAAGCCGCGGGCTTGCCGCGAGTCTGCCGAACTCGCGCCAGTGTGACATGCGGCTTATACTCACGCTCTTCTAGCGGAACGCCGAGTTCCGCGCACGCTTTGTCAATCCGAGTCGCCACCTCCGCCAACGCGGCGGAGGTGCGCACACCCGCCCACAAAACACGCGGCGACTCAAGGCTTGGAAACGCGCCGCATCCCGCTATCGCCACGGCAATATCGCCCCGCGCGCCCGTGTCCCAGCCTCGCGTCACCTGCTCTTCGATATGCCCCGCGAAAGCGTCGATCTCGCACGGCTCATGCGCGCCGAGAAATTTCAAGGTGACATGGTAATCTTCCGGCGCGTACCACCGCGCCGCGCTGGGCTGAATCGCGTCTTGCCACCTCAGAGCGTCGCCGTGAACCGCTTCCCGCGCCGCCTCGCTCAGTTGAACGGCGAAAAACAAATTCGACTTCATAAAGAGTTTCCACCCAGCGCAAGACCGCGCGTAGCCGCCGAAAACGCGGCCAATGATTTTCTATGAGTTGGATTGCGCAAGCAATCCAACGCAAGAAAAAAGGCCATGCGGCCTGAGAGCAAATCCGAAAGCAAAACGGCTATGCCATAATTGTGCGATATCCCGTTAGCTTATAGACTGTTCCACCGTTATGAGATTTCCGTTCGGACAAAATGCATCCCCCGCCGACAATGCGCGGGCCATGATCGCCCAAGTGACCCCGCGCCCCATTTACGCGGTCGTCAACCAGAAGGGCGGGGTCGGCAAGACGACCACCGCCGTCAACCTGTCCGCCGCGCTGGCCGAGGCCGGGCAGCGGGTGCTGCTGATCGACGCCGACCCGCAGAGCAACGCCACCTCGGGAGTGGGTGTTCAAAAAGAAGATATTCAGCTGGGATTGTACGACGTTCTGGTGGAGGGAGTCGCTCCGAAAGACGCGATCTTGACGGGAGTGGCGGGTATCCCCACTTTGGATATTTTGCCGTCCACCCTCGACTTGTCGGGCACGGAAGTAGTGTTATACTCTGAACAGAACTTCTCGCGGGAGTCGGTGCTGAAGAATGCCCTGAGAAGCGTGCAGCCGTATTATGATTTTATTTTCATCGACGGGCCGCCGTCGCTCGGGCTGCTGACGGTGAACATATTTACGGCGGCGTCGCGGCTGATTATTCCGATCCAGTGCGAATACTACGCTTTGGAGGGAATCAGCCAGCTGCTGACGATCGTGGAGCGGATTCGGGAGGGGTTGAACCCTGGGCTGGGCGTTTTCTCCGTGCTGCTGACCATGCAGGATACGCGTCTGAATCTTTCCACGCAGGTGGAGGAGGAAGTGCGCAAAACCTTTGGCGATCTGGTGGCGGCGACGGTGATTCCGCGCAATGTGCGCTTAAGCGAGGCACCCAGCTACGGCCAGCCGATTTCCCAGTTCGACGCCCGCTCCAAAGGCGCAATCGCCTACGCTGAATTCGCTCAAGAGGTGCTGCAAAGATCATCATGACTGAGACGCACACGCAAACCGCCGCCGATCCTGGCGCAAATGAAGCTGCCAAGCCCGCCGTCCGGAAAGGCGGACTGGGCCGAGGCCTTTCCGCGCTGATCCCACAGTCCGGAACGCAGACGCCCCGCGCTTTTGGGAGCGCCGCACTAAATTCCGGTTCCGCTTCGCCTCCCGCTCCGGCTCACGGGCACTCCGCCGCCCACGCGCATGCCTCCGCCGAGGCTGCTCCGCAGGTGCCTCCCGCGAAGATGGAAGAGGGTAATCTCCGCAACATTTCGCTTCGGTCCATCAGCCTGAATCCGAATCAGCCGCGCAAGGAATTTGGACGCGAGGAGCTTGACGATCTTACGGCCTCGATCAAAGAGCACGGTATTCTGCAGCCCATCGCCGTACGGGTGCGTCCACAAGAAGGTGAAGGCAGCGCCAGCGTCAATGAGCCGCCGTCGTACGAGCTGATTGCCGGGGAGCGCCGCTTCCGCGCCGCGAGCGCGGCGGGGCTCACTGAAATGCCCGCGCTGGTGAAAGAAGATATCAGCGACCGCGAATCGCTGGCTTTGGCGATTATCGAAAACATTCAGCGCGAGGACTTGAACATCATCGAAACCGCGCAAGGCTATGACGAGCTTTTGCACGCTTACAACATGACCCAGATGGAGCTGGCTCAATCCATCGGCAAATCCCAGCCGCAAATCGCGAACGCCCTGCGCATGCTCAATTTGCCTGCGCTTATTCAGGCCAGCTTGCGCGGCTCGGAGATCAGCGAAGGCCATGCGAAAGTGATCCTGAGCCTGAAAGCCGAACCCGAGCAGACCACGTTGTGGAATGAGATCGTTCAGCAGGGATTGACCGTCCGCCAAGCCGAGAAACGCGCCGCCGCTCTGCGCGCCACTGCGGGAAGCGCCCCCAGTCCCGCCACGCCCCGAACTCCCGCCGCTGCCGAGACGCATTACGCCGAAGTCAGCCAAAAAATCAGCCTCAACATGGGTACCAAAGTCCGCTTCGTCCCCGGCAAAGGCCAGCGCGGCGTGATCGAGATCAGCTACTTCGACCACGACCAACTGGAAGACTTAATCGAAAAGCTCAACGGCGGCGTGTGAGAACCCATCCGGCCTTTCAGGCCACCTTCCCTGTAGGGAAGGAAATATAAGATGGCGCTGTATTTTAAGACGGCTTAGAACATGGCCGTAGACTTTTCCTTCCCTACAG
>CAXSEA010000282.1:0-4370 GCA_964235675.1 uncultured Armatimonadales bacterium | reverse complement strand
CTTGTGGCGACCGGCGACGCCGCGCAGCCGGTCGTAAACGCCTCCATTTCGCTGGCGAACGTCACGGATGGCGCTGTCTCAGTAGACCGCATCGACTCCGGGCGCATCACTGTGGCAAACGACCGCATCGATATCGCCGGACTCTCGCTCGTGAAGCTGGAATCGCCTCCCCCTGGCGCGTCCGGCGGCGCTCCGATTCAGCACACAGCTTTGCTGCAAGGCTATCTTCCGTTTCGCTTCTCGCTGAAAAACGGCATCACCGCAGCGTTTCCCACCGACGGCAAGGTGGCACTCACCGCTTCTCTGCCGACACAAAGCGTATCGCTCTTTACGCTGTTTAATCCCGCGCTGAAATCGTTGAAGCTGACAGGCACAGTCGGAGCGAACGTCAACATCGACGGCACGCTGGGCACCAAGACGATCCAGGGCAACATCACTTTGGCAAACGCGTCCGTGCAGCCCGCCGGGTTCAAAACGACGTTCCAAAACATCAATATTTCCGCGCAGTTCAACGGCGAGCATGGAACGATCAGCAGCTCGCAAATCAAGTCCAGCGCCGGAGGCTACCTGACGCTTGGTGGCACCGTGGATGTTCCGCAGGCCGCCGAGAATGCCAGCTACGCCAGCGCGGCCGAAGCGCTGCTGGGCAGCCTCCGCATTCATCTCGCGGCTCAAGCCGCAAATTTCACGATCAACGAACCGAAAATCGCGTCGCTCTACAACGCCGGGGCGCAAGGCATCGTAAACGGACACGCGCAGGCGAACGGCGCGCTTCTGAGCCCGGCGGTGACTGGAAACCTGATCGTGACGAAAGCGGTCGGCATACTTCCGACCGTTGCTCCGACGGTGTCAGCGCCTCAGCCTCCGCCTGAGTTCAATCCAACCTTCAATGTCGCCGTGGTGATCGCTCCCGGAGCGCAGGTCAAGTCGTCTCAGCTCAACGCCGTCATCGATGGGCGGGCCAACATCACGCAGAGCTTGTACCAGCCCGATATCGAAGGCGACTTCAACGTTAGAAGCGGAACTCTTAACTTTTATACCGCTCGATTTAGAGTCGTGCCGACAGGCTCTGTCCATTTGTCCTACAACCCGCCCAACGATCCTGTCGAGCGCGTGGATCTCACCGCGACGACAAGCCTCAGCATCTCGCCGACTCTACTAGCCGCAAATCCTCGCGGCGCGTCAAGCCTGACTTCAGGCGAGCCGTTCACTTACAATGAGGCATCGGTCTTTTCGCCGGTGCAATCCAATACGACGCAGCGCTACTCGATTACAGTGATGATCCAGGGAGATCTGGGTCAACAAAACGGCTTGAACCTTACATTCGACTCCGATCCGCCGGGTTTGTCGAACGAGCAGATACTGGCGGCGCTGGGCGGCCAGCAGGTACTCAGCTCGCTTTTGGTTGGCGGCAATGTGCAAGCCGCGCTGCAAACCGAGGCGCAGCAGGTGTTTACCGGGTACGCTCTGCCTACACTTCTCGCGCCGTTTGAAAGCAGCGTGGCTCAAGTATTTGGCTTGCAGGAGATCGACGTCGATTACGAGCCGGAGTCGCCTCTTCTCATCACGCTTTACAAGCAGCTGACGCCGCGTATCCAAATTCGCTACACGAAATTCGTCAACAGCCGGCAATCGAGCGGAGCGGTGGGATCGACACTTACGCCCCTGGAGTACAGTGTAGCTGTCGACTACTATTTTACGAACAAGTTCCGACTGGATGTTTCCACGGACGATCAGCATAACACGACGTTTGGTATCGGCGGCGCGGTCAACTTCTAAGCCGCAGTGCGACGAGGCCCGACGGCGTGTCTAAGCAAGCAAGCGGAATCGGCGAAACTTTTACTCGCGCCTGCTGTCGAACAACGTAAGCCAGCTTATTAACCCGCGCCCGCAACGACAAGCGATGCTCCTCGTTTGGCGATGGAGCGGTTGCCCGGTGCCACCTATGGAAGGGACAGAGGAGCATGCATACGAGAGCGCCGCGGCCAACAGGCGCGATGTTCTGGACTTACACCGCAATTTCGATGCGGTGATGCAGCGCTACCAGGGAGCGATCTACAACCTCGCTCTGCAGCTTACCAGTGATACGGAAGAGGCCAGCGATGTGACCACCGAAACGTTTCTCAGCGCCTACAAGGCGCGGAACACGTTTCGCAACGAGTCGAAAGTCTACACGTGGCTTTACCGCATAGCGATCAATCACAGCAAGAACCGTCTCAAATCGAAATCGAGGCAGCGAGCGCACGAAGGGCCGTCTCTGGATGCCGGCTACGAGACTGAAAACGGTGACGAATCGGCGGGTCTGCTGGAGTCGGCGCTTGCTGCGGACTGGTCGCATTCACCGGAGCTTCTCCTGCAAAAAGGGGAGTTGCGCGCTAAAATCAACGAGGCGATTGAATCTTTGCCGATCGAGTACCGTCAGGTACTGATTTTGCGAGAAATAGAGGACATGCCCTACAATGACATCGCCGATGCGACAGGGCTGTCGCTGGAAGCCGTAAAAACCCGCATATCCAGGGCGCGAGGCATGGTACGCCGTAAAGTGGCTCCATACTACCGCGAAGGTGGATAACTGCGAATGCCGATCCACCGCTGCCGAGTGCGCTCGACAGCAGATCAACTGATATCGGGCTTATAATTTTTTTACACCTTGACCGCCCTACCGGTGCATCTGATACTCCCACGGGGCATGCCGCAACAAGCGGCGGGTTTACAGTTTGTTGAATGAATTGAGGAGAGTGCTTTTGAAACTTTGGAAGAGCGGCCCCGCGATGCTGGCGGCGACTGCAATGATTACGATCACGCCTCTTGCGGCGACATGCCTGCCGGTGGCGGCGCTGGCTCAGGATGCGCCCTCGACCGCCTCCGGCGCGACTACTAATACGACTGCGCCAACACCGACCCCGACGCCTGCCCCGGCGACTAATTCATCAACGCCGCCCACCGATTCGACGACTCCGCCCGATTCCACACCGACGCCGGATACGTCCGCCGCCGACGCATCTTCGCCCGCGCCGTCGGATCAGCCGACGATCAGCGGACGTATCGGCGAAATCAATATCACCGGCAATAAAAATATCTCTTCAACTGCCATCCGGGCGATTATCCGCCAAAAAGTCGGCGACGATTACAACCCCAACAGTGCCGAGGCCGACCGGCAGGCGATTCAGGACATGGGCTACTTCGGCGCCGTCACCGAGCATGCCGCAGCCGGATCGAACGCCGGAGACGTCGTCGTCACCTATACGATGATCGAAAACCCGCGAGTCACGCGCATCGTCTTCACCGGCAATACGGTCGAGGCGACCAGTAAGCTGTCGGCTGTCGTGATGACCAAGCCCGGCCAGGTGCTCGACACGAATACGCTGGCCCAGGACACGCAAAATATCATTGCCGTTTACTCGCAGGACGGCTACCGCGCCTCGATCTCCGAAGATATCAACCTCGACTACACCACCGGTGTTCTCACCCTACCAATTATCGAAGCGAAAGTTTCGTCGCTCACGATCACGGGCAACAAGCGAACAAAGCCGTATGTCATCCTGCGCGAGCTAAAAACCCGCGTTGGCAGCCCCTACAATGAAATCAGCCTTCGCCGCGATCTGACCCGCCTCAACAATCTGGGATTGTTCGATAGTGTCGGCCCGGTTGACGTCAACACCCCGGACGTCGGCTTGGTCGCTCTCAGCATTCCAGTGAAGGAAAAGCAGACAGGTCAGGTATCCGTCAGCGTCGGTTATTCCACGCAAGAGAAGCTCATCGGAACCGCCACTCTGTCCGACAGCAACTTCCGAGGCCGTGGCGAAACGGCGAGCGTCATGTGGCAAGTGGCCGGCGTAGACGGCCAAGCTTCCGCCGAAGTCGGCTTCGGCGACCCATTCATCGATAAGCGGCACGATGGCTTCAACATCGACCTGTACAACCGTGCCGTGTTCCGATTTTCCAGCTCGTTCATCGACACCAGCACCAGCGGCAGCACCGATCAATACTATGAGCGCCATATCGGCGGCACGCTCACGCTAAGTCGCCCTGTCAGCGACACTTCGACGCTCTTCCTGACCGGCCGAACCGAGACGGTGCGCTCCAATAACGTTTCGCTGCCCATCGAGGACTCGTTTATTCGCCAAGACGATGACGTCAGTGGCCTCGGCGCTCGCTACGTCAATAACACGCGCGACAACGAATTCAGCCCGGCGGCGGGTGGCTACTACTCGATCTCGGCTGAGGGCGTCACCTCCACCGACAGCACGCAAGGCAACGCGCCGACCCCGCTGACCCCCGGCAGCCATGAGTTTCCCAAGTTCGGTATCGACCTGCGCCGCTATATCAGCCTGCAAGGGCCGCGCCGCAAATCGTTCAACGAGCCTAAG
>CAXSEA010000281.1:0-4373 GCA_964235675.1 uncultured Armatimonadales bacterium | reverse complement strand
CAAACGGCGCGCACCGCTGTTATACCGGACAAGCCATGGATTCACACGCGCGAAGCGCATTCAAATCCCAAATCAGTTACAATCCGCAAGCTTATGCCCGCAATCATCGACAACCCGTTTACCGCGCTCTCGCTCATCGGAGCGCCGGCGATCCTCACTAACGCTTCCAGCCTTCTGGCCCTCAGCACCAGCAATCGCTTCGCCCACGCCATTGACCGCGCCCGCGTGCTCACCGGCTTGCTGCAAAAGGAGATTCCGGATAAGGACGAGTGGAAAACCCTCCACCTGCGTCAGCTGAACCGGGTCGAGCGACGCTGCGTGCTCCTGATGAACGCGCTCACGTTCATCTATCTGGCAATTGGCTCCTTCGGCTCCGCAAGTCTGGTTTCGCTGCTGGGCGCGGTCTTCGGCGCCACTCAGTACCACCACCTTTTCCGGGCAACCGCCATTCTTGCGTTGATTGTCGGCGTAGTCGGCGTCGGCAGCTTGGTGATCGGCTGCATTCTGCTGGTCTCCGAAACCCGCATCGCCGTCGCCAACCTGACCGAGGAAGGCGCTCTCGTGCGCCTTAAATACGATCAGTATCTACTCAATACCAAAGGATAAGTGCCGCGCAAGCACCCGTAAGATTGACTTTCCCGGTTCCAGCCGCCAAAATATGAGCATACCGCCGGGGGACGTTAGCTCAGGGGTAGAGCATCTCACTTTTAATGAGAATGCCGTTGGTTCGAGACCAACACGTCCCACTTTCTCCTTCCCCGCTACTTTACCAATGTTTGTTGCGCCCCCCGCAAACGCCGGAAGCCGCTCCAAACTCCGACCTACCCCGCACCGCGCGACGGACTGCACAGACTTTTGCCTAGCATCTAGCGCACCATCTCTGTCGCTGCCATTCAACGCGCCGCGTCATTTCAATCGGTAGCTCACCAGCTCTGTCCTGGAAATCAGCGATGGCTTATTGTTCCGCTGCACCGCCGTCTGCGTCGCCACAATCCCCACGTTCGGCGCAAACCACAGCTCCGTCACATCCGACGGCGTATCGCGGGGATCGTCCAGAGTGACCTGCACACAATTCTTGAAACGCCCCGCCGGAACGGTCACGTCCTCAATATTTTCCACTCGCCCATACACGCTGACAATCTGGCTTTTCGGATTCGCCGGGTCGAGCAGCACAGGGGTATGCCACTCGTCTCCCACCACGAACGGCAGCTTGTAAATACGCTGCGCCGGCTGGAACACCACCGCCGATGTCGGCTTGCTGGGATCGCCCTGCGCCGTCTGGTAGATGCCGCTCGGCAAAACGGCCATGTACGAGTAAGTCTGGTTGATAGCGACCGCGTAAGAGTTCACGCCCTCAATCGCCTTCATCTCCGTCACATCGACATCGTAGCGCGTATGCTTCGGATCAGGCGCGTATTGGTAAGTCCAATGATCGCCCACCGCGAGCGGGTAGTAAGCCGCCGCCGCCGCTGGCGCTTGCTCGGCGTAATGCTGCGACGTGCATCCGGCGAGCGGGACAAGCGCCAGGAGCGCCGCGCCGCATCGAGCCGCGACTAATGTTCGAGTTTTCAAATGTTTCCCCCAACCTCAGCCTTTCGGTTCAGGCTGAGCAAGCGCAGCGTCAACGCTTCCACGGCGATTTGCGCATTGGCGTTCCGCTCGATTGCGTCGCGCACGCCCACGATCAAATCGATGGCCTGCTCCGCGCCGCTCTGTGAGAAGCCCCCGGCCGACGCTTTCAGCGCCGCGTGCCGATCCACATTCACCAGCGAGCTCTCATCCACATGGCAGCACAACGCCAAGATATCGCGGTACCAGCTCCCAAGCATCTCCAGCGCACCCGAAAGCGACGACCGCGAGCTCGGTTCCGAGCTTCCCGCATCCGCCGCCCCGGCGCGGCTTCCCCCATTAAGTTTAGCCGACGCTTTCCGCAGATCGTCCGCCATCTTCAACCCTTGGATAACCGGCGTTTTCCGGCTAAGTTTCTCCGCGATATCCAGAATCGTCTCCCGCGCCGCGCGCAGCTCGGCATCGCCCGCCATCGAAAACGCCTTGCCGATCTGTCCCTGCGAATAAGCCGCGAGAAAGTGGGCCGCCGACGCATCCGCAAGGTTGCGCCCGGTCAGCGCGTCCTCGATCACAGCGGTCGCCACGCTCTGAAACCGCACCGTCTGGCAGCGCGAGAAGATCGTCGGCAAGACCGCGCTGGCGCCGGGCGCGGTCAGAATAAAGGTAGCGTAGCCCGGCGGCTCTTCCAGCACTTTCAGCAAGCTGTTGGCTGTATCCTCGTTCAGCGCGTCCGCGTCTTCCAAAATAAAGACACGGCGGCGTCCCCGCACCGGCGCGAACTGCAAATCCCGCAGCAGCGCCGACTCCGACGGAAACTCCTTCACGCCCTCGCGCGGCCAGATCTGCGGCAAACGCAAAATTCTTGATGCCCCCGATGGACGCGCCGTCCGCAAATCCGGATGACGATCCCCGGCAACCATCCGGCACGACGCGCACACGCCGCACGCGTCCAACCCGCCGCCTTCGCCTTCGCACAGCATCGCCGCGGCAAACTCTCGCGCCGCGAACGCCTTGCCCACATGCGCCGGCCCCACAAACAAAAACGACCCGGCCACCATCCCGCCCGCCAGGTAATTCCGCAGCACCTGAACCGCGACTGATTGTCCAAGTATTTCCGAAAGCATATCGCACTCACGCCGTCAAGCTTCGACAAAGCCCGGCCATTCCCGCGCTCACAGCTTCTCGAACGATTCCAAGCCCAAAACAAAAGCGATCCCGCCGCCGACCTCCTCCGTCATCGCCTCAGACGAAAACGCCGCCCGCCCAACCCCCGCATCCGGCGACGACGCCACCGACACCACTCGCTCGGCTGTCTGGCAGTTCGCCTTGAAAAGCTCCATCGCCGCAGCCGTTTCGCCGTCTTCAACTCCGACCAGCAACGTAGTGCTGCCCTGCCGCAAAAAACCGCCCGCGCTGCCAAGCTTGGTGAACGAGTATCCAGCCGCGACAAGCGCGTCCGTCACCCGCCGCTTGTCGCTATTGTGCACGATGGCGATGATAAGCTTCATAACGCTCCCAGATCCGCTCCGCCACGATAGAAATATCCGCCGATGCGTCAATCACGATCACCCGCTCCGGCTCACTCTCGGCCACGGCCAGAAAACCTTCCCGCACTCGCTCGTGAAACCGCGCCGGCTCCCGCTCCATCTTGTTGCGTACCGCCTGACGCGCCAGCGCCATCTCCGGATTCGTATCCAGTAGAAACGTCAATCCAGGCGTCAACCCGCCCGTGGCAATCGCGTTCAGCGCGCGGACAACGGAAACGTCCAGTCCCCGCCCATACCCCTGGTAAGCGACACTGGAATCGGCATACCGGTCGCAGATCACCGTTTCCCCTGACTCCAGCGCCGGAGCGATCACCGCGCGAACCGACTGCGCCCGGTCCGCCATCATCATCAAAAGCTCGGCCATAGGCGCAATCTCGATTTCGCTCTGCTCCAGCAAAAGGTGCCGCAGCGCCGCGCCCAACTGCTCCCCGCCCGGCTGACGAGTCACGACCACCCGCTCGCCGCTCCCCTCCAGCCGCTCCGCCAAAAGACGAATCTGCGTAGTCTTCCCAACCCCCTCGGTTCCCTCAAAAGTGATAAACATGCTCAAACCACAACAACCCACCCTAAAATCTACTCAAAACTTAAATTCGCTTCGCACTCGACCAAGCGCTGGGATCGTCGGGCGGCACCCCGCCGCTTGCTCCAGCAAAAAAACAATCCGCCACAGCACAAATAATACCGCCCCCGCGCCATAAGCGGCGCGGGGGCGGTAACACCATCATTGAATTGCGTGGCTACGGCTTGCTGATGCGCAACCGGCGGTTCGGCTCCACGCCGACACTCTCGGAAATCAGATGATGCTTTTCGGCAACCTGATGCTGCAATCGCCGTATAAACGCATTCTGCGCCGAAAGCTCGATAGAGTTGAGGCCGGCGTTCTCCTCGCTCATCAGCTCTTCCACGCCTTCTTCCACCTCTTGCAGCGCGACATCCTCATCGCTGAGCTGCACGGTCATCTGAAATATCTCCCGGATCACGTTCTCGATCTGGATATACGTATTGCTTTTAATCACGTAGGTCGGTAAATTGCGGTCCAAGCCCTCCTGCAAACGCGCAGGCTCTTTCCGGTAATTTGCTTTCAGCGCAATCATCGCATCGGCTTCATTCACCTCTTTGGTGATAAAAGCGGGCACCTTGAGAAGGCGTATCGCCCGCTCCAACCGGCTCCGGCTGATGCCGTACGGAAAAATCCGGACCACCCCCGCCATCGGCGCATTCGCCGCCGCCGTTCCCAGCGGCCCCATGCCACTCGCC
>CAXSEA010000280.1:0-4395 GCA_964235675.1 uncultured Armatimonadales bacterium | reverse complement strand
TCTTATATTTCCTTCCCGACCGGGAAGGTGGCCTGAAAGGCCGGATGGGTTCTTAACGCCAACTGCTCACTTTTGCCAGGTTTTCGAGTAAACTAACTCCCGAAAAGCCGCCTTGCGCCGATTGCCACCCGATGAGCAGCGCAGCCGGGTGAAATCTATACGCATCGAAGGGGTTCAACGACGAGATGAAGATCATACTCTTGCAGGATATTAAAAGCGCCGGGAAACAAGGCGACGTGATCGCGGTCGCCGACGGCTACGCGCGCAACTATCTGCTGCCGCGCAAATTGGCCGTGGAAGCGGCCGGCGGGGCGCTGAAGAATCTTGAAACCAAGCGCGTGCTTGAAGAGCGCCGCGGCGAGAAGCTGCTCCAGGAAGCGCATGCCCAGCAGACCGCTTTAGAAGGCAAGACAGTGATCCTGCACGCTAGAACCGGCGCGGGCAAGCTGTACGGGCGAATCACCAACGCGGACATCGCCGACGCCATTACGCGCGAGTTCGGCGTGAAGATCGACAAGCGCAAAGTGACCCTGGAATCGCCGATCAAATCCACCGGCGAGTTCGAGGTGCCGCTGAAGCTGCACCGCGATATCACCGTAGACGTGAAAGTGTCCGTGGTGGGCGACCAAGCCTAAATTTTCCCCTTTCTAAGCCGCCATTCACCCGAGCTTTAAAAGGCTCAAGTGAGTGGCGGCTTCTTTTTCTCGGTACTTCCCCGGCTGGCGGTCTCGCCGCCACCTGTGGAATACTATCGATACTGTCTGCTCACGGCAGGCAAGGGCCAAATCTCCCACGGCCCGTCGAGCGCATCTCACAAGGCAAACTTAATGGCTGGCGGCAACGGCTCAAACGGCAACGGCAACGGATACAACGGCGGCGGCAATGGTAGCGGCGGCAGCCCGGCCATGACCCTGACTCGCGGCGTCGAGGCCATGGCGCAGTATGTCCCGCCGCACAATATCGAGGCCGAGCAATCCGTCTTGGGCGCGCTCCTGATCCAGCCGGTCGCCATCGAGCGCGTTGCGGAAATGCTCACCAACGAGGATTTCTACCGCGACGCCCACCGCACTCTCTTTGAAGCCGTTTTAGCCATCTCCGCCCGTAACGAGCCGGTGGACCTGATTACCGTCCAGGACGAGCTGCGCAAGCGCGACAAGCTGGACGCGGTCGGCGGGATGCCGTATATCACCGCTCTGTTCGATTCGGTGCCGTCGGCGGGAAATGTCGAATACTACGCCAAAATCGTCGAGGAGAAAAGCGTCCTCCGCCGCCTGATCGACGCCGCTCTCACCGTGGTCGGCATGGCGCGCAGCCCGGAGATCGAAAGCGTCGATGACCTGATCGACGCCGCCGAGCGCACCATTTTCGGCGTCTCCAAGCGACGCATGGCGCAGTTCTTCTCGCCCATTTCCCCGTTGCTCGTGCAGGTGTACGACAAGGCCGAGGAGATGAACGAGCTGAAAGCGCGTATCTCGGGCCTCGCCACGGGCATCGATTCGTTCGACATGATGACGTCGGGCTTGCAAAACTCCGACCTGCTCATTCTCGCCGCTCGCCCGTCCATGGGAAAGACTTCGCTGGCGCTCACTCTGGCGCAGCATGTCGCTCTGCGGGAGAAAAAGACGGTGGCGATCTTCTCCATCGAAATGTCGAAAGAGCAGCTCGCCCTGCGTATGCTCTGCTCCGAAGCCCAGGTAAACGCCCACCGTGTCCGCACAGGCTACCTCAACGACACCGAATGGGGCGATCTGGCGCGGGTGGTGCAGGACATGTACGACGCCCCGATCTATATCGACGACGCCTCCGAAACCACCGCGCTCACCATGCGCGCCAAGTGCCGCCGCCTGCAAGCCGAGCATGGATTGGGATTGATTATCGTCGATTACCTCCAGCTGATGCAAGGCAGCAAGAAGAACGAGAACCGTGTCCAGGAAATCGGCGAAATCGCCCGTGGCCTGAAATCCTTAGCACGTGAATTGAACGTGCCGGTGATTGCGCTCTCGCAGCTTTCCCGCGCCGTCGAGCACCGCGAAAACAAGCGCCCGATGCTCTCCGACCTTCGCGAGTCGGGCTCTATCGAGGCCGAGGCCGACTTGGTCTGCTTTTTGTACCGCGACGCCTACTACAAAATGAAGGAAGCCATCGCCTCGGGCGAGACCTTCGAGCGCGGCGGCGACGAGAAAATCGAAGAAACCGAAGTCATTATCGGAAAGCATAGAAACGGCCCGACGGGTACGATCAAAGTCGGCTTCATGCCCGATTACGCCAAGTTCATCAACTACGACTTCGGGCACTCGGATGGCGACGAATTCTAAGCGCAATATTTCCGGTTGAACAGACTTGAGGTTGTACCGTGGGATGGAGATCGGACTGGCTCTATCGTCGAATCTTCGAGCATATTCGCGGAGTTTGGAGCGATGCTCTTCGGCAGGCTGAACGTGCTCCATCGGTGATGGGGCAACCAATGGACTCGCTGCTGATTCAAGAATGCATCGGCGCAAATTGGGATAAACCAGACTGTCTGCTGCCGGTGCTTCGAGAATGGACGTATTCCGGAGGCCAGTTCGCTCGAACCTTAACCCCGAGTGAGCCGAATAGGAAACGCGCTGAACAGTATCAAGCGTTTTACGTTCGCGGGCGGGTAAGATTTCACGTTGATCCCGACCGTAAACGTGTTGCCTTCATCTATGTATTCGGCCCTCTTTTCGGGCGCGGCTACTCTTTGGGAGTCCACGGACAAGGCGTGGCAACGCAAGTGTCTCGGAAATTAAACGCGCCCGCATGGATATCCTAAGTAAAGGCGCTCGTTTCCGGGTTGCGTTCAAGCAGGTATATCTCCCTCTATGCTGAAAGTTTTGATTGTCGGTGCCGGGGCGCGCGAGAACGCTCTGGTCTGGAAATTGGCGCAATCGCCGCAGATTAGCCGCCTCTACTGCGCTCCCGGCAACGCCGGAATCGACCTGGTCCGCGCGTCGGAAACCGTTCCGATCGCCGCCGACGATACCGAAGCGCTTCTCAAGTTCGCCCTGAACACGGGAATCGATCTGACAGTCGTCGGCCCGGAAGTGCCGCTGATCGCCGGGATTGTGGACGCGTTCGAGCTGCAAGGGCTTCGCATCTTCGGCCCGTCCCGCGAGCCGGCGCAGATCGAGGGCAGCAAGGTTTACTCGAAACAGCTGATGCGCCGCTACAGCATCCCCACCGCCGATTTCGAGGTGTTCAGCGATATTCAGCCGGCCATTGACTACGCCCGCGAGTATTTTCAGCGCAAACCCGGGAAAAAGCTGGTTGTAAAGGCCGACGGCGCGGCGGCGGGCAAAGGAGTCATAATCTGCGAAGGCTTGTGGGAAGCCGAAAAAGCGATACGCCGGATGCTCCAGGAGCACGAGTTCGGCGCGTCGGGCGACCAGATTTTGCTGGAAGACGGACTGGAGGGCCAGGAAGTCTCTCTCATGGCCTTCACCGACGGCGTCACGATTCTCCCGATGCTCCCCGCGCAGGACAACAAGCGCGTCTACGTCAACGACGAAGGCCCCAACACCGGTGGAATGGGCTGCTACGCTCCCGTGCCGTTCTTTACGCCGCAAATGCAGGCCGATGCGCTTCAGCGCGTCTTGATTCCCGCCGTCGCGGCAATCAAGGACACAGGCATCCCGTACAAAGGCGTGCTCTACGCCGGCTTGATGATCGAGCCGGACGGTGAGATGAAGGTGCTTGAATTTAACGCCCGTTTCGGCGACCCGGAAACTGAGGCGGTTCTCCCGCTGCTCGAAACCGACCTGGTCGATATTCTCATGGCCGCCACGAACGCCTCGCTGCAAACCGTCGATGTCAAGTGGCGCACCGATGCCGCGGTTTCAGTCGTTATGGCCTCCGGCGGCTATCCCGGCCCGTACCAAACCGGGCAAGTGATCGACGGCTTGGCGCAGGTCGCCGATCTCTCCGACGTCACCATCTTCCACGCCGGTACCGGCAAAAACGAGGACGGCCACGCTGTCACCGCCGGGGGGCGCGTGCTGGCGATTACCGGAGTCGGCGACGATTTCGAGCAAGCTAAAAATCGCGCCTACGCCGCTGTCCGCGCCATCCATTTCCAGGGCGCGCACTATCGCACCGATATCGGAGACAAGGCCATCGCGCAGGTTCGCGAGCTGCGCCAAATGGAAAGCCGGCAAACCGAAGCTACTCCGGCCTTTCAGGCCACCTTCCCTGAAGGGAAGGAAGTGTAAATGAGCGCCCGGATTCTGTTGGAATAGATCACAGCTGGTGACTTTTTCTTCCCTGCAGGCAAGATAACCTGAAAGGCCGGATAGGTGGGTACCATCCCGGCAACAGGGCGGGCCACACCGATGTTGTCGCCGCATCATTCCTGTCAACGATTGAGCGTGCACGAAG
>CAXSEA010000279.1:0-4399 GCA_964235675.1 uncultured Armatimonadales bacterium | reverse complement strand
CCATGCATGACGCCAACTTACCACAAACGGGCGGTGTCAAAACGATTTGATATTAGGAGGGTGTAGAGGAATACTCTGGAGCATCTTTTCTTGTCTTAGGAGGGACTGGGGATGGTCGGTTTGGCACAGCGTCGTGTGCGTTGCGGACCGCCCCTTGCCCCTTCTAGGATACGGAGGGGACCAGAAATGACTTCTCAGCTGAGTTGCTTTGGGTTTACTTGGCAGCGGCGGGGATCGGCTTTGGCTGGAATGCAGGGTCGCCGAGCTGCCAGAGCAGGAACGACCATTCGTCGGCGGTTTGACGCTCTTCCTGGGATTTAGTCGTGCCGAAGCCGTGGCCGGCATCGTAGTCCACGCGCAGCAGGACCAGCTTGCCGCTGCTGGTCGCGGCTTGCACAGGCGCGCCGTCATCTTGGCCGGCTCCCAGCTCACCACGCGCGGGTCGTTGATGCCGGTCGTGAGCATCACGGCCGGGTAGCGGACGCCGTCCTTAACGTGCTGGAACCCGTCCATCGCGTAGAGGTCGTGGAAGCCCTGCTCGGTGGTGACGCTGCCGAATTCGGGGATGTTGTCTGGGCCGTTGGGCGAAAACTCCGTGCGCAGCATGTTGGACCAGCCGACGTTGATAAGGGCCGCGGCCCAGAGATCTGGCCGCACGGTAATGGCGCGGCTGATGAGAATGCCTCCGGCGCTCGTGCCTAAGCCCGCCAGCTTGGCCGGGACGTATATTTGTGGCTCACCAGGTACTCCCCGCAGGCGATGAAGTCCTGCCACGTATTCGGTTTGGTGGCCTTGTAGCCCGCCTGATACCAGTCCTGCCCCTCCTCGCCGCCGCCGCGCACATGGGCAACAGCAACAACGCCGCCCCGCTCCACCCAGGAAAGCAGGACTGGGAAGTAGCTCATGTCGGTGGAGATTCCGTAAGCGCCGTAGCCTTCCATCACCGTAGGGTGCGACCCGTCGAACTTCATGCCTTTCGGGTACATGACGGAAAGCGGGATGCGGGTGCCGTCGGGCGCGGTGGCCTGCACCTCGGCCTGGGTGACATGCGAGAAATCGGTGGGGTCTTTCGGAGCGAGATGCGTGTCGGCAATCTGCATCGTGGCCGAGTTGTAGCGCAGCCACACGGGATAGTGCGCTCCGGATTGGGTGTAGAACAGAGCGCCGGGAATGCGCGGATCGGTGACCAGGGTCGGGTCGAGCGCGCCGATAAACGGCATCTGGATAGAGGTCGCTCTTCCCCCGTCATAAGGAATCCGGGTTAGATAGCCAACCGCGCCTTTGCGTCCGTGGACATAAAGCGCGTCCGAGGCAGCGCCGAGACCTTTCGCCACGGCAATCGTGTCGGTCGCCGCGATTATGCGGGCGTGGGCGACATCCGGCGCGGTGAGGCTGGTTTCCAGTATCTGAAAGTGCGGCGCGCCTTTGTGCGAGAGCAGGTAAATGTGGCCGCCATGGACGTCGTAGCCGGTGACGTCGTCGGTGAAGTCGCAGACTTTTGTCCATGGAATTTGCGCGGGCGCGCCGTTCAGCGATGCGAGGGGCGCTATCCAGAGGGCGATCTCATTTTGCACGCCGCGGTCGTTTACCGCAAAGACCGAGTCTGGCGCGCCGGGCGAGGTCAGGAGGAACGGCACGTCTGCGTCGATGAAAGGAATCGCTGCATTGATGCCTTTGCCGAGTAGGGGCGTGTTCTGGATATCGGGGCCGTCGCCGAGATGGTGCAGGTAGACTTTGCTGTCGCTTTCCTTGTCGGCGGGGTTCTGACCCGGCGTGAGAAGCTGCTCGCGGTTGTAAAAGAACGAGCGGTTGTCCGGCAACCAGCCGATATCCCCGCTATCAAACTGGCATCGGCTAATGGCGTCGGGCAAAACTTTACCGGTAGCCGTCTCCAGCACGTGGATCGTGCTATCCTCCGAGCCGCCGGGCGAGGTGCCGTAGGCGACATGGCTGCCGTCGAGCGAAGGCGTGTAGTAGTCGAGCGACGTGTGGACGCCCTTCACGGTCAGCGGCAGCGGGTCGAACAGCACGCGCTCGAGGCCGGAGACGCCGCGCCGGACATAGAGCTTGAAGTTGTCGTCCTGCGGGCGCGCCTTTTCGTAAAAAACATACGGGCCGGCTTCCTGAACGTCCGTAACGTAGGCGCTGGAGTTATCAAGCTGGTGGATGCGGGCCAGCAGCGCGGCGCGTCCGGGGATGCGGGCGAGCACGCTGCTGGTGTAATCCGCCTGGCTCCGGAACCAGGATTTCACCGCCGGGTCGTCGAGATTTTCCATTCACCGGTACGGATCGGTGACGGTGGTGCCGAAGTAGGTGTCCTGGACGGGCTTAACTGCGGCGACAGGAGGAGCGTTGGGCGCGGTTTGGGCGGCGGCGCTGGCTGTGGTCAGGAGCGCCAGGGCGGCGGTTAATGCGCATCAGCGTAGCATCGGAGAGAATCCTTTCTCTGAGGGAACGTGGGATGGAAAGGAGCATGACGCGACTATTGTTCGCGCCGAATGCTTGGATGCATTATACAGAATATGTCAACTAGCCTAATTAGTTTAAGCATGGTTGCGAGTGGATCACAGCTGCCCAATACTAATGTACGGTATACCGTACATTAGTATTGGGCAGCTGACGTAGTGGCGGAAAAGAAACAAGGCAAAGGCAGTTAGAAGTCAGAACCGGTTCGGGCCATTATCGTGCGCGGCGAATCGTTTCAGGTGCAGCCGGAGCCGGGTTACGCCGCGACCGTGATTGAGATTGAGGAATACCCGGCCTGGCTGGAGCAGTTGAAAGAAACAAAGACTCAGGCCATTGTTGCGTATCACGTCGGCAAGCTGGCGCGCGGCTTAATGGAGAATTGGAAAGAAGTCGGCGTCATATTCGAAATGCGCATCGACTTCGGACCTGGATATAGAGTCTATTTCGCGAAGTACGGCAGCGCGGTTTTTATCGTTGCGCTCGGCGGCGACAAGTCTACTCAAGGGGCGGATATCGCGGCAGCGGCTCAGATCTGGAAGGAAGTGCGGGATGGCATCAAAGAGATTCGAGGATAGTTTGCGCGAGCAGTTGCGCGACCCGAAATTTGCGGCGGCTTACCTCGCCGCCGCCGTAGATGATGACGCGAACGAGAATGGCATTGATGGGTTGCTTCATGCAATCCGCGAGATTGCTCTTGCGCGCGAGGGCGGTATCAGCGGCGCGGTGCAAGAGGCGAATCTCGGCAGGCAAACAATTTACGACGGCTTTAGAAGCGGCGGCAATCCTCAGATACGAACAGTCGACGCATTGTTGCGAACTATAGGATTGCGTCTGGCAGTCGAGGCGTTAAAATGATATTCAGATATCCAGGTCAATAAAAAAAGCCTCTCTAGAATTTCCTAGAGAGGCGTTTTTTATTGCTAAACTTCCAGCACAATCGGCAGGATCATTGGGCGGCGCTGGGTCTTTTTGTAGAGCAGTTTGCCGATCATGGAGCGGAGGTCGCCAGAGGTGACGGAGTGGTCGATTTCGACGCCTTGGGGACGGTTGTCGAAGTATTCGGTGATGCGGTCTTTGATCTCATCGACAAGCTCGGCGGACTCGTCCATGTAGACGAAGCCTCGGGAGATCACTTCGGGGCCGACGACCAACTCGCCGG
The DNA here is from genome assembly GCA_964235675.1 of uncultured Armatimonadales bacterium. Lineage (GTDB taxonomy): Bacteria > Armatimonadota > Armatimonadia > Armatimonadales > Capsulimonadaceae > CAXSEA01. The sequence goes on along the minus strand of CAXSEA010000279.1, from coordinate 774 downwards.
TTTCGGCGTCGAGGCCGGCCATGAGGACGAGGAAGCCGTCGTTGCCTAGGTGCTGGCGGTCGCGCAGGACTATTTCGGAGACGTCGCCGACTCCGGTGCCGTCGATCAGGACGCTGCCGGACTGCGGCACGCGGCCGATTTTGCGGACTTGATCTTCGTCGGCTTCGATGATGTCGCCGATTTCGGCGCGGACGATGTCTTCCTTGGGCCAGCCCATCTGCTCAGCCATGATGGCGTAGCGGGCGAGCATCCGGTGCTCGCCGTGGACGGGCATGACATAGCGCGGGTTCACGATGTTGAGCATCAGGCGCAGCTCTTCGGAGTAGGCGTGGCCGGAGACGTGGACGGGGGCGACGCCTTCATAGACGACGTTCGCGCCGCGCTGGAAGAGGTGGTTGATGGTGCGCCCGACGGCGGCCTCGTTGCCGGGAATGGCCGTGGCGCTGACAATCACCGTGTCGCCCTGCTGGATCTTCATGAAGCGGTGCTCGTCCACGGCCATGCGGGTGAGGCTCGACATCGGCTCGCCCTGCGCGCCGGTGGTGACCACCGTAATTTTGTCCGGCGGGAGGTTTTCGATTTCTTCGCCGCGCACGCGGAGACCGGGCGGAATCTTGATATAGCCAAGCTGTGTGGCGGCGTCCATGTTGCGCTCCATCGAGCGGCCGAGCAGGGCGATTTTGCGGCCGTACTTGGCGGACATGTCCACGGCCTGCTGGACACGGTGCACGTTGGAGGCGAAGCAGGCGATGATGATGCGCTTCGTGGCGGTGC
>CAXSEA010000278.1:0-4412 GCA_964235675.1 uncultured Armatimonadales bacterium | reverse complement strand
CGATGGGCTGGCTACTTCAAGCAACTTCTAATGCAGAAATCAGAACGTGAGCAAATAGCATCACTTTCGAATCAAGTTACCTCTCTCAGTGAAATCGTCAACACCTTACGCATTTATATAGAAGAAGTAGTGAAGAACACAACAGAAAACCAAGGTGAGCAACTTATTTCGCATGAATCGCAACGCTTGCGTGATGTCGAGGTGCATCGCAAACTCCGCAGTCTCGATTTTGTTGATTATCTAACAGATCATGGATTAGGCCTTTCAGATATTATACAGGCACTAAAACAATCGCTGACATCAGAACAGTTTGAAGATGCACTTGAAAGTTTAGCAGACAGAGTTAGTCCCGGTTTATACTTAAATACATTCTTCGGTTTAACTGATGTAAATGGTGTGCGGCAAGACATCAATACGGCACGCCGTATACTCAATCTTCCGCAATATACATTTACAGAACCAACCGAGGAAGAATAAATTAAAACGTATTAATTCTTATAGTTAACTAAATACTATGATTAATGCGCGCCGGTGCTATCAACAAATAGTCGTTTCATATCCTATCCATTATTAATGGCAGGATAATAACATGTTAAAAATTATATGTTTTCAACGTAAATTGTTTTCTATTACAGACAATCAACAGGACCTACCAGGTTTATTGATTGTTTCCTATTCACCATCTCAAATCCGCCCGCAACGCCGTCTCCAGCGTCCCCGCCATGATCGCGTCCGTTTTTACGCTTGGGTGGGAGTCCGCGCCGAGGCCGTTGGCTGGGTCTTGGGGGGCGAAGAATAGGACGCGGATTCGGGTGTTGCCGCGCTGGCGCTCATCGCCGACTATCTGGCGGAGGTAGCTCTTGATCGTGGTGAGGGCGTTTTGGCCGGGGGGATAGGCGTCGGTCGTCATCGGGCCGATGGCGACGTAGATGAACGCTTTGGGATAATGCGCGCGGACGACCGTATTCAGGAACTGCTCGTAGGCGGCGGTCCACTGGGCGCGGTCGGGGTTGCCGCGCGCGAAATCGTTGGTGCCGAGGTTGATCACCACCGCGTCGGGCGTCCAGGAGCTGAAATCCCACGCGCTGGACGGATCAGTCGGGAGGGTGAGGCCGTATATCGACGGCATGGCGTTGTCCGGCGACATCTTGCGGCCCGACCAGGCAATGCAGTGATAGTCCGCGTTTAAATCCCGCGCCGCCAATGCCCCATAGCTGAGGTACGCGTCCTCGGTGGCGGGCGTAAAGTGCTCCTGCGCACTCGCGGCCTCGTTGCCGTACCCGCAGGTGATCGAGTCCCCGATGATCTCCAGCTTATGCTTGGGCGCGGGCGCTTGCCAGGGCAGCATCTCGCCGTTGTTGGACACTTGGAAGCCCAGCACCTGAGTGGTGCCGACAAAAGCCTCGGTGCGCTTCACCAGTTCCACGGTATGAGTCGCCACCACCCCCGGCTGGGAGCGGGACGCATCGCCCAGGCTATAGATGCCGCGCCCTTTACTCAGGGTAAGCACCCCGGGCACGGGATGGCCGTCCACGACCACCTCGAAGGCGTCGCCGCCGTTCCCGGCATCGCTCATCACGACATTCACCGCGCTGCCGATATACCGAAACTCCACCGCGCACGCCGGCCACGCCGCTCTGGGGCCGGCTGGATCGCGCGTATCCCAGCGGCCCAGGTAGCGGACGTTGGGATTAGTGGGCGCGACCAGCACCGGCAGGTCGGCGGCTTCGAGCGACGGAGGCGGCGGCGGCGGGGTGGATTGCGCTTGGGCGGCGGGTGGGTTGAGAACGGCGACGGCTCCGGCTAGGAATAGCGACGCGACAGAGATTAAAGCAAATGGTTTGTTGTTCATCGGACCTATCCGGGCTCTCGCCCACCTTCCCTGAAGGGAAGGAACTTTATATCAAGCTGTGTTGGGTGTAGCTAAGCGTGCTCAGACGATAACCCCATTAAGCCTACCAAAGAGTTCCTTCTCTTCAGAGAGTTTAGAAAAATCCGTGCTGAGCGCTTTTTGGTGTTCCCTCCTAATCGTAGGAGAGGAAACCAGATGACTTTTTCTACACCCTCTGAAGAGAAGGAATTGTATATAACCGAATTGCAGCAATAACAGAACGCACCAAAACGATAACCCCGCCAAGCTGACCAAAGAGTTCCTTCCCTTCAGGGAAGGTGGGCGAGAGCCCGGATAGGTTCACCAAACCCGCTTCACGCCCGACACCACCGAATCCGCCACCGTATGCACCACCCCGCCGAGCACGAGCCCCGCCAGCGCCCAGCCAAACACGATCGGATGGTGGAACGCCACGGCGACAAGCCATTCGGCGCTATGGGTGAGGACGGTATCGCGGTTCACGGGAGTGACATACTCGTTCACCAGCCACAACCCGCCCCGCGCGATCAGCCACAGCGCCGCCAGGAAATACGCCACGCGCAAAATCGGCCCGACGCACAGTCCATGCGAGATCCAGTGCCGATGCGGCACCAGCTTCTGGTAGGGCGTCCAGATAAACTGCAGCGGCCCCCAACGCTTCAGCGCGACGCATTTGGTATCGAGGTCGTCAGAGAGATAGAACCCGCTGAACAAATACATCGCTATCCCGGCGATGTAAGAGTGAGAATTAATCGCCGCGCTCGGCGCGGGAGACACCAACCACCAAACCGGCAGCGACACCGCCGCCGTAAGCATTGTAATTCGATCATGCACTTTGCCGCTAGGCATCCGACACTGCCATTTCTAAGGGCGAACCCTATCCGGGTGCTCGCCCACCTATCCGCCCTCTCGGGCACCTTCCCTGAAGGGAAGGAATCTTTTACAGCCTCTGTACGGCTATAGCTTAACGAATCTAAACGAAAAATTATTCTAGCGTAGGAAAGAGTTCCTTCCCTTCAGGGAAGGTGCCCGAGAGGGCGGATAGGTGGGCGAGAGCCCGGATAGGTGCCCGAGCACCCGGATGGAACTCGCCTAAATCCGTCCAAACTTCCGGTCCAAATCATGATTCGCCATCTCGATGATGATCGGCCTGCCGTGCGGGCAGGTGTAGGGATTATCGCAAAGCAGGAGATCATCCATGAGCGCCTGCATCTCCGCGCCATTCAGCGGGTCGCCCGCCTTCACCGCCATTTTGCACGACGCTGTAATCAGCACCTCTTCGGCGGGCACCGTCAGACGCCGCGAGACGCTTTTCTCCACCAGCTCGTCCACAATCGCCCGCATCACCCGCTCCACGCTCTGACGCTGCGCCACCTGAGCCGGAGCCGCCCGGATGAGAAACGCTCCCTCGCCGAAAGTCTCCAGCACGAACCCCGCCCGCGCCAATTCCGGCAGACGCTGCTCCACCAGCAGCGCCTCGCGTCGCCCCAGCTCCAGCGGAATTGGAATCACCAGATGCTGGACCGCGAGTGCCTTGGCCGCCTGCCCTTTGAGCAGGCGCTCATAGAGTATTCGCTCGTGCGCGATATGCTGATCGATCAGCAGCAGCGACTTCTCCGTCTGCGCCAAAATATACATGTTCCGGGTTTGCGCCAGCACCCTCATCCCGCGCAAGGTATCCCGGTGCTGGTTCGGCGCATTTGTAGACGGCGGAACGTATTCGCCGGAATCGGGCGCATCGGGAACGCCGCGCTCATCCTGGGGAGAGGGCCAAGCGGACTCCGAGGGAGCTTCGGCGGAGTAGACGCGAATCGAGTCGGGCATCGCGCCAAAAGACGGCGGCGCGGGGGCATCGTCGAACGGATCGAACGTCGGGGGAATAGCCTCGGCAACGGTGAGCGGACGGTAGTTCTCCGAGAATGTGTCGCCCTTGCGCTCGAACGGCGACTGCCACGCGCTCTCGCCGAAACTGGTCTGCTGATCCGGCACCTCAGCGGCAGGAAGCGCGACCGGCTGCGGATTGATCGACGCGGTCAATCCCCCCTGCTCCACCAAAGTTCTCTGCACCGCCCGGTAGACCGCCGAGAACACCTCGCGCTCACGCAGGAACCGCACCTCGGTTTTGGTCGGGGAGACGTTCACATCCACCGCCGATGGGTCCACTTCGACGAAGATTACGCCGATGGGGTACCGCTGCCCATGGATGGTCTGCACCGCGCGGTAGCCTTCGTCCAGCGCCCGCGCAATCGCCCGGTCGCGCACGTGGCGGCGGTTCACGAAAAAATGCTGCCCCGCTCGAGTGCCGCGCATCGTTTCCGGCGGCCCCAGCATCCCGGTCACCCGGACGCCCATCCCGCTGGCGTACTCAATCGGCAGCAACTGACGCGCTACGCTTCGCCCGTACACCTGCAGGCAGACATCCGCCAAACTGCCGCTGCCGGGCGAGCTGAATATTTCCTGCCCCGCGTGCATCACGCGGAACGCGATTTCCGGACGCGCCAACGCCTGACGTTGCACCAAATCCACGATATGATGCAGCTCG
>CAXSEA010000277.1:0-4437 GCA_964235675.1 uncultured Armatimonadales bacterium | reverse complement strand
AGCGGTCTGGAAGTCCGAGTGTTGATGACCGGCTGTGAAAGGATGTGTTATGCCTGTTACGGAACTGGATTTAGTGGCTGCTCTGGTGGTGATCGACCTGCAAAAAGGGATTGTCGGGATGCAGACTGTCCATCCGACGAGCGAGATTGTCAGGCGCTCCGCTGCGCTGGCTCGCGCTTTCCGGGAGCGCGGCTTGCCGGTGGTACTGGTGAATGTTGTCGCTGCGGCTCCGGGGCGCACCGATTCGGGGCCGCGCAATTATGCATTTTCAGAGGATTGGGACGCGCTTGTTCCCGAGCTGGAGCAGCAGGCCAGCGATGTTCTTATCTCGAAACGGAGTCCCGGCGCATTTTTGACGACCGAGCTGGATGAAATACTCCGCAGGCGTGGGGTGACGCAAATCTTCTTGGTGGGCGTGGCAACGAGTATCGGGGTGGAATCGACGGCTCGGAGCGCCTATGATCTGGGCTACAACGTGGTTTTCGTGACAGATGCGATGACCGACCGGAACGCGGACTCGCATAGGCATAGTCTGGAAACGATTTTCCCGCGTCTGGGAGAGACGGGAACGACGGACGAGGTAATTGGGCTTTTAGGTTCGCACGCTTGAGCGATCCGTACCTATCCGGCGCTCCGCGCCACCTTCCCTTCAGAGGGTTTAGAAAAATCTATCTTCTTCCCTGCTTGGACACGGGTGGGTGTAGGAGTTCAGTTTTGATACAGCGTTTTTGCTGGGCGGACCTCCCCTTAATCCCCTCCTCAGACAAGGAGGAGAAACCAGACAGACGGCGCTTGCGGTGGATTTTTCTAAACCTTCTGAAGGAAAGGAAGTGCTGAATAGCGCAGTATGTAATTTCCTTTCCTTTAGGAAAGGTGGCGCGGAGCGCCGGATAGGTACGCCACTAGCCAGCGCAGTATCAAACCGGACCTCTTCTCCCCTCCTTGGAAAGGAGGGGAGAAGAGGTATCGATTACTTACTCTACGGGGTAGCTGTCCAGCGCAGCGCCGATGAAGGGGTTGTAGGCGATGCCGAGCAGGTCGAACATAACGAGGGCTTGGGCGCGGTGGTGCATGCTATGGGTGACGACATGGGCGATGCAGGAGCCGTAGGTTCTGCGGGCGGGGCCGGTCTCGGTGTCCAGGAAGAGATTGTCCAGGCAGTTTGCGTCTTGCAGCTGCCTGGCGACGGCGACGAAGACCGGCGTGATGGTCTCGTTGCGCTGAATGACGGCTTCCAGGCTACGCTCTAGGTTGGTCGGCGCTGGGATGAACGGGCCGGGCTGGCCGAGCAGCAGGCTGGTCCAGTATTCTTTGGAATCGATGAGATGGTCGAAGGTGTCGTAGAGGCTTCCCTGCCCAAACTCGAAGGTTTTGAGCCATTGATCTCTGGTTAAGCTCCGACACAGATCAAGCTGATGCTGGGTGGTGTCGGCGTCTTGTTTTAGTAGGTGATCGAGTATGTCCATGAGAACCCTATCCGGCCTCTCGGCCACCTTCCCTGAAAGGGAAGGAAGTTTATACAGCGTTGTTTTGTCTTAACGGTAACAGAAGATAAGCGCTGGAAAATATTCCTTCCCTTTCAGGGAAGGTGGCCGAGAGGCCGGATAGGGTTCCAGGCTACTTCACGTTGTTAACCGGCAAAATCCCCGCGATCTTCCCTGTGTTTTTGTCCAGTGCGAAGTCGTAGACTAGGGCGGCTTTATCGAAGGTGCAGCGGCAGCGCACGACCTGGTAGGCGCTGACGGGGCGCTCGCCTAGGGCGTTGAAGCTTTGCAGCTTGCCGAGCGTCAGCCAGATGTCCTGGGTCTGGATCAGAGCGCCGGGGATAAGCGCTTTGGCGGCGGCGGGCGTGTAGTCGTCGGGGTTGACGTGGCCGTCGAGGATATCGTCGAACACTTTGCGGCAAATGATAGCGTCGGCTTGGCGGGGCGGTCCGCCGGCGTCGGCGGCGGCATCGCGGGGAGCCAGGGCGGGATTGCAAATTGCGGCGACCTGCTCGCCGAGGACGGCAAGCTGGTGGACGAATCCTCGCGGGTTATCCAGGCTGAAGAGGTTGCACTGGACGATGACGGTTAGGCGGTCGTCGACATAGCGGCCTATCCAGCTGCCGGCTCCAGCGATGGCACCATTGTGCCAGAGCAGGCGGTGTCCATTCCTTTGATCCACGATCCAGCCAAACCCGTATGGGTAGGCCGGGGGCTGCGCGAGCTTCGGCGCTGTCCACATCGCTGTTTTGGAACCGGCGCTGAGGGGGCTATCCGTGTAAAGCGCGGCGTCCCATTTCGCGAGATCGAGCACGGAGGATTGCGTGTCGCCCGCTCCGCCGGGATAGTCGGCATCGTTTTCCAAGATATTGTCGTAGATTACGTTGCGGGAAAGCAGGTAGCCGGACGCGCGCCGGGGCGTGACGACGCCGGGGTCATACTGCCCGGTGGCACTCATATCGAGGGGCGCGAAGAGTTTGTCGCGCACGTAGGCGTCATAGGTCTGACCACTTTGCTCGGCGACGATCTCTCCGAGAAGGTAGTAGTTCGAGTTGCAGTAGTCGAACTGGGTGCCCGGCGTGAATTTAAGCGGCTTGGCGGCGATGATGTTGACGGTTTCCTGCGGCGTGTAGTGCTTGAGGAACGGGTCGGTGTCGGGGTTGGAGTTCGCTAGGCCGGTGTAGTCCGACAGTCCGGATGTCTGGTTGAGTAGCTCGCGGACGGTGATCGCGCTCCACGCGGGCGGCAATTTTAGCTTCGGCAGGAGTTGGAAGATGGGCTTGTCGAGCGATTTCAGCTTGCCGCTTTGCGCCAGGGTCAGGATGGCGGCGGCGGTGAACTGCTTGGTAAGAGAGCCGATGGGGTACACGGTCTCGGCTCGCGCGGGCGCTTTTTGTTCGATGTTGGCGAAGCCGTAGCCCTGGGCGTAGGCCACTTTGCCGTCCTGCACGACGGCCAGCGACAGGCCGGGAATCTGCTCGGCGTGCAAGGTGGAGCGGGCGAGCGCGTCGATAGCGTCGGTGGTTTGCTGCGGCAGAGTGGAGACGGCAGGAGCGGCGTGGGCGTTTGTGTTCACGAGTAGCGGGGCAAAAAACGCGAGAAGCAAAGTGATGAGCGCTCGAATTGGCATAGTTTATTGTAGGGCACAGTTATGGCAATTATGTATCCGGTTCACAATCCGTACAGCGGCGAAATCGTTAATTCCGTTCGGTTGATTGATTCGTCGGAGATGGAGGAATCGATCGGCCGTTCTGCCGCCGCGTTCCAGCAGGCGCGCCGTGTTCCCGCTTATCGACGCGCCGAGTTGCTGAAAGCGCTGGCTGAGGGCGTGCGCCAGGATAGATTAAACTATGCCGACGCTATAGTGCGGGAGGCTGGTAAGCCGCTGTCGTCGTCGCTGATCGAGGTGGACCGCGCGGCGGGGGTTTTGGAAGGCTCGGCGGGAGAGGCGACGCGGATCGGCGGCGAGACCGTGCCGCTCGATACCGCTCCGGCGGGGGCTGGGCGAGTGGGGTTTACCCGTCGCTTTCCGATTGGACCGATTGCGGGCATCTCGCCTTTTAATTTTCCGCTGAATTTAGGCATCCACAAGGTGGGGCCGGCGCTGGCGTCGGGCAATACGATTTTGTGGAAGCCGCCGCTGGAAGCGCCGGGGGCGTCGCTGCTGTTTGCCGAATTGTTTCAAAAGGTTGCCCGCGAGCAGGAGTTTCCTGTGGACGCGGTGCAGGTAGTCTACTGCGAGAACGACGTGGCCGAGCAGCTAGTCACCGATGCGCGGGTGAAGATGCTTTCGTTTACGGGCAGTGCCATAGTCGGGTGGAGGCTGCGGGCGAAGGCGGGCGGGAAGAAGGTGACGCTAGAGCTGGGCGGCAACGCGGCGGTGGTGATTGGCGACGATCTGGACGACGCCGCTTTAGCCAATGCCGCGTCGCGCTGCGCCGAGGGCGGGTATGGCTACGCGGGGCAGGTGTGCATCGCCGTGCAGCGGGTAATCGTGCACGAGTCGGCCTATGAGCGGTTTCGGGAGTTGCTGCTGGAGCGGGTGCGCGCGCTGCGCATCGGCGACCCGGCTGACATGCAGACGCAGGTGGGGCCGATGGTTTCGGCGCGAGAAGCCAACCGAGTAGATGCGTGGATCCAGGAGGCAGTCAGCCAAGGCGCGGAATTGCTGTGCGGCGGGGCACGCTCGGGATACGGCGGGCTGGCGATTGCGCCCGCGCTGTTCGAGAATGTTTCGTCTAGGATGAAGATCGTTTCTCAGGAAATCTTTGGGCCAGTGGTGACATTGCAGCGGTACGCTGTATGGGATGAGGCGCTGGCGTTGGTGAACGAATCGGATTACGGATTGCAGGCGGGGATATTCACGCGGGATATTGGGCGAGTGATGCAGGCGTTTAACGAGATCGAAGCGGGAGCGGTAATCGTAAACGATATTCCGACTTTGCGGATCGAT
>CAXSEA010000276.1:0-4447 GCA_964235675.1 uncultured Armatimonadales bacterium | reverse complement strand
ACGTGTTGATGCCGCGAATCGATGGCTGGACGGTTCTCTCCATTTTGAAAAACGATGCCGCGACGAACGATATTCCGGTCGTCATGGTGACTATGGCGCACGATAAGGAGCTTGGATTTCACCTGGGCGCGTCGGAATATTTGACGAAGCCGGTTGACCGCGCCCGGCTTGCCAACGTGCTGCAGAAGCATCGCCTCTGCCGCGGCTATCCGTGCGTCGTGCTGCTGGTCGAGGATGACGAGCCGACTCGCGAGATTATGCGCCGCGTGATGGAGCATGAGAACTGGCGAGTGATCGAAGCCGAAAACGGCAAAGTCGCTTTATCCCGGCTGGAAGCGGGCGCGCTGCCCGATTTGATTTTGCTCGACCTGATGATGCCGGAGATGGATGGCTTTGAATTCTCGACGCGCCTGCACCAAGAGCAGCGCTGGAGCGATATTCCGGTAGTTGTCCTAACGGCGAAAGATATCAACGAGGAAGACCGCATCCGGCTAAACGGCAACGTAGAAAACATCCTGCAAAAAGGCGGGGGCGATCAGAAATGGATATTGTCGCAAATCAAGCAGACTATCGACCAAACGGTGCAAAGCCGCAACGCTCAATAGCCCTGCACAGACACGCCTGGCAATCAACGACGAATATGGCTAAACTACTCCTGGTGGAAGACAACGAAGACAACCGAGACATGCTGTCCCGGCGGCTCCAACGCAAGTCGCATGAGGTGGTTTGCGCGGTTGATGGCGAGCAAGCGCTTGCCATGGCGCGTTCGGAGAATCCGGAATTGATTCTCATGGACATGAGTCTGCCGATCCTGGACGGATGGGAAGCGACCCGCATCCTCAAATCTTCGGATGATACGCGCTCGATTCCGATTATCGCGCTGACGGCCCACGCAATGGCAAGCGACCGCGAGCGAGCCATGGAAGCGGGCTGCGACGACTACGATACCAAGCCAATCGAATTTCAGCGGCTGCTCGGTAAGATCGATGCATTAATTAACAGCGGCGCAAAGTAGGCATCGGCTAGGCCGCACTCACCATAATGCGCGCGGCATGGGGCGCAATCTCCGCCATGAGCACGTTTTCATCGCCTAAATCGTCGCCGTCAAGCTCATAAGGCACGGGCTTGCGCGTCCGCAAAATGAGTTTACGCGCTGTGTAGCGGTCGAAGTAGGGGCTATCGGCGGGTTTGCCTCGCGCAATGTGCCAGATCGTGGTTAAGATACTTCTTACGCCGCCCGATTTGAGAATCCCGACCTCGAATGCTCCGTCACCAGGGTCGGCGTCGGGAAACAGGCGCACCCCCTTAACTACTTCGCCCATGTTGGCGATCAGCACCATTTTGGCATGCGTTCGGATGCGGCGTTCGTCGTCGAGTAAAAGCTGAACGCTGAATCTCATGCCGCGCATCTCGCGGATAGCCGTCACGGCGTAGGCTAGTTTCCCCAGCTTCTGCTTTACTATACGCGGTGTGTTGCGCATAATGACGGCGTCATAACCAAGGCCGCCCATGATTGCGAAATACCGGTCGCCACCGTCGATGGACACAAGATCGATCTTCTTGACCACGCCAGTGAGCGCGGTAGCGACTGCTTCCTCAACGGTCAGAGGGATGTTGAGGTTTGCCGCCATGAGGTTGCCGGTCCCGGCGGGCACGATCCCGATTACCGTCTGAGTGCCCATGGCGGCGTTGATCGTCTCCATGACAGTCCCGTCGCCGCCCGCTGCGATAATAAGAGTGCTGCCGGCTTCGATCGCGCGCGCGGCAATAGGCCTTGCCGTTTCTTCCTCGCACGTTTCAAAGAAGGTTGCAGTCGCGCCATGCTGGGCAAGCGCTGCCTCGATCTCGGCTTTCATCGGATCGGAGCCAAGCGGGCACGAAACGGGATTAATGATTACGGAGATGCGCGGGGCGACATTCGGGGCGGGGTCCGGTGTTACTAGAACTTTTGCATCATCGACAGAGACGATTTTAGTTGCCACAACCAGTTGTTACCCCGATTTCTTCGGCAGCATGCGAAAAGCCGAATAATCAGGCGAACGCTATTTCTTGCCCATAATTATGACGCCGGCGATCAGAAGTAACGCGCCACCTATTCTCCATCCTGACAACGGCACCTTTTCGACGCCGAGCCACCCCATGGTATCGAGGAGCAGGCCCACGACAATTTGGCCACTGACGGCGCAGGCGAGTAGCACAGCTGTACCGATCTTGGACACTCCTACCAGCGCAACCACCACAAAGACGGCACCGAAAACGCCGCCAAACCAGGCCCACCAGGGCACTTCGCCGATACCCGCTACTTTAATGCGCCCCATTGCACCAGTAGCGCTTAATACAAACAGAATTCCTAATCCGACTAGAAACGAGATGATTCCGGCTACGATTGGCTGCTGAATGCCCTTACCGAGTTTCGAGTTCAACGCCGCTTGCAGCGCTAGTCCGCCTCCAGCTAACAGAGTGAAGATGATAAATCCAACATTTTTCATAGAGCAGTGCGTTTTCTAAGAGCGTGGGGTGCGGGGAAGGCTGCAAACGGATAAACCAGCGCGACAATGCTGTTTCAAAGCGGATTGCCGGAAGGAGCGAGCAGTATTTACCCACTAATCAGCACCGTTAAGTCTTAGGGTGATTATCGTCGCTCTTCAGTGGCGTCTTGCGCTAGCGGATGTGCTTTGCTGTAAACGTCGCGCAAGCGCTCGGGCGTGACGTGCGTGTAGACTTGAGTGGTGGCGACGCTGACATGTCCCAGCAGCTCCTGGACGATGCGCAGGTCGGCGCCGCCGGCCAGCAGGTGCGTGGCGAAGGAGTGGCGCAGCACGTGAGGCGTGATTTTCAGCGCCGCGCTCGCATGGGTGCAGTATTTATCGAACAATTTCCGCACGCCGCGGTCGGACAAGCGGTTGCCTTGATAGTTGATAAATAATGCCGGGGTGCTTTTATCGACCGCCGAATCCGCTTTGATAAGCTGGGGCCTTGCACCGCTCAGGTAGCCGCGCAATGCGTCCACCGCAGGCTCACCCAGCAGAACCATCCGCTCTTTGTCGCCTTTGCCCCGGACGATAGCGATGCCTTCAGTCAGATCGACGCTGGCCGCATCGAGCTTGACCAGCTCTCCGGCGCGCATTCCGCTGGCGTAAAGCATCTCCAGCAGGGCTTTGTCCCGCGAGGCGATATGAGCGGAGCGGCAGATTTTTTCCGGAGCCGCCATGAGCGCGGCGACTTCATCGGGGCGCAAAAACTTCGGAAGGCGCTTGTCTTGCTTCGGCGTCCGCAGCCCTGAAGCCGGAGAGATGGACAGTTCGCCGCGCTTGACTAGAAACGCGAAGAAAGATCGGAGCGACGCGACCTTTCGGGCGCGAGTCGCCCGGCTCCATTCCAACCGCGCGCCGATGAACGCGCGGACGATGAGCAGTGTAATTTGCTGAGGCGAACTAGCGCCGTGAACCTCACAAGCGTAGGCGATAAACTGGCTGATATCCTCGCCGTAGGACTTACAAGTCAACTCGGAGGCGTTGCGGCTGAGGCGGAGATACGCAAGAAACTGGTCGACGTAGGAGTCCATAGCTTCAGAGCGCCTCGAGCGCCGCAAACTAGGGTGGAGAGCTAGGAAACAGGTGCCAGTGTCCGGAGGCCCGGCACCGTAGACTCAAGCGCTTCCAAGCCTCGCTCGGCATATAGTCGAGCCTTTTCTTTCTTGTCGCGGGGCGGATTGTCGAGCGGCGGCACGATGCCCCAGTTGGAGTTCATCGGCTGGAAATCCTTGCCTTCGTAGTGGCATACATAATCGATCAGCGCGCCCAGCATGGTGGTTGTCGGCAAGGTGAGCAGCTCAGTGCCCGATGCCGCCGCGACAGCGTTCCGCCCGGCGAGTATGCCGGACGCGGCGGATTCGACGTAGCCCTCGACGCCGGTGATCTGTCCGGCGAACAGCACGCGGGGATGAGCGCGGAGCTGCAGCGTCGGCGCAAGCAAGTCAGGCGATTTGAGGTACGTGTTGCGGTGAATGACGCCGTAGCGGACGAACTCGGCGTTCTCCAAGCCGGGGATCATCTGGAACACGCGCTTCTGCTCGCCCCATTTCATTCGGGTTTGAAAACCGACCATCGAGTACAGTGTCGCCGCCAAGTTCTCCTGGCGCAACTGCACCACCGCCCACGGGCGTCTGCCGGTGCGCGGGTCGGTCAGGCCGACGGGCTTCATCGGGCCAAACGAAAGCGTTTTAGGGCCGCGTCCGGCCAGCACTTCGATGGGCAGGCAGCCTTCAAAGAACTTCGTGCCCGACTCATGCTCCTGCACCGGAGACATTTCCGCGTGGAGCAGCGCGGTGTAGAACGCCTCGTACTCATCGCGGCTGAAGGGGCAGTTGATATAAGCATCGTCGCCGCCCTTATCGTAGCGGGACTGAGTGAACACTTTCTCGCGGTCGATGGTGCTCGCGTCGATT
>CAXSEA010000275.1:0-4473 GCA_964235675.1 uncultured Armatimonadales bacterium | reverse complement strand
CACCCTCACCGCGCAGCACGTTTTTTCACTCCGCCGCCGCTCTGATACCATCGGCGATTCGCTGACTTGAATTTATGAAGCACGCGCGGCTTAATCGATACGAAGGACAAACCATTGACACTGATAGCTGACGCCGTAGAATCGGCCACCGACGAAGTCGTCGATAAATACCAGAAGTTTATCAATCCGACTCAGGTAGCGCTCCTGAAAATTGGCGGGTTCGACCATATCGAGCACTCCGCGAGCGGCACCAGAATCACCGACCTCGAAGGCAACGAGTACATCGACTGCCTGGGCGGCTACGGCGTCTTTTCGCTGGGCCATCGCCACCCGAAAGTCGTGGAAGCGGTCAAGCGGCAGCTCGATTTGATGCCGCTCTCGTCTAAAACGTTTCTCAACAAGCCCTTAGCCGATCTTTGCGCCCTGCTGGCGGAGATAACGCCGGGCGATCTCCAGTACTCGTTTATTTGCAACTCCGGCGCGGAAGCGGTCGAGGGCGCACTGAAAATCGCGCGAATGGCCACCGGGCGAAACGGCATCGTCGCCTGCCAAGGAGGGTTCCATGGTAAAACCATGGGCGCTCTCAGCACGACCGGGCGCGACGCCTACCGCACTCCGTTCGGCCCACTGCTCCCGCACGTCACGCACGTGGCTTGGAACGATTTGGAGGCGGCGTCCGCCGCGATCAACTCAGACACTGCCGCAGTTATCGTTGAGCCGATTCAGGGCGAAGGCGGCATTCAGGTACCGTCGGAGGATTACCTTCCCGGCCTGCGCCAGCTATGCGACCAAAGCGGAGCGCTGCTGATCGTTGATGAAATCCAAACCGGACTCGGCAGAACCGGCAAGCTCTTCGCGGTCAACCACACCGATACTCAGCCCGACATCATGACTCTGGCAAAAGCGCTTGGCGGCGGAGTCATGCCGGTGGGCGCATTCGTCGCCACACCCGCGATCTGGAACAAAGTTTTTCGAGAAAACCCGTTTATCCATAGCTCCACGTTCGGCGGCAACGAGCTGGCGTGCGTCGCCGCCATCGCCGCGATTCAAGCCACGTTCGATGAAGGCTTAATTAAACGAGCCGCTGAAATGGGCGAATACTTTATGACCGGACTAAGCCGGCTTCGCGGCGAGTTCAGCGATATCATCAGCGACGTTCGCGGCAAGGGGCTGATGATCGGCGTGGAGTTCACCGACCCCGACATCGCCAAAATTGCCATCGGCGCCTTGGTGCACGACGGTGTCGTAGCCGCCTACACGCTCAATAACCCAAACGTCATCCGCATCGAGCCGCCGCTGATTATCACCCACGCCGAAATCGACACCGTGCTGCACGCGTTTCGCTCCGGTGCCCAGCAGGCGCGGGAGCTTCTGGCGATGCTCGCCGAGTAGCCTCGCTGTTTACAAGGCCGCCGCAGGCTCGGATTTCGTAGTGATACCCAGCGACTCGACCCAGCGGAGAGCGCTTTCGACATTGGCGTCGTCGCCCGACAAGCCAAGCTTCATCCACCCGCCTTTTCCGGCTTCGATATCGGCGGCGAGGACGTTGGGTGAAACGTCAAAGTCGCGTACCAGATGACTGACGACAGGCTCTTTAACGCGCTCGAGCGGAAACTCTAATCGTACGGTGATGGTCTTCATAGCCGGTATCGTACCTGCCTCACACCGCTGACATGCCCGCCCGCTCCACAAAAACACCCAGGCGGCCATTTGGCCGCCTGGGTGTGATTCTATATCGGCGCACCCATCAAGCGATCCACCAACCTAGATAATGTACTTGCGCCTGTTCTTATTGAACCCGGTCGCGCCCTTTTTAGCGTCATAGCTCCACAAGCCGCCCTTAGCCACATATCCAGCCCAGCCGCTCAAAATAGATGCTAGCTGCCGACGCGTAGTCCGGCGCACGATATTGACCTCGGCTAACAGCGCCATGTACGACATAGCTTGGTTCGTGTGCTCCAAAATATACCGCACCAGGTCGTAAGTCGATGTCGCCGGACCGGATTCGATTTCGCCGCGGTAGTTCTGCAGCTGCTCCATCCGCTCGGGTGAGATATAGATATTGTCGTCGGTCTCGTTGTTGTTGACGAACCGAAGCTCACCGGGGCTGGATGTCTTCTCGAAATAGAACACCGCGCCCGATTCCGCCGCGATAGCGGAGTACAAGTCGAACAATCCGATACCGTAAATCAGCTGGGTCTCGGCATCCGCGAACACCTGATGCTCGCCGCCGCGACTGTCACGAAGCGTCAACTCGATTACCTGCGGCTCGGCGGGAAGAAATCCCGGCGGCAGCTGACACATCGGGAACGTGCCGATCTCCTTATGGTGCGCCTTCAACACCAGACGAACCGAGCGCGAGTCGCCGCTTTCCCCGTCCGGCCAGATCATCATGTCGGAAGCGTCCTGATCGCCGACGTCCATTGCCACCGGGTTGCGAATATCGCGGTCTAAGCCCCGCTCAAAGCCCTCGTCCTCGATCAACTGGTCGAAAACGTCCTCGTTCTCGTCCGCGAGCTGCGGCGTCGCCGGGAACTGCAGGCTTTCCGGCACCATGCCGATATACGCGGGCAGGCTGCCGGCGGCGCGGAAACGGTCGTACCCAACCCAAAGGAACCGGTTGGAATGCGATTTCAGCGTATCGACAACCACTTGCAGGTCCTGCGTATAGGTTCGCTCGCCGGGCGTAATATCGTACAGCTCTTCGAGGAGCCGGTTTGCCGAAAGCGCCTCGTCGCTCGCCGTGACAATCCGGAACATCTCTTCCAGATCGTTCGCCGCGATATTCAGCGGCGTCGCTTCGTCGGTTCCGTTCTGCTCGTCCTCCGGCATATCGCCGATGCGCTCCGCCAAGCGGCCCAGCTCCGCGCGGATTGCGTCCAGGCCCGCCTGGTCGGTCCAACGATGGCCCGGCAGCATGATGCATCGCCCGGACGTAATCAAAGCGTTGAAAATCTCAGCGCCTACATAATCGTCTTCCAGCTCTTTATAGGCTAGAAAGAGCATCAGACGGTTATCGACACTTTTCGGCGCCGCGCCGGGTGTCGCGGCAATGACCGCAAGCGCCGAAGCGAGCGGATCTTTTTCCCAATCGGTCGGGACGCCTTCGTAGAGCTTCGCCGCGTCGGCGGACAAGAAGTTATAAAAAAGAATATCGGCGTCGGAGTTATAGCTTTGAACGTCGAGCAGCCATGACGCCAACCCGTACTTCACTTCGACGCCCTGCTCGGTCAGCGGCACGTAAGTGGCCGGCGACTTGAGCAAGCGCTCGACGATGGGGCGGGTTCCTTGCGCGCTGCGGCCAATTACCAGGCCAAGCTCATGCGATGCGTCCCAGGCGGCGATAGGAGCGTCGTAGCTGGAGACGATCTCCTCCAGCAGCTTGCTGGTGGGGCGCTGCCGGTCAAGATAGCGGGAGCGGACATCCCAGCGACGGTCCACCGCGATAAAGCGCGATGGGTACTGCTGCAGCGTGGTGCGAACAAGATTCACGCTGACGCCGTCGTTGACTAACCCCTGAGCGATATCGCTGAGACGCGCCGGCTCGCCGTAGGAAACGAGGAACTGGTGGATACGAGCGACGAGAAGGTCGGTGGCAATCTGCTCCAATGATCCCGGCGCGGCTTCGGTCAAACCGGCCGACGCGGCGGATGGGCCCTTACTAGCGGATTTCGATGGCATGTCCAAACTCCAAACCGCGCCGCTTTTGTTGCGGCGCGTCTATCAGATTTCAAAACGAATTAGAGGCGTACTTCGGCAACGAGATCGTAAGCCAGAGCGGATGTCACCCGCACTGAGACGATCTGGCCAAGAGCGATAATATTGTCGACGGGCGGCGATGCGATGATCACCGAGCCATCGATTTCGGGAGCATCCCGGTAGCTGCGTCCGACCCACTCGCCAAGCGGATTGCGCGATTCCACCAGCACGTCCAGAGCGCGTCCTACAAACTGTTGGTTGCGCCCCTCGGAGATGGGCAGCTGCGCTTCCATCAGCTGGTTGCGGCGCGCGCGGGCAAGTCGCTTCGGCACTTCCAAGCTTTTCGGCATCTGCCCCGCGGGCGTATTCTCTTCGGGAGAGTATTCAAAAACGCCGACACGATCAAACCCGACGTCTTCGGTGAATCTCTTCAGGTTGTCGAATGCGGCGTCCGTTTCGCCGGGAAAGCCGACGATAAACGTAGTCCTGAGCGCAAGCCCGTCGATAGATGCGCGCATCCTGTCGAACAAGCGCAAATACAAGTCGCGGTTGCCCCCGCGCTTCATCGCACGAAGCACCTCGTCATCGGCATGCTGCAACGGCATATCGATATAAGGCAGGACTTTCGGCTGCTCGGCAATCGTCTCGATCAACTTGGGCGTCACCATCGTCGGATAGCAATACAGCAGCCGAATCCAGTCCAGCCCATCGATCTCGCCCAGGCGAGCCAGCAGCTCAGGCAACTTTAGCTCGCGGTACAAATCGATTCCGTAG
>CAXSEA010000274.1:0-4504 GCA_964235675.1 uncultured Armatimonadales bacterium | reverse complement strand
AGATGACTGAAAGCTCGGTCGGCTCGACGATGGGCATAGCGATGAACAGCCGTATGACCATGATGATGACCGAGACGGTGAAATCCGTCGATCCGGCCAGCGGCAACGCGACAATCTTGGTGCAGAGCGACACGCCAAGTTCCACCATGACCATGAACGGCAAACCACTCACCTCGGGGATGCCGCATATTCCGCCGATGACTATTACCGAAGTGGTCTCGCCGCTCGGCAAGCCCATTTCCGCGAACATGGGCGGCGCGGGCTCACCCTCCGGCGGCGCGATGTCGATGATTATGCCCGGCGCGAGCGGCGGCAACGGCCTCGGTCAGCTCGGGGCGTTCCCGGACCATCCGGTGTCTGTCGGCGACATCTGGCGCAGCGCCTCCGGCATGGGCGGACTCGGCGCGGGGCAGGTGAACATCAAGCAGTCCCTGGTCGGCTTGAAATCGTCAGGCGGGCATTCCGTGGCCGATATCGCCACCCGCTACTCGATGAATGTCGCGCCCAAGGCGGGCGCGATGATGCAGATGTCCACCACCTCCACCGGCACCAGCCACCAGCAGTTCGACGTCACCTCGGGTACCTTGACCGGCACCGCCACGAAGATGGTGATGACCATGAAAAGCAAAGCGCCTGCCGGAGCCGCGTCGCAGAACGGTATGGGCATGAGCATGGGCGCGTTCACGACGCACATGACAATCACCATGAATATGCGTCTCGTCGGCGGCTAAAATCGAGCGTTGAGTCCTTCGCAAACTGTACCGACGCCAGCCTGAAGCAATCGTTTCGTAGTTTTGGGCTGGCTTTGCTGTTCAATCCAAATGAAGCTCGCCGATTTGCTCGACCGTTGCTCCCAGAGTGGCTTTAGCTAGTTCAAAGGCGCGGGAAGGCGATAGCTCGGCGAGCGGGTGCAGCATGACGCTCATCTCGATCGGCGGCTGCCATCCGACGGATTGCACGTAGCGGATGCCGGTCAGCAGACGCGCGCCATTGCGCCGGTAAAACGCGATGCGTCGCTTGGCGTCGCTTGGCTCGCCGGCGTTGGAGTTCGCCGGCGTTTCCACTTCAAAGACAACCGCTTCCGCCGCATCGCCCGATGTTCGGCGGGTATGCTCGATTACGGCCTGGTAGAACCGGCTCCCGATACCCTGCGAACGGGCCTCGCTCCGCACGGCGATATACCAGAGCGCTGCCGCGAAATTGGCCGCCGGAAGATTAAACCGCGCCATGCCGGTCAGTTGGCCGCTGCCATCCAGCAGCGCCCAGTAGAGTTCTCCCGGCGATAGCCCCTTGGCCTTGCTTCGGAGCGTTCGGTTCAGCTCGCTGACCAGCATCTGCTCGTTCAAGGGAAACGATTGCTGGTACAAATCCAGCCATGCGTCATAATAGGGATCGTCCAGCGACGTAATCTCATGGACACTGAAACCCTCCGGGAGCTTGCCTGCTGTGATATCCGCTTCTGGCATATGAGTCAAGGTATAGCCCGTCGGTGGTTGGCCGAAAAAGGAGCCTGTGGTGGAAGAGTTCAACGTCCTCTCGCTTATACCCGGAGAATGGCTGGAGCCGATTTTCAATATGACCCGCGACGCCACTCGCGCGGCGCTCGCCCAGCAGCTGCGCAGCCAGGTGATCAGCGATACGTATCAGTCGAACAAATTCACGCAGAAGATCAAGGACGGTATCGGCGCGGTCTACGAAGGCGCGCTGAATAAGAAATCGGTGGACCCATCGGCCTTTGAAAGCGCGGCTGAGTTCCGAGATTTCATCGCCGAGTTCGGCGCGGACGACTCCAAAGTGGAGGGAATCGAGCAGGTGATGGCGGTCAGCACCTGCAACGACGTCGTCGTCGCGATGATCTCCGGCGTCTTCCACGAGCAAAGCAAGGTGTTCGCGATCTGGTACTACATGGCCGACACCACCTTGGCCGACGCGCCGCGCGGCGAGGGCGCTTCGCGTAGCGACAAAATCGAGCAAAAGCTCAACAAAGTCACCAAAAACGGCATCCGCTTGTACGCGCAAGCGACCATCTGCGCGCTGATGGCCTTTCTGATCCGCGAGCGCGGCGTCCGGGCGATCACCTTCGAGGTCTCCTGCGACACGCGCCGCCGAGTCTCGCGCCTGGAGCTGTTCAACGGCATCCGCAAGGCGATGATCGCCGACTTGAAACTCCGCAGCGTCCATGTGGATTGGAACCAGCTCAATCTCTATCTTTGCGGCTGGACTTATCGTTGCCCCAACTACGGAGTGGACACGGACAAATCAGTCCCGCTGCACTTTAACGTCATCCCGTTCGATCAGCAATTGGTGAGTCAATTCTCGGCCGGCGAGGTGGACAAAGCCGCGATGCGGGAGATCCTGGGCGCGCAGTACGATTGCTACCATCTCAGCTACACGCCGGATTCTCCCGAGGGTCGCAACGCCTACAAAAGCGCTCAGGAGCTGCTCGCCGAGTTCGATGCCCAAGCGCCCAATAAAATCGCCGTGCAGCCGCTGGGATAAATGCAGCCTACGGAACCGCGCCTGGGTAACCTGCGTCTAATCAATAAACTTTAAACTGCGCCGAGTCAAACCCGGTCTCCACAAATCTTATGTGCAACTGCTTCAACATCGCCCACTGCAAACACAATCCGCAGCCTGATTCGCAGGGCGTCGCCGAGACTATCGCCCGAGTCACGCGCCGCCAGTTCTTGTCCCGCACCGCGCTGGCCACCGCCGCAATCGCCGCCGCGCCGATGCTTTTCGCCCCGGACGCGGCCCACGCCGACTTGTTCGGACGGCCCAGCGTAGACGACCAGAAAAAAGCCGGCTTGCAAGCGGAGCAGGACGTACTTAAGCAGTACAAAGTGGTCAACGACAGCCGCACTGTCGAGTTAAAAGCGGTTGGCGCGAGGCTGGTGAACGCTCTGCAAGAGCCGGACCGCAGCCGCTGGAACTACGATTTCCACCTGATTGAAAGCAAAGAATTGAACGCCTTCGCCCTGCCCGGCGGCCCATTGTTCTTCTTTACCGGCCTGTACGACAACTTCACCACCGAGGACGAGCTCGCCGGAGTAGTGGGCCACGAGATGACCCATGTCCGCCTGGAGCACTGGGCTAAAGCGTACCAAAACCAGCAGAAAAATGATATCTTGGCGATGGGGCTCGGCGCGCTGTTTCACAACAGCAGCGCCGCTCAAACCGCGATTCAGTTCGGCGATCAGGCGATGAGCCTGAAATACTCGCGCGGCGAGGAAGCCCAGGCCGACCACGGCGGACTCGAAGACATGACCGCCGCCGGCTACAACCCGCAGGGCATGATCGACATGTTCAACGTCCTCCTGAGCAAAGCCGGAAACGGCGGCGGAGGGCTGTCCGGAGACTTTCTGTCCAACCATCCCCTGACCACCGACCGAATCAAAGCCGCGCAAAGCCAGATCGCCGACTTAAAGCAGGATCAAGGCGGATTCCCGCAGCAACGCCCGATTGGAAATTCGGCGCGGCGAGCGTAGGAACCTATCCGGCGCTTTGCGCTACCTTCCCAGTCGGGAAGGAAACATAAGATGGCGCTTGGTTTCAATCGCTTGAGAATGCGGCCGTAGACTTTTCCTTCCCGACCGGGAAGGTGGCGCAAAGCGCCGGATGGGTGGTACAACTACACCCGTGAATCAGGCAAGCTCGCAGCTTATTTTGATCGCTATCGCCGGACGAAAGCACGCCGGCAAAAGCACGCTCGCCGACATGATCGCGGCAGTCGCCGCCGCCGAAGGCTGCCGGGTAGCGCAGCGGGGATGCAGCGAATTAGTCGCGCGGGAAGCGGCGGCGCTGATCGCCCCGAAAGTCGGCGCGAACCCGGAGCAGGCCTATTCGCTGCTGATGGGCCCCGGCAAAGAGGCTTATCGGCCCCTGCTCCAATTCCAAGGTGCCAGCCAGCGGGAGCGTCACGGCGACGATTACTGGCTGCGCCAGATGTCCCACGAGATCGAGTGCTTCGCCGCCGAAACTGAGCGCCACCACATGAGTGGCCGGACCCCAAAATGCTTGTTCATCATGAGCGGCATCCGCTTCGAGAACGAAGCCGAATGGGCGCGAGGGCGCGGCGGCTACGCGGTTCGCGTGGAGCGCCCCGGCCTACCCCAAAACGACACCCACATCACCGAGCGCTCCCTCGAC
This sequence comes from uncultured Armatimonadales bacterium, assembly GCA_964235675.1. Classification (GTDB taxonomy): domain Bacteria; phylum Armatimonadota; class Armatimonadia; order Armatimonadales; family Capsulimonadaceae; genus CAXSEA01. The sequence continues at coordinate 355 of CAXSEA010000274.1, read as the reverse complement.
GGCTATCCATCCTATGATTATGTCGTCACCAACGCCGGCAGCCTGCGCGGCTTGAGCGATGAGGCGTTGCGCGTGTGGCACGAGATGAGCGCGCAATCGCAGCCGCTCACGCCCGAGTCTCAGGTGAAGTGGCAAGCGGCGTAAGAACCCATCCGTCACTTTGTGACACCTTCCCTGTAGGGAAGGAAATATAAGATGGCGCTCGGTGCAAGCCGGGCAAGTACCCTGCTGTAGACTTTTCGTTCCCTACAGGGAAGGTGTCACAAAGTGACGGATGGGTTCCCCAGCCGCAGCAACTCATCCAAATCCACATCCGCCAGCGACCCCACCCGCAAATCGGCGGCGGACAAATCCA